>JALEQY010000064.1 GCA_022763735.1 Clostridiales bacterium
AAAAAATCGAGAAAGAGATCAGCAGGTTTTCAAAGATGCAGCCATCTTCTGCGGAGGCGACGGTGAGCAGAAACTATATAGAAACTGTTCTGTCTCTACCATGGAACACATCAAGCGAAGATAATATAGATCTTAACAGAGCCGAAGAAATTCTGAACGAGGATCATTACGGCCTCGATAAGGTTAAAGAGCGTGTACTTGAATATCTGGCTGTTATACAGCTGTCTGAGGGGATAAAGGGACCGATTCTGTGTCTGGTCGGACCTCCGGGGGTTGGAAAGACTTCAATTGCCAGAAGTGTTGCCAGGTCAATCAACCGTGAGTTTGTCAGAATGTCCCTTGGCGGAGTCAGAGATGAAGCTGAGATAAGAGGTCACAGAAGAACGTATATTGGTGCTATACCGGGAAGGATAATCAGTGCAATCAAGGACAGCGGAGTAAATAATCCTGTTTTCCTTTTTGATGAAGTGGATAAAATAGGTGCTGACTATAAGGGGGATCCTGCTTCTGCACTGCTGGAGGTTCTGGATCCGGAACAGAATAAGGATTTTACTGACCATTATCTTGAAGTTCCATTTGATCTTTCGAAGGTGATGTTCATAACCACAGCTAATACCACGGATACTATACCGGGGCCTCTGCTGGACAGAATGGAAGTTATTGAAGTAAGCGGATATACGGAAGAAGAGAAACTTAACATTGCGGAAAAATATCTGGTTCCAAAGCAGATCAGAGAGAATGGCCTTTCAAAGAGCAGTATTGCATTTTCGGAAAAAGGCATACGTGATCTGATCAATTATTATACAAGAGAATCCGGTGTCAGAAATCTGGAAAGAGAAATCGGCAATATCTGCAGAAAGGTTGCCAGAAATGTAGTATCTGGTGATACAGGCAAAGTTAATGTCACAGGTAGGAAAGTTGTGGAGTTCCTTGGAAAGCACAAATTCAGATATGACACGATCAAAGGCGAGACTGAGGTCGGAGTAACGACCGGTCTTGCATGGACAAGAGTAGGCGGAGATACTCTGTTTATTGAGACCACTGCCGTGCCGGGTACCGGTAAGCTGGTTCTGACTGGTCAGCTGGGAGACGTGATGCAGGAATCCGCCAAAGCTGGAATAAGCTATATAAGATCAGTTGCAGGCAAACTTAAAATCGATGAAGAGTTTTATAAGAAGTGTGATCTGCATATTCACATTCCGGAAGGTGCTGTTCCGAAGGACGGACCGTCAGCTGGTGTGACAATGTGTACAGCAATAATTTCAACTCTGACAGGTATACCTGTGAGAAAAGACATTGCAATGACAGGAGAAATCACCCTCAGGGGAAAGGTTCTTCCTGTAGGCGGTATCAGAGAAAAGGTTCTCGCAGCCCACAGAGCAGGAATCAGGAAAGTGCTTCTTCCGAAGGAAAATGATGCTGATATACAGGATATACCTGAAGCAGTAAGAAATGAGATGGAATTTGTGCTCATCAGAAATGTAAATGATGCACTTAAACAGGTTCTTGTAAAGGATGCGAAAAATGAGAATAAATAAATCAGATCTGGAGACTGTTGCGGTAAAACGGAATCAGTATCCTGACCAGAGTTTAAAAGAAGTGGCTTTTGCCGGCAGATCAAATGTCGGCAAGTCATCGCTCCTTAATCTTCTGACCGGCAGGAAGAAGCTGGCTCGAGTAAGCGGCAGCCCCGGGAAGACAAGGACGATAAATTTCTATATTATCAATGATGAATTCAGGATTGTCGATCTGCCGGGATACGGATATGCCAAGGTATCCAAATCCGTTTCTGCAGGGTGGGGAGATATGATGGAGACCTATCTGGAAAACAGACCTAACCTCCTGAAGGTTATACAGCTTGTTGATATAAGGCATGCTCCGTCAAAACAGGATGCTGAAATGTATAATTACCTGAGACATTTCGGTCTTGACGGAATTGTGGTGGCCACGAAGGCAGATAAAATTTCAAGAAACCAGATGGCAAAGCAGCTCAAACTGATAAGACAGACACTGGGACTGACATCTGAAGATAAAGTGATACCTGTTTCTGCACTTAAAAGGACGGGTCATGAAGAGCTGCTGGATGTTATTGAAGAACTGTTGGAGGGTTAAATGCAGTTTTTTGGATTACAGGTTCTGATAAAAAGGATAAAAGCTATCAGATTCATGATGGCGGATAAATCGGTCCCTAAAAGAAAAAAGGCATTGATCATACTGGGGATCATATATATATTCCTGCCGGTTGATCTGATACCACCTATACTTTTCCCGATAGCCTGGGTCGATGATCTTATCCTGTGGCTTCTTATCCTGTGGTATCTCAGCAGCGAGCTGGATAAATACTGGACCGGCGGGAAGACTAAAGATTTTTCCAAAAAATATCGTGGAAAAACTTTTGTAGATGATGTAGAATATGAAGTGAATGAAAACAAGGATGAAGGAGAAGGCAAAGGAGAAAACCCTGATGCATAATGAAACAGTAGGAACAGTACTTATCACACAGAAACAGATCAGCGAGAAGGCCGCTGAAATAGGCAGAAAGATAGAAGAGGACTTCAGGGGCGAATCAGTTGTACTCGTAGGCATACTCAGGGGAGCGGTCCTCTGGATGGCAGATATAATGAAAAATGTCAATCTTGATATGACTATCGATTTCATGTCTGTAAGCAGTTACGGTTCATCTACAAAATCATCCGGTATAGTCAAAATAAACAAAGATCTTGATACTGACATTGAGGGTCAGAATGTGATTATAGTTGAAGATATCGTTGATTCGGGAAGAACGCTGAACTATCTGAAGAATTATTTCATGAACAGAGATGCTAAAACAGTGAAAATCTGTACGCTTCTGGATAAACCTGAGGGCAGGAAAGTAGATATCGACGTTGATTACATAGGATTTACCGTGGATGATATTTTTATTGTCGGATATGGTCTTGACTATGATCAAAAATATAGAAACCTTCCGTACATATCGTATCTGGAAGAATAGATAAATGATGGACAAGGAGAATTAAAATGGGTTACGAAGTAAAAATCGGATTATCAAACAAGCATGTGCATTTACAGAAGGATCATATTGATATCCTTTTTGGAGAAGGTCATGAGCTTACACCGACAAAGCCGCTGGTTCAGCCGGGACAGTTCGCTTCAGAAGAAAAAGTTGATATCGTAGGACCTAAGAACACTCTCAAGGGAATCAGAGTACTGGGACCTGCCAGACCTGAAACTCAGGTAGAGCTTGCTATGACAGATGCAAGAACTCTGGGAATCAAGGCCCCTATCAGAGAGTCAGGTGTACTCGAAGGAACTCCTGGATGCAAGCTGGTTGGACCTTGCGGAGAAGTTGAAATCGATCACGGTGTTATCGTTGCACTGAGACATGTACATCTGAATCCTGAGCAGGCTGAAGAAGCAGGAGTTAAGGATAAGGATATCGTATGCCTCAAGGTTGGTGGCGAAAGAGGTCTGATCTTTGACAATGTACTGGTACGTGCAGGAGTCAAACATGAAAGAGAAGTGCACCTTGACACTGATGAAGGAAATGCAGCCGGATGCGGACCTGATGCAGTAGCAGAAATTATTAAATAGTACATAGAAGCTGTAGATATTCTACCGTCATTTGACACCGCGGGACTTGTCCTGCGGTGTTTTTTCGTATAATAGAAGGGTTTGTTTAAAAGATGCATAAATTCCCTCCTTTTACAGATACTATGAAAAGAAACGGAACGTTTAGTCAAAAGTACAGTAAACGGAGGAATTTTGAATGAAGGCTACAGGAATTGTAAGAAGAATCGATGATTTGGGAAGGGTTGTTGTTCCCAAAGAAATAAGAAAGGTATTAAGGATCAGGGAAGGTGATCCTCTGGAGATATATACGGGAACAGCTGGTGAAATCATTCTGAAAAAATATTCACCCATCAGCGAGCTTGGTCAGATTGCTGAATCATTTACAGAAACTGCAGCATCAGTGCTGGGGCTGCCCGTTCTGGTATCTGATACTGACAGATTTGTCGCAGTATCAGGAGTAAAGAAAAAGGATTATATAAATAAAGAAATTGATGAGGATCTCGATTATATTATACAGGGTAAAAGCAAATACAGAAATGGTTCCAGGGTTGTAGTACCTATACTCACAAACGGAGATCCAATAGGATCTGTAACCATACTGCCGCCTGAAGGCAGTGAAGTAAGTGAAATCGAGGTGAAGGCGGCAGAGCTTGGAGCCGGTTTTCTGGCAGGGCAGATGCAGAGCTGATCCGCCGATGCTGGTGCAGAAGGTATGTTTTTCAGTTCAGGAACTGATATAACATGCCTTTTTTATTGCTGAAAGTCTTTGACTTTTATGTGGTGTTGCAGTAACATTTTAATAGTCATATTTTATAATATAAGTTATATAGCTGTATTCAGGGAGAGAGTAATGAAAAAACTAAAAGGGCTTTGGAAGATAATATTCGGGCGAACTGCGATTCTCGTATTTCTTATGGTTATTCAGGCTGTCATACTGTTCGGAGGATTTGCAGTACTGGATAATAAGATACTGATCGTAAACTATGGAGTAGGTATCCTGGCGGTCATTATTCTGATGTATGTACTCAATGCAAGACAGAATTCCAGCTATAAAATGATGTGGATAATCTTAATTCTTGTGGTTCCTGTAATAGGAGTCTCCTTTTATATTTACACCAGACTTCAGCCGGGAACCAGGTTTATCGCAGGGCGTGTAGGCGAGCTGCTGGAGGAAGAGCAACCTTTTCTGAAAACAGGAGAGGCAACAGAAAAAGCACTGCAATGTGAGCCTAAGATAGATACAGGGCTGTTCAGATATCTGTATGAATACGGTAAATATCCTACATACTGTGATGCCAGTGTGAAATATTTTCCGCTTGGTGAGGATAAATTCAATGAAATGATATATCAGCTTGAAAGGGCAGAAGATTTTATCTTCCTGGAATATTTCATCGTTGAAAGAGGATACATGTGGGATAAAGTGTTGAAGATACTGGCAAAAAAGGCTAGAGAAGGCGTTGAAGTACGATTTATGTATGATGGCACATGTACACTTTCTCTTCTGCCGAAGAATTATCCCCAGAGAATGGAGAAGCTGGGAATCAAATGCAAAGTTTTCTCACCAATGATGCCTTTTCTGACGACACATCAGAACAACAGAGACCACAGGAAAATTCTGATTATCGACGGGCATACTGCTTTTACCGGCGGGATAAATCTTGCAGACGAGTATATTAACAGAAAAAAACGGTTCGGACACTGGAAGGATACAGCTATAATGGTAAAGGGAGAAGCAGTAAACAGTTTTACCTTGATGTTCCTGCAGATGTGGAATATAACCGAGAGAACAAGAGAAAATTACGGCAGATACATGTTCAGCGGCAGCATGCCGTGCAACAGCACAATGAGAAACGGAGGCTATATAGCGCCATACGGAGACAGCCCTTTTGATGATGAGGAAGTAGGCGAGAAGGTTTACATTGATATTCTTAACAAAGCAAGAGATTATGTGCATATCATGACGCCTTATCTTATTCTTGACGAGGAAATGCTGAATACCATCGTATTTGCCGAACAGAGGGGTGTTGATGTCAAGATAATACTGCCGCACATACCGGATAAGAAATATGCATACTGGCTAGCGCGGACTCATTATAAGGAACTGATCGAGGAAGGTGTTGAAATATATGAATATACGCCGGGTTTTGTGCATGCCAAGGTATTTACCAGCGACGATGAGAAAGCTGTCGTAGGAACGATAAACCTGGATTACAGAAGCCTGTATCTTCATTTTGAATGTGCAGCATATATCTGGCGCAATCCTGTAATACAGGACATAGAAGAGGATTATCAGAATACACTGGCCAGATGCCATAAAATAACACTTCAGGACTGCCGTGAATACAGCTTTATAGGCAAGGTCTGCGGCAGAGTGCTTAAACTTATTGCACCACTTATGTAGGATGAAAGGAATAGAAAATGTTATTTAAAAATATTACTATGCTGAATGAGAATCTTGATGTGGAAAAGGAACGGTACGTACTTGTAAAAGGTGACAGGATAGCGTACATTGGTGATAAACCGCCGGCTGAACCATGCGGCAGAGAGTACGACGGCAGAGGAAAGCTGCTGATGAGCGGATTTTTCAATGCACATGCTCATTCACCGATGACGCTGATGAGGGGATATGGTGAAAACCTGGCTCTTCAGGACTGGCTAACTAAGAAAATATTTCCATTCGAAGATAAGCTGGACAGTAATGCTGTTTACTGGGGTACCATGCTGGCAATGGCAGAGTCACTGAAATTCGGGATCGTCTCAACCAGCGATATGTATTATTTCTGTGAGGACATGGCTGAAGCAGTGGCAGAATGCGGAGCTAAAAGCAATATCTCAAGATCGGTGACCAACATAACAGGTGAAGATCCGCAGACGCTGACAAGCATGAAAGAAAATACTGATTTCTATAATAAATATCACAATACTGCTGATGGCAGGATAAGAGTGGATATGAGTCTCCACGGGGAATATACATCAGATGCCAGGACCGCACGGGTTCTGGCTGATTGTGCCAGAGATGCAGGAGACGTGATAATGCATGTGCATCTGTCAGAAACCAAGCTTGAACATGAAGAGTGCAAACAGAGACATGGTATGACGCCGGCAGCATACATGGAGAAGGTGGGACTGTTTGATGTCCCTGCACTGGCAGCTCACTGTGTGTATGCAGAAGATGATGATATGGATATTTTCAGAGCAAAGGGTGTTACTGTTGCTACTAACCCTGTAAGCAACATGAAGCTTGCAAGCGGTGTCTGCAATGCTTCAAAGGTGATAGACAAGGGCGTCAATCTGGCAATAGGAACAGACAGTGTTGCCAGCAATAACAGCCTGAATTTTATTGAAGAAATGAAAACTCTGGCAATCAGCAGCAAAGTGTATTATGCAGATCCGACACTGATCACACCGAAGGATGCGCTTCGTGCAGCAACTTCAGGCGGAGCAATGGCTCAGGGCAGAACAGACAGTGGAATTCTTAAGGTAGGGAACAAAGCTGATCTTATTGTTCTTGATATTTCCGGTCCGAATATGCATCCTGTTCACAGTCTCATCAATAATATAGTGTATTCTTGTTCAGGAGGAGAGGTCATAATGACCATGGTCGACGGCAATGTGCTGTATGAAAACGGCATATATTCTCTGATAGATATAGAAAAAACTGTTTATGAAGTTGAGAAAGCAACACAAAGAATTCTTGAAAGGCTTTAGTTATGGCAAAAAAATCACTGGTTAAAGGTGCGGCGGTGCTTGCTGTCGCAGGAATAGTCGTTAAAGTACTGGGTGCATTTTTCAGAATACCTCTGGGCAATATGATTGGTGCAGAAGGAATGGCAAATTATTCTCCGGCATATTCCCTGTATGCATTTATGCTTGTATTTGCAACAGCGGGACTGCCTGTTGCCATATCTAAGATGGTATCTGAGAGATGTGCAACCGGACAGTTCAGAGAAGCCGAGAGAGTATTTAAGATTTCAAGGACTCTCATGATGATTATAGGAGTAATAGGCTTCTGTCTGCTGTTTTTCTTTTCTGACACGATAGCTGAACTTGTCAAGGTTCCGGGCTCCGCTCTTTCCATGAAAGCGACAGCTCCGGCTCTGCTGCTTGTCCCGATAATGTCTTCATACAGAGGTTATTTTCAGGGAATGCAGGAAATGGTTCCTACAGCAGTTTCTCAGGTGGTGGAGCAGATTTTCAGAGTGTTTCTGGGTCTGGCCGCTGCATGGATACTGTACAACAGTGCTACTGATATAATGGGTTTCACCAATGACGAGCGAGGTGCGGCAGGCGGCTGTTTCGGAGCATCTGCAGGGGCTGTTGGCGGACTTGTTACAATGATGATTATATATATGATTGCAAGAAAGGGGATCAAAAGAAGAATACGGAATGACAGAACAAGAGAGTGGGAACTTGCAGGTTCAATACTCAAGAAAATTGCTGTTATAGCTATCCCTATCACTATCGGTGCAACGATAATGCCTCTGGTAAATCTTATTGATGCTGCGATAGTGAATATCAGACTGCTTGATGCTGGATTTGATGAATCTGCTGCAGAAACGATGTACGGTCAGCTTACAGGTTTTGCTGAGCCGCTGATAGCATTTCCGCAGGTGATTATGACATCGATAGTTTTAAGTCTTGTTCCGATGGTTTCAGCAGCTCACAGGCTCAGAAACTATCAGGAAAGAAACAATACGATATCGTTGGGCATGAGAATGGCGATGATTATTGCGTTCCCGTGTGCAGCCGGTATGTTTTCACTGGCTGGTCCTATACTTCTGCTGCTTTACCCGACGCAGAGAGCAAGCGCACTCAATACAGCACCTACGCTGCAGACATTATGTGTATCATTTGTTTTCCTGGCGGTTATAACAACCATGACAGGGGCACTGCAGGGGATAGGCAAGCAGGTGGTTCCCGTTATTAATCTGTTTCTTGGGGTGATAGTGAAATTCGGAGTAACCTGGGTTATGACTGCTGTTCCGCAGATAAATATAATAGGTGCGGCATTGGGAACCACAGTTGCATACGTGATAGCTGCCACACTGGATTTTGCTGCGCTCAAAAAATTCACGGGATTTGAACTGAAACCGGGCATGACAATATTCAGACCTCTTGCTGCATCAGCAGTCATGGGTGTGATAGTGGCATTTGCATATAAAGGATTATTTGCTCTGCTGGGGAGCAACAGTATTTCGGTACTGTTATCAGTAGTAGCTGGTGTATGCATATACGGAGTAATGATTCTGAAGATAAAAGCAATAAGCAGAGAGGAACTTATGGAAGTGCCTGCAGGAAAAAAGATAGCTGCTGTATGTGATAAACTGAGATTGTGGTAGCATATAAAAAACCCTTGGAATTACTTAAATTCACTTGACAAAACCATTGAAAAATGGGAAAATTAAAGGCACGAGGACAGAGGTTAGACGTATGATAATGTTTGATCCTGATATTTTAAATATTTGTTGTTAATTTAAGGAGGATTTATTGATGAATAAAGCTGAATTAGTAGCTGCAGTAGCAGAGAAAACTGGTTTCACTAAGAAAGATGCTGAATTAGCTGTTAATGCTTTCGTTTCAAGTGTTGAGAATGCACTGGTTGAAGGCGAAAAAGTTCAGTTGATAGGATTCGGAACTTTCGAAGTTCGCCAGAGAAAAGCCAGACAGGGCAGAAACCCTAGAAAGCCTGGCGAGATCATTAAGATCGATGCTTCAAAAGCTCCTGTATTTAAGGCCGGTAAAGCTCTTAAGGATGCAGTTAATAAATAGGATTTGATTCAAAGGGTAACTGCAGTTACCCTTTTTATAATGCAGTTAATATATCTGATTATATCAGGGTATATATATGATACATTACTGCGGGAGGTGAGAATGGATGCGTATAGACAAATTCCTGAAGAATTCCAGAATAATAAAGCGTCGTACCGTTGCCAAAGAGGCGTGTGAACAGGGCAGGATATCGGTTAATGATAGATTAGCGAAACCTGGAGCGGAAGTGAAGCCAGGCGATGAAATATATATACAGTTCGGAAACGGAAGTCTGCGTGTGGAAGTTCTGGAACTTAAGGAAACATGCAGGAAAGAAGATGCGGCATCAATGTATCGGGTTATAGAATAAACGGAACCTCTTTTGTCAAAGATATTTGTATAGATTTGACAGGAGGTTTTTTTTATGCTTTTAGGAATACCCAGAGGGCATTTTTATTATGATTATTACTTGTTTGCAGATAGATTGTTTCGTGATTCCGGAATAGAAATCCTGTACGGATGCGAGAATAGTGAAGACACATTGAAAAGAGGCAGGGAGCTTGCTGTTGATGAGGCATGCGTACCGATGAAACTTGTGGCGGGACAGCTTGATTATCTTGAAGACAAGTGCGACAGAATTCTTCTGCCGAGAGTAATGAAGGATTATATGGGGAGATGGCTCTGCCCTAAGCTTCTGGGACTGCCGGAGCTTATGTCATGTAAAACATCAGAAGCGAAATATCTGATTACAGAACCACTGAAATTCAATGATAAAAAAGATCTGTCAAAACGGCTGTGGAAAGTATGCAGTGAAGCCGGTATGAAACGTGCTGTCTTTACAGAAGCTTTTGAAGATGCATATGGCATAATTGCAGATATTGCCGGGGGACGACGGTACGGGCACACTGAGGCGGGGTGGGAATTCGCTCCTCAACCTCCGAGACCGGGAGAGATCATTCTGCCGAATAATAAAAAAATATTTCTGGCAGGTCACTGCTATACTGTATATGACAGATTTATCAATATGGATATAGTCAGGAAACTGGATGAATTCGGTATCGCCGTACTTACCGAAAAAGATGTCCTTCGCAGTGATGCTGAACGATGTGTGAGAGATGCAGGGCTGGTCAAGCCGCCTTACTGGGAAGCCTTTGTGAGGCTTTATGGAGCTGCACTGCATATGCGGGATAAGGTTGACGGGATAATTTATATTTCATCTTTTTCCTGCGGCCTGGATTCCTTTATTATTGAGATGATAAAAACGCATATTACAGATGTTCCCATGATGGTTCTCAAACTTGATGAACATAGAGGCAGAGCGGGCTTTGAGACAAGACTGGAAGCATTTTCCGATCTGCTGCAGAGGAGTGCATCATGATAGTGACATTTCCCAGATTTGGATATACAGCAGAAATTATGGCACTTTTTTTTGAGGAAATGGGAATTCAGTGTGTCAGGCCGCCGCTGAACGATAAGACTATAGTGAAAACCGGTTCTGATATATCTCCTGAAGAAATGTGTCTGCCATTTAAATACATGGCCGGAGACCTTGCGGAAGCATATAAGGCAGGAGCAGATACTGCTGTGATGATTGCTACCTGCGGACCGTGCAGACTGGGAGAATATGGAGAACTGCTCAGGACGGTTCTTGAAAAAGCCGGATACAGTTATGAATGGATAATGCTTGATTCTCCGGCAGTCACAGGAATAAAAGAATTCATAAAACGTCTTGATATGATAACCGGTTCTGACAGAGTGAAAACCATGATGTGCGCTGTGAAAGCTGTGAAACTGATCAGGCAGATCGAATCAGCAGAAAGAAGGCTGAAAAGGATTAACGGATATACGGTAAAAAGGGGAATATGTGCAGAATTGCTGAAAGAATTGAAATCTGCAACAATCAGTTGGAGAACTTTTGATGAGGGGTTTGACTATATAGACGGTCTGAATAGAAAAATATCTGGACTGAAGACAGACAAGGCTGCTGATCCTGTCAGACTGCTGATAGCCGGGGAAATATATACATCTATAGAAAATGACTCCAACGGAAGACTTGAAGAAAAGCTGATGGGAATGGGCTGCAGCATAGAAAGGCATATGACTGTATCGTGGTGGGTAAAAAATACGCTTAAACGACTTTTTATACCACAGCGTTGTGTTTATGGGAACAGAAATTCATGTTTTGCATATGAAATCGGAGGATATGCGAAGGACACCGTAAAAAAAATATCATCCTGCGATAATGCTGACGGTGTGATAAAAATAATGCCTGCAGGATGTATGCCTGAAATCGTTACCAAAGCGTACTGTGAAAAACTTCAGAAAGAAAAAGATATCAGAATACTAAATCTGATATATGATGAGATGAGTGGAGAGGCAGGATATGAAACAAGACTGGAAGCATTCACAGATATGCTGGAGAGGAGGAAACATGTACTGGATGGGCATAGACATCGGTTCGATAAGCACTGATCTGGTTCTATTAAATGATAAAAATGAAATTGAAAAAGAGCTTTATCTTAAAACCGGGAGCACACCGGTAAAGGCGGTATGTGACGGTCTGAAAATTCTTGGAGAAATGTATTCTTCTGATGAAATCAGAGGAGTAGGGATAACAGGCAGTGGAAGGAATCTTGGCGCTGCAGTTGCAGGTGCTGATGTGGTGAAAAATGAAATAACCGCTCATGCACGGGCAGCAGCAGAGCTTGATTCTGAAATAAGGACTGTAATTGAAATCGGAGGTCAGGATTCCAAGATAATACTCCTTGAAAACGGACTGGTTACGGATTTTGCCATGAATACGGTCTGTGCAGCAGGAACCGGTTCATTTCTTGATCGGCAGGCGGGGCGTATGGGGATTACAATAGAGGAACTGTCAGAAATGGCCTGCAAGGCTGACGGGTATGTACCCATAGCCGGACGCTGTGCCGTTTTCGCAGAATCTGACATTATCCACAAACAGCAGGCAGGAGCCGGGGAAGATGAACTGATGGCAGGTCTCTGCAGGGCACTGGCAGCGACATATATGTCGAATGTGGCAAAGGGTAAGAAAATTATTCCTAAAATTTGCTTTCAGGGAGGAGTAGCTGCCAACCGTGGAATGCGCATAGCTTTTGAAGAAATTCTGGGATATGAAATAATTATACCGGAACATCATAAAGTTATGGGAGCTGTCGGTGCAGCTCTTCTGGCAAAAGACAAGGAGTGCTGCAAAACAAAGTTCAAAGGATTTGAAACCGGAACTCTTGATCTTAAGCTTGAAACAAAAGGCTGTTCAGGATGCAGCAACTCATGTCAGATAATAAATGTAAAACGCAGTGGCCAGGTTTATGGCTGCTTTGGTGATTCATGCGGCAGATTTTCATCATAAAAGGGGCTGCCAGCAGCCCCTGTATCTCAGAGTCAGCATCAGAAAATATTTTTCAGAGAAGGATGCTGGTTTTCATGAAGAAAATTGAGGCAGTACTTGAGGGATGCTATTTCTCCGGCTGAATTGGAAGCATCCCTGCATTTTACATAATAGTAAACCTTTGAAACCATACTGTCCACTTCGTTAATGGATGTGGTATCTGTGAAATATGCTGAAACTGATTTGTAGTCATCCCAGTTCTGTGCAATAAATTTCATTTCTTTTTCTGCTGCCGGCCAGTCATTTGTTTCTATTGCAGGCAGTATTCTGGAATCGATCAGAGTTTTGTAGTTTTCTATAGTGGACATTGAATAGCGGTCATATATTCCCCATGGAACCATAAGGCACAGAAGACAGGTTACAGAAATTATCAGATCTCTCATTTCGTGATCTCCTTTGCTGTTTTTTTATCTTTGTCATGCATATAGACATGGAGCTTTGAGCTGCCGTCGCAGAAAGCCAGAAAAACACTTCTGCTGTCTGAAATATTCAGCTTTGACAGTTCAGCTGCAAGCTGCTTTTCGGTCCAGCCGGACTGGCATATATTTTTACTGTAGATAATGCCGTCTGAAATGAAAACGACAGGCATTATCTCCGGCTGTTTACTTATTGACATATCCTCGGCAGTAAGAGGCTTTTTACGAGCCTTCGGAATGACTGACAGTTCACCATTGGATTCCATTACGGCATACTCAACTTCCGAAACTGCAGACATATTACCGATTCGCAGCTGTTCCATCAGGTCATTTATAGTTATACGCAGTTTATTGAGTTCCTTATAATTGATATCTCCTTTGTTTATCAGAACACTGGGTTTGCCGTTAAAAAAGTTTTTTAATTTTTCGCTTTTGATCGAAATAAAGGATATGAATACCTGCAGGAAAAGAAGTGCAAATATCGCGGTGACGCCTGTAATCATAGATACGTCCGGCGATTCTATCGGGATAGATGCAAGCTCTGCGATCATAAAAATAACTATTAGCTGAAAAGGAGACATTTTGGAAAGTTCTCCTTTACCCATAATTCTGATTACAAAAAGAACAATAAAATATAGAATGACTGTACGAATAAGTATTATAGTCAAAAATATCACCTCCGGGTAGATTTATATTATTGTTTGCAGTTTCCTGGTCTGATATACTTGGCTGGTGAGGTGAAAAATGAGAAACAGAAAATCATACATAAAATTTGCTGCGTTGTATAATTTCACATATATGTCAATAGGAGCACTTCTTCCTATGATAGGACAGTATCTTAAATCAATAGGTTTTGCAGGGACTGAGATCGGCACTGTCACAGCAACGGGCACTGCTGTTGCGATAATTGCATCAGCATTCTGGGGAAAAGTGTACAGCAGAAGCAGGAAAAAGCACAGCATTCTGATGTTTCTGTGTATTGCGGCGGCATCTGCTTGCCTGCTGCTGTCAGGTATAAAAATGTACGCTGTCTTTCTGCCGGTATTTGCTTTAATGTATTTCTTTCAGGCACCGATAATGTCGCTGTCAGATGCTTTTACGGTAGAGAGAATGCACAGGTTCGGCACGCTTCGAGCCTGGGGTGCAGCCGGATTTGCCGCAGGTACGTTTCTTGCGGGTGTGATTTCGGAAATAAGAGGGCTTTCGGTTATTTTCATATTTTATATTGTCAGTTATATGATTGCTGCAGTAATAATACCTACATTGAAAAGGAATGTAAGAACGGAAGAAACCGCTGCAGATGAAAATAACCGCGCATCATCAGGATATATTGAAATACTGAAAGACAGGAAAATAAGACAGCTGATACTGTGTGCATTTTTCATGGGAGGAACAAATGTGGCCAACAACACTTATTTCAGCTTTCTTTATATAGAAGGCGGAGGCACAATAGCCGGAGTAGGAGCGGTAATGCTGCTTATGGTAGGCAGTGAAGTTCCGTTTATGGCATGGTGTGAACGTCTTGCAGCCAGATTCACGATGCAGAAAATCATACTGGTTGCAATGGTTATTTCTGCCGTCAGATTTCTTCTATATGGTATCGGACTTCCATGGTGGATGCTTGTTGCCCTCGCATTTTCGCAAGGTGCTGTAAATGGGATCCTTCTTGTGGAGTTCGTCAGATATGTTTCATATATCGCACCTGAAGGAAGCAAAAGCATTGCAATATCAGCATATTATGTGATAGGAAGCAACCTCAGCACCATAGTATGTCAGCTTGCAGGCGGTGTAATACTGGATCATGCAGGCGCAGCCGCAGTATATGCATTTTTCGGACTTTATAATACTGTGGGTGT
>JALEQY010000090.1 GCA_022763735.1 Clostridiales bacterium
ATAATTGAGAGGTAAATGACATGAGGATTTTTGAAAGCAGGAATGGAAACTCAGTTACTTTAAGATTAAGGGGGAGATTGGAAGTAAATACAGCTCCATATCTTAGAGAAGCCATGACAGGAATAGACAATGAGAAAGAGAATCTTATACTGGATTTATCAGAGCTTGAATACATTTCAGCCGCTGGAGTTCGAGAATTGATGATATGTCAAAGCAAGATGGGACAAGGCAGAATGGATATCATCAAAATATCAAAATCTCTGATGGATGTTTTTGAGCTTACAGGTTTTGATAATATTTTACCGGTTTCACATGAAGATGTACAAGTACCTTCATATATGGGTGTATCGTTTAAATCTCTAATTGAACAAAAGGCAGATATATGTGGCGATAAGGTGGTTGTTGTAGATCATAATCGCAGCTGGACCTGGAGTGAGATAAATAAATGCGCTCAGATTATGGCGGTTGATTTGTCATATATGGGTGTAAAAAAAGGAACGCGTGTCGGGTTATGCGGTGCTAATTCAATCGGGTGGATAATTTGTTTCTTTGCACTTCAGAAACTGGGAGCAATGGCTGTCCTGATTAATTTTGAACTGCGTCCTGCAGAAATTGCAACAGTTTCAGAACTTGGAGATATCAGTTATCTTTGTTATGGACAAATGTCAGCAATGAAAGATGAATATCAGTACATTCAGGAAGTAAGAGCCTCAGAAGATAATAAGATTACAAATTTTTTCAGCATCCATAATCCGATGATGTATTTACAGCGTTTAGGTGAGTACGAAATAGTAAAAAACTATTATCATGAACCGGTTGATGCAGATGCTCCAAGTGTAATGCTGTATACTTCTGGTTCAACGGGAAAACCAAAAGGCGTTATGTTGTCCTCATATAATTTGTTGCGATCTGCTGATGTAAGCCGTGAGGCACAGAAATTAACAGAAAACGATCGTCTTTGCCAGGCACCACCGCTGTTCCATATTTTTGGTCTGGTATTCGGATTACTTTCGTTTTTGCTTGCTGATGCTACAGTGTACCTGCCGAAGACAATACAAAGCTCAGAGCTTATAAAAACCATTGAAGAAAATAAATGTACTGTATATCATGCGGTTCCGACTATGATGTTAATGCTTCTTGAAAGCAAAGAATTTGCACCTGAAAAGGTTGAATCTGTTCGATGTTCAATGCTTGCAGGAGCACCAACAAGTCCGGCACAGATGGAGTATATGCAGCAAATGATGCCTTACAATCATTTTATGCAGGTATATGGTTTAAGTGAAATTGCACCAGCTACTATTACAGAATACGGTGATACTCAAGATCATCTTTTAAACACGGTGGGAAAACCTGTAATATGTTGTGAGTTGATGATTATGAATGTTGAAACCGGAAAAGAATGCAGTCCGGGAGAAATGGGAGAGATTCTGATCAAAGGCTTCAATATGATGCTGGGCTACTATCGCCTGCCTTATCAGAACCAGCCTATTGATAAGGATGGCTGGCTTCATTCGGGTGACTTGGGAATAATAACGAAAGATGGCTATCTCAAGATAGCGGGAAGATTAAAAGAATTGATTATCCGTGGCGGTGAGAATATTGTGCCAAATGAGATTGCAGATGCTATCGTAAAAATGGATGCAATAGAAGACGTGAAAGTAGTTGGAGTACCTAGCGATTTCTATGGTGAAGAAGTTGCCGCATGCGTTAGAATAAAAGAAGAAGAGGAATTCAATGAAGCAGAAATGAGAGAATTGCTCGCAAAAGAACTGGCAAAATATAAAATTCCGAAATACTTCTTCTGTTACGATAAATTTCCTACACTTCCAAGTGGCAAAATAGATAGTGTTCGCCTCAAAAAAGAAGCAGCAGAAAAAGCAGCGGAACAATCAGAAAAGCAGGCGTGAAAATAAATCGCCTATCCAGTGTTGGATAGGCGATAATTTTGCCTTATAATACCCGTTGCCGAAGCATCAGTCGCGTCCGCCTTTCTGCGGTCTGAAGAATATGAACAGCAGAACGCATATGAGCATCAGGAACGGATAGTACAGATTAGGTATTATTTCAATAGGTGAAATACCTACAAGAGCAGCAGCAGTAAGCAGTTGTGCACCGTAAGGAATTATTCCCTGTCCTACGGAAGCGAAAATATCAAGTATGGATGCAGCTCTTTTTCTGCTGACTCCGAATTTTTCGGCTATTTCCCTGGCAACAGGTCCTGCCATAACTATGGCGACAGTGTTGTTGGCAGTGCACAGGTCAACAAGAAGAACAAGTATACCGATTCCTAGTTCTGCTCCACGCTTGCCTTTGACCGTTCTCTCTATAGTGTCGATAATAAGAGATATACCGCCGTTTTCCTTTATAAGTGAGACCATGCAGGCAACGATAATTGAGATGATCGATATCTCAAACATACTAGTCATACCTTCGCCGATAATTCCGAATGATTCCATAAAGGTGAAAGAACCGTTGTATATTCCGACAATCATCGACAGAACGATTCCTATGAAAAGAACCAGGAAAACGTTCAGTCCGATCAGAGCTCCGATAAGAACTACAAGATATGGTATAACTTCGATGAAGTTATAGCTTCCAACATCTGTTGATGCAGTAAGGCTGCTGGTACGGATCAGAAATACAATTATAGTGATAACAGCTGCAGGAAGCACGATAAAGAAGTTCTGTTTGAACTTGTCCCTCATTTCACAACCCTGAGTTCTTACTGCAGCAATAGTTGTATCAGAAATTATTGAAAGATTGTCTCCAAACATTGCACCGCAGACAGTAGCCCCCACACATACTGCGACAGGGAAGCCTGTCTGGGTAGCAACCCCAAGAGCGATAGGAGCCAGTGCTGTTACTGTACCTACTGAAGTACCCATGGAAAGTGAAATAAAACATCCGATAACAAACAAACCAACAACCATGAGGTTAGCAGGGATAAATGAAAGTCCCAGATTAACGGTGCTTTCAACCCCTCCTGCAGCAGATACGATACCTGAGAAAGCACCTGCTACCAGAAAAATGAGCACCATCGTGATGATGTTGACATCTCCCGTGCCTTTTGCAACGATTTTAAGCTTCTCATCAAAGGACATTCTGCGGTTCTGAAGAAATGCTATGAACAGTGCAATGATAAAAGCAACGTATGCCGGCATGCTGTAAAAGTCGTTGCTGATGATTCCCGCTCCCGCAAAAAATACCAGAAAAACGAAGAATGGCAGCAATGCCCAGATTCTGTGTTTCATTGTAATAACTCCTCCTCAAAAAACAAATAATAATGTGACTGTATCAATAAGACGCCTGAAGCCGGTGCTTATTCAGATAAGCTGTACAGCCGGCTATTCGTCAAATCAATCCGGAATAACAGAACTTAACGATCCACTCTGTTGAGCATTCTGCCGTCAAGCCATGCCTGAAGATTTTCAGCCAGTCTGTCTATTACAAGCTGACGCATTTCTTTAGGTGCCCAGGCAATATGCGGTGTGATAATGCAGTTGTCGAGTCCTATAAGAGGACAGTTTTCTGAAGCTGGTTCATCAGACAGTACATCAACTGCAGCGCCGCCGAGAAAACCTGATTTCAATGCGTCTGCCAGAGCTCTCTCATCTACCAGTCTGCCACGAGCTGTATTGATCAGAACAGCACCCGGTTTCATATTTACAAGAAACTCTGAATTGACCATTTTTTCGTTTTCGGTTGTCAGCGGGCAGTGAAGTGAAACAAAATCTGACTTCATTGCAGATTCTGGATCCTGACTGAACACATTTACAGTCATTCCAAGTGCCCGTGCTATTTCTGCGACTTTCTTGCCGATAGCTCCATATCCGATAATACCGAGAGATTTACCGGCCAGCAGCATTATAGGTTTTTCCCAGTAGCAGAAATAATCACTCTGTGCCCATTGACCGTTCTGCACTGACTGATTATGAAGCCCTACATTGTTGGTAAGCTCCAGCATCAGTGCTATTGTGTGCTGAGCAACAGCATCTGTAGAGTATGCAGGAACATTGGTAACTGCGATGCCGAGATCAGCTGCCGCTCTGACATCGATATTGTTATAACCGGTTGCAGTACAGCCTATATATCTGAGATTAGGGCATTTTTCCATGAATTCTCTTGTGATAGGACATTTGCTGGTCATGAGAATCTCGCTGTCTCCGATGCGGGAAAGAGCCTTATCCATCGGTGTGGCATCAAATACTGTAAGTTTATCGCACATATTGTCAAGCTTTTCCCAGCTGAGATCTCCGGGGTTTATTGTATATCCGTCAAAAATTACTATATCCATAATACCTCCCAGGTTTTCTGCATGTAATTTTGTTAAAACCGAAGTTTCATATGAAACCGTAAAGAATATTTTACACTATAAGAAGTAGAAAGTCCATATCATGTGTGGTATAATTAACCGTTAATACGAGAAATTACAGGGGGTACGGGAATAGAAAGGCGATATTTATGACATTAGCTGATATTTTGCTTATAAGCGTGGGGCTTGCTATGGATGCAGCAGCTGTTTCAATGACAAATGGTATGGTATACAGGAATCTGCGCAAAAGGACGTATGCTGCAATGCCTGTGTTTTTCGGGGCGTTTCAGGCTTTAATGCCGGTATTCGGGTTTTATGCAGGGAGCCTTTTTGCTTCGATAATAACACGCTTTTCAGGAATTGTTATTTTTATAATACTTGGTATTATAGGCGGTAAAATGATAAAAGAAGGTATAGAAGACCTGAAATCACATGAGACATGTGCCGACAAGCTTATAACCCTCAAGGTACTGCTGTTTCAGTCTGTTGCCACGAGCATTGACGCATTCGCTGTCGGTATAGGATTCAGTGCGATGGGAATGAGCATCTGGATGCCTGCATCAGTAATAGGTGCAGTTACTGCTGTGGTTGTAGTTGCGGCCATTCTCATAGGAAGGAAATTCGGTGATATGCTTGGATGCAGAGCTGAGATACTCGGTGGAGTGATTCTGGTGATAATAGGTATTAAGGCACTGATCTGATAATCTGAAAGGAAGGGTGAAAATGGCTGAAATAATAGTTGCGGCGACGCAGAACAAACATAAAATTCAGGAGATAGATGCAATAACGAGAGAATTCGGAATGAAAATCATCTCCAGAAAAGATGCAGGTGTTCCGGATGTGGAAATAGTTGAAGACGGAGATACTTTTGAAGAAAATTCATATAAAAAAGCTTACGAAATCATGAAGCTTTGCGGTAAAATTACTATAGCGGATGATTCTGGACTTGAAGTGGACTGCCTTGATGGTGCTCCAGGAGTATATTCCGCCAGATTTGCAGGAATAGACGGAGATGATGAAGCAAATAACAGGAAGCTGTTGAAGCTTGTCAGGGACGTTCCATATGAGAAGCGTACAGCCAGATTCGTATCTGTTATAACGATGGTTTTCCCTGATGGTGAATCAATTGTTGCCAGAGGAGAGGTTGAGGGGCATATAATGCTTGAAGCCAAAGGTTCAAATGGATTCGGATATGATCCGTTGTTTGTTCCTGTGGGATATGACAGGACTTTTGGAGAAATCGAATCTGAAATAAAGAACAGAATAAGCCATAGAGCTAATGCACTGATTACTCTGAGAGAGAAATTAGATAACAGAAGATTATAGATGTTTACAGGGGGGTCGATTTATGGCAACCATAAGAACCCGTATTTTCAAAATGTTTATTCTTGGATTCAAGCAGTTTCAGGATCCGTATTATCAGGGATTTGCAGCGCAGGTGTCATTTTATTTCACCCTGTCGATAGTTCCTATAATACTGCTGATAACGCAGATACTGGGACTCTTTAATATTTCTATGGAAAATGCACTTACACTTCTGGAAGCGTATACGGGTAAGCAGATGTCTTCGCTGCTGAGCGGGCTATTTGAATTCTCTTCTGCCGGATATAGAAATATAGTGTTCCTTTTTATCGTATTATGGGCAGGTTCACGTGCTTCCTTTGCGATAATGAGGATAACAAACTACACTCTGACGGATGGCAAAAGTACCGGCAGAGGTTACTGGCGCGAGCGTTTCAGAGCGATAAAGACCATGATAATTACAATAGTGACTATAGTGTTTTCACTGATAATACTTGTTCACGGCAAGTTTATTCTTGTTACTATTCTGAACATACTTAACATTGATAATCTGGCAGAGTATCTTGACAGTTTCTGGCTGTGGATCAGATGGATACTGGGGTTTGTTCTTTATTTTCTTATGGTTAGCTACAGCTATTATCTGCTGCCGACAGAAAAGATGAAATATAAGGAAGTAATACCTGGAAGCATTTTTGCATCCGTAGGAATGCTGCTTGTTACTTACTGTTATTCCAAGTATGCGAATTCTCTGGCCAATTATGACGTGATATATGGTGCGTTATCATCAGTTGTAGTGATAATGCTCTGGTTCTATTTTATTGCCTGGGTACTGTGCCTTGGCGTTTTGTGCAACAAAGTATGGGCGGACACCAATGATTCATTCAGCAAGAGAAAGCCGCCTGAACATCTTGATATGAGAAGGAAAGGAGATTCATAATATAATATGTCATCAGACATTCTGACACTTAGAGATCTGGAAATAGGCAAAACTGCTACAGTGATATCGGTTGGCGGTGAGGGTGCTTTGAGACAGCATTTTCTTGATATGGGAGTCATCCCGGAGGCCGATGTTACAATGATAAAATATGCTCCGATGGGTGATCCGGTGGAGCTTAGGATACATGGGTACGAGCTTACTCTCAGGCTTGCTGATGCAGAAAAAATCGTTATCGGGAATGTGAGAGACAGTGTAGAAAAGAAGGAAGATATAAGGCAGAGAAAAAAGATTGAACATCCCGGTCTTGGAGAAGGCGGAAAATATCATGTGAAAGCCGATGAGAATCCGCTGCCGGAGGGTGAAACGCTGACTTTTGCTCTTGCAGGTAATCAGAATTGCGGCAAAACAACATTGTTCAATCAGCTGACAGGGTCAAATCAGCATGTGGGGAATTTCCCGGGAGTTACTGTCGATAGAAAAGACGGTGTTATAAGAGGCCATGGCAATACTCTGGTGACAGATCTGCCGGGAATTTATTCGATGTCGCCATACACCAGTGAAGAAATTGTTACCAGACAGTTCCTGCTGGACGGGGCACCAAAGGGTATTATCAATATTGTCGATGCGACAAATATTGAGAGAAATCTGTATCTTACAATGCAGCTTATGGAACTGGATGTTCCTATGGTGCTGGCTCTCAATATGATGGATGAGGTGAACGCCAACGGTGGCTCCATACATGTCAACGAAATGGAGGAAATGCTGGGTATACCTGTAGTACCTATTTCCGCTGCAAAGAATGAAGGTATAGAGGAACTGGTAAATCATGCGCTGCATATTGCTCAGTATCAGGAAAGGCCGGGCAGACAGGATTTCTGCAGTGCTGATGAAAAAGGCGGCGCTGTTCACAGGTGCCTTCATGGAATAATGCATCTTATTGAGGATCATGCTGCAAATGCAGGCATCCCTCTCAGGTTCGCCGCATGTAAGCTGGCGGAGGGTGATGAGCTGATAATGGAAAGCCTGAACCTCAGCCAGAATGAAAAGGAAACTGTAGAGCATATTATTCTGCAGATGGAGGAGGAAAGAAATCTGGATCGTGCAGCGGCAATAGCCGATATGAGATTCGGGTTCATCGAACGTGTCTGCAGTGCGGCGGTAGTCAAGCCCAGAGAAAGTCGGGAGCATATCAGAAGCCGCAATATTGATAGGATACTGACAGGCAAGTATACAGCAATACCGGCATTTATCTGTATAATAGCTGTAGTTTTCTGGCTGACCTTCAACGTAATAGGCTCATTCCTGTCAGGGTGGCTGGAAACGGGAATAGGAGCACTGACAGAGATTGTTGATAAGGGTATGACTGCGCTTGATGTCAATGACGTTATACATTCACTTGTTATAGATGGAATTTTTAATGGGGTAGGCAGTGTGCTGAGCTTCCTGCCGATCATCGTGACTTTGTTTTTTTTCCTGTCGCTGCTTGAGGACAGTGGATATATGGCAAGAGTGGCATTTGTTATGGACAAGCTTCTCCGCAAAATAGGGCTGTCCGGGAGGAGCATCGTGCCGATGCTTGTGGGATTCGGGTGTACTGTTCCGGGAGTAATGGCAAGCAGAACGCTGCCGTCGGAGCGTGACAGGAAGATGACGATCCTCCTTACGCCGTTCATGAGCTGTTCTGCTAAGCTGCCGATATACGGATTCTTCACTGCTGCGTTTTTCCCTGATCATGCCGGTCTGATAATGGTAGGCTTATATTTCCTTGGCATAATAATCGGGATACTGGTTGCACTTGTATTCAGAGGAACACTGTTCCGCGGTGAGCCTGTGCCTTTTGTAATGGAACTGCCGAATTACAGGATGCCGGGAGTACGGAATGTATGGCAGCTTCTGTGGGAGAAAGCAAAAGACTTCCTGCAGCGAGCATTCACTGTTATTTTTATTGCTACGATTGTGATCTGGTTCCTTCAGACATTTGATGTACATATGAATGTGGTTGTAGATTCGCAGACCAGTATGCTGGCAGCAATATCAGGAGTCATTGCACCGGTGTTCGCACCTCTGGGCTTTGGAGACTGGAGAATATCAACAGCTCTGATTACAGGTTTTATGGCGAAAGAAAGTGTTGTGTCGACTTTGTCTGTACTGTTTGGTACCACATCTGAATTAATCAGTGTTATTACACCTGCTGCAGCAGCATCACTTCTGGTGTTCTGTCTGCTGTATACCCCTTGTGTTGCAGCAATCGCATCTGTAAAGCGCGAGCTTGGAGGGAAATGGGCTGCAGGTGTTGTTATCGGTCAGTGTGTGGTTGCATGGATGGCAGCAGCAGTAGTAATGCTTATTGCAAATATTATAATGTAAAAGTAATCAAAAAACCCGGCTTGCCGCAGAAATCGGCAGACCGGGTTTTTGAACTTGTTTTATTCTATTTAAGAATTCTTGCTCTGATCACACCGTCAATTGCGATAGCCGCTTCATCAGCTTCAACTTCAGCCAGTATGTAAGCATAGTCGCCGCGAGTTGCAGAAGCTACATCAGCAGCTCCCAGCTCAGCAACCTTAGCAAGTACAGCAGCTGCTGCATCAGCCTTGGCAATAACGCTGACTCTTGTGCCTTTTCTTGCACCAAGAGATACTGCAGGCATGTTTACTGAGTTGACGATGTTTCCGTTTTCCAGATAATCCATAACCTGAGTTACTGCCATGCTTGCACAGTTGTCTTCTGCTTCAGCTGAGGATGCACCCAGGTGCGGCAGAACTATGATGTTAGGTTTGTCAGCGTTAAGGATAGCGTCATCTGCAAAGTCAGTAACATATGTAGAAATCTTACCACTGTCCAGAGCAGCCAGCAGATCATCATCGTTCATCAGCTTGTCTCTGGAGAAGTTCATGAACTTTACGCCATCCTTCATCTGCGCGAAAGCTACCGCATTCATCATGCCCTTGGTTGAATCGTTGGCAGGTACATGGATCGAAATGTAATCACACTGAGGATACAGTGCATTCAGATCGTCAACAACAGTGATTGACGGATCGAGTTCAGATTTTGCTTTATCGCTGAGGAATGCATCATATCCGACAACTGTCATTCCCAGACCGACACATGCATTTGCAACGAGACGGCCGATAGCACCAAGACCGATAACACCCAGAGTTTTTCCCAGAATTTCAGTGCCGGCAAACTGTCCCTTGCCTTTTTCTATCTGCTTGCCGACGCCTTCGCTGCCTACCAGAGTTTTTGCCCATGCGATTCCTGCAGGGATATTTCTGGCTGCCATGATCATGCCTGCCAGACAAAGCTCTTTAACGGCATTGGCATTGGCGCCAGGTGAATTGAATACTACGATACCCTGCTGGGCACATCTGTCAACAGGAATGTTGTTTGTGCCGGCACCGGCTCTGCCGATAGCCAGAAGGTTGTCGGAGAAATCCATTTCGTGCATGTCGTAGCTTCTCAGAATAATTCCGTTGGCTTCGTTCTGATCTTCCACGAGAGCGAAGTCATCAGTAAGCTTGCCTAAGCCTACAGGAGAAATCTTATTAAATGTTCCAATTTTGTACATCGTTGTTCACCTCTTGTTATTTATTAAGACGCGGTACACAGCGTCAATTTTACGTAATTACATTTATTATATCACTTTACGGCATTAAGGTAAAGTGATATAATATATGCAATTATTTTTTAGTACTCAAAGGTAAATAATATACAAAAATCAAGTGGAGGTGACCAAATTGAGTAAGGAAAGAGCATATAATTTTTCGGCAGGACCATCAATGCTGCCATTGAGTGTACTGGAGGACGTGGCTGCAAATCTGGTAAATTACAAGGGCTGCGGCGAATCAGTAATGGAAATGAGTCACAGATCCGCTGAATTCAAAGCAATTCTGGCAGATGCAGAACAGAATCTCAGAGACATAATGAACATTCCTGACAACTATAAGGTTATGTTTATTCAGGGAGGCGGCACACTTCAGTTCGCCATGGTTCCGCTGAACCTGCTGAGAAAATCCGGGAAAGCTGATTATATCGTTTCCGGTACATGGGCAAAGAAGGCTGCGAAGGAAGCGCAGAAATTCGGTGATATCAAAATCGTTGCATCTTCAGAAGAATCAACATTCACATATATTCCTGAAGTGAAGAAGGAAGACTTCAGACCTGATGCAGATTATGTACATATCACATTCAACAACACTATTTACGGAACACATTATCCGTATATCCCGGATACAGGAGATATTCCTCTCGTAGCAGATATGTCATCATGCATCCTTTCAGAGGAAATTGATGTAAGCAGATTCGGTCTTATCTATGCAGGTGTTCAGAAAAATATCGCTCCTTCAGGTGTAGCTATTGCTATTATGAGAGAAGACCTTATAGGATATGCCAAGGAAGATATCCCTACATATCTTGACTATAAGATTCACGCTGATAACGGTTCAACATACAATACTCCTAACTGCTTTGCAATCTATGTGGCAGGAGAAGTATTCAAATACATCAAGAGCATCGGCGGAATTCCTGAAATGAACAGAAGAAATGTAGAAAAAGCTGCCAAACT
>JALEQY010000112.1 GCA_022763735.1 Clostridiales bacterium
TGAATACAACGTGGTATTTGCAAAGCCATTTTGTATGCGCTAAACTGTTTGCCTTATTGGCCATAAAAATTCTCCTTTCTGATTGCAATGAAGCTTGAACAACCTCATTCTATCAGCTTGGGGAATTTTTTGGTATAACCATCGACGCGCACCCGCATAGCGGGTGGTTTATCCGTTTTGACGGATAAACCCGTCAAAACAGGCTTAAAGCCATAAACAAAAAACCCTATGAAAACTTTTTTCTTAGTTCTCATAGGGTTTAATTTTTATTCTTAAAATAATGCGTTTTTTGCGTTTGGTATCAAAAAGGTATCATAACATTTTTTCAACCTCTATAAACATTGAAATTTCAACGTTTATACATTTTCGCTCGCTACTCCCACTCTATCGTAGCTACAGGCTTGTCTGAAATATCCCACAGCACTCTGTTGATTCCGGGAACCTCCGCAATGATTCTGTCTCTCATTACACACAGCTTATCCCAAGGAATTTCAACGGATTCTGCAGTTACTGCATCCACAGTATTGATTGCTCTGATGATAGCCGCCCATCCCATGTATCTTTTGCCATCCTTTACGCCTGTTGACTTCAGATCCGGGATTGCTACATAGTACTGCCATGGCAGATTATCCATCTTCTCGATTTCCTCACGTACGATTGCGTCCGCTTCTCTTACCGCTTCCAGTCTGTCGCGAGTGATAGCACCTGTACATCTTACACCAAGACCCGGACCTGGGAACGGCTGTCTGAATACCATATTATCTGGAAGACCCAGTGCCTTTCCCACAACACGAACTTCATCCTTATACAACAATTTTACCGGTTCAACCAAGTCAAACTGCATATCCTCAGGAAGACCGCCAACATTGTGATGAGCCTTGATGCCGTCACTTTCCAGAATGTCCGGATATATAGTACCCTGCGCCAGGAATTCGATTCCTTCCAGTTTGCGGGCTTCTTCTTCAAATACTCTGATAAATTCAGCACCGATAATCTTTCTCTTCTTTTCAGGATCTGCAACGCCTTCCAGCAATCCCAAAAATCTATCAATCGCATCTACATAAATCAGATTTGCATCCATTTCATCACGGAATACTTTTATCACCTGCTCCGGTTCGCCCTTTCGAAGCAGCCCATGATTCACATGAACGCAGACCAGCTGCTGCCCGATAGCCCTGATAAGCAGAGCCGCAACCACCGACGAGTCAACACCGCCGGAGAGCGCCAGCAGCACCTTCTTATCGCCTACCTGAGCCTTTATTTCCTTTACCTGTTCTTCGATAAAAGCCTCCGCCAGAGCCGGAGTCGTTATTCTTTCCATAGTTTCAGGACGTACATTTTTATCCATATTCCTATCCTTTCTTCAACCGCTGCAAAATATTATGCATATATTCTAACAAAAAACATCTGCCATTCATAGTGCCCCACAAAAAAATTCTACTTCTTCTTCGTTATCCACAGCACCTCAGGAGGGTCCTTCCTCTGATTAATCATACCTCCATAAACAGCATGGAACCTGCTAGCAGGCAATTCAGCCGCCATATCCAAGACAGCTTTCTTCTCAGCTTTACCCGCTTCATGTCCGCAATACAGCACCACCGTCACAACACCGTCAACTGCTACGAGCTCCAGTGCCTGTTTTACAGCCTCCACCGTATCCTCTCGCACGGTCGTCACCGACTTATCACCACCCGGAAGATAACCAAGATTGAACACAATAGCCGAAGGCTTCCTGTCATGTAAAAGGCACGCTGTCAGTTCCGTCAGGTTTCTGAAATTGCCCTGCACGAAGGTCACGTTCTCCTTTGCATTAGCATGTAAAAGTACACCGGCCGACTCCAGTGCACTTTGCTGTATGTCGAGGGCTATAACCTGTCCCAAGTCCCCGACAGCCTCCGCTAGCGTCAGCGTATCGTGGCCGTTGCCGCAGGTAGCATCGATTACAACATCTCCGGAAGTCACATACTTCAAAGTCATATCCATCGCAAGCGCCGTAGTTTTCGTCAACAAATTCATTTTATCGTCCACCTCACGCAGCATTTATTCCTGTCCGAATTTATCGCCATGAAAATCCGAGCCGCGGGTAATGTGAAGATGGTACTTTTCAGCAAGCTCCACAAACCTCATGCTCTGCTCGTGATTCTGGTCGGGGTGATAGCATTCAAGTCCACCAAGTCCCTGTTTCTTAAGAGTTCTGATTATCCTGTCAATTTTTTCATAAAACTCCTCTGAGCCGGGCTCACCGATACCTTTTGTCTGTATCGGATGGGCAAACACCGCGATTCCGCCTGCGCCCTTTATCAGGCTGATAGCTTCAGCTGCTGTAAGCTTCACCTTTTTTACTGCGCGAGCCTGAGGACTTTCCAGAAATTTTCCCGGAGCGAAAGCTTCCTTCGGGTTATCTATATATCCTTTTGCCGCCAGCGTTCTGGCAATCACAGGCTTACCGATATAATTATTGGGCTGCTGCTCCTTCAGATCCGCCATAGACAGCTCATAACCCATCTCATTCAGAGCCTTTACAAGTCTTCCGTTTCTGTCATCTCTCCTGCGCTTCAGTTCCTCCATCATTTCATTAAAATGGGAATCGTCAGGGTCAAAGTAATAGCCAAGCATATGGAGTTCAATGCCTTCTTCTGTCTCCACAGCCAGCTCTATACCGGGAATCACTTTGATTTCCAGTGCCTCACCGGCTATAAGAGCTTCTTTTATTCCATCTATGCCGTCATGATCCGTGATAGCGATCATATCATACTCAAGTTCCTTGGCTTGTTTCACAATAGCAGTCGGAGACAGACGCCCGTCGGAAAAATTCGTATGAATATGGAAATCCACTTTATACTCATCCATAGCTACACCCTGCCTGTATAAAGCAGTCCGTCTGCTACCTTGTCAGCGAGTTTCTTTCCCCTCAGTTCTTTTACAAGAGCCAGCGCGAATTCCATAGCATAAGCCGGACCCTTGCCTGTAATTATATTGCCGTCTATTGTTACTGCCTCACCTGTCGTCTCTGCACCTGCTCCGGTCAGACGTTCCTCCATTCCCGGATATATTGTGGCACGTTTACCGCAGATTACACCGTGAGTTCCGAATGCCATCGGAGCCGCACAGATAGCAGCCAGCTTCTTCGCAGGATCTTCTGCAAAACACCTGATATGCGCAGCCAGACCTTCATGCTCCTCCAGATTTGCCGCACCCGGAAGTCCTCCTGGAAGCACAATCATTTCACATTTGTCATAATCAGCATCTTCATACAGTATATCAGCAATTACCGGCACGCCATGTGTTCCCGTCACCTGCTTTTCTCCTGTGATGGATACAGTTTTAACGTCTTCCCCTGCTCTACGCAGAATATCAACAATAGTAAGGGCCTCGACCTCTTCAAAGCCTTCTGCCAGATGTACATATATCATTTTACTACCTCCTCAGGTTTTTCTTTTACTATACCATATAATGCCGGGTTTGGGCATAGCCTGCCCATCACTTTTCTTAGTTTGCTTATTGTTATTTTTCTCCTGCTGTGATAGGATTGTTCTGTCCGGACAGACACACGGTCTGGATTTCAGCAAACAATACCATTATAATATTACGAGGTCAATGATATGAAAACAGTAAAAGATTATGTAACGGATATACCTGATTTCCCTGAACCAGGGATTATCTTCCGTGACATCACTTCGGTCATCGGAGATGCAGACGGGCTTAAGCTTGCAGTTGATGAAATGCAGGCAATGCTGGACGGAGTGAAATTTGACGCTATAGCAGGTTTGGAATCAAGAGGTTTTCTATTCGGAATGCCAATAGCATATAATCTCGGCAAACCTTTTATACCCGTACGAAAAAAAGGCAAGCTGCCCAGAGAGACAGTCAGTGCATCATATGAACTGGAATACGGTACTGCTGAAATAGAGGTTCACAAGGATGATGTAAAGCCCGGAATGAGAGTCGTGCTTATCGACGATCTCATTGCCACCGGGGGAACACTGTGTGCGGCAGCACAGCTGTTTGAACAGCTTGGCGCATCAATAGCAAAAATAGTATGCCTCCTTGAATTAAAGGGACTCGACGGCAGAAGCAGGCTTGAAGGATATCCGGTTGATACCGTAATAGCATATGACGGGAAATAAAACTACAAAAAATACTGCCCCAGCAGATGATAATGCTGAGGCAGTATTTTTTAGATATTACATAAGTCATTGATGTTGTTTATCTGAAGTTAAATGCATTCTTAGTGAGAGGCATTGCAAAACGTACCCAGTAAAACATTGAAACTGCCATGCAGATAAGGCTCATTGCGCCTGCTGCGATATAAACACCGTGACCTGCTGAAATCAATACCAGTAAGCATATGATAGCTGCCGCCATCCATACAGCACATTTGATTAAATTATTATTTCTCATTTCAATGACCTCCTTGTTTCTTTGTTAATTAAATTGTATACTGCTTTTAGAGATAAGTAAAACGAAAGAATCTTATGGTAACATAAGAAACACTTAACAATGAACCCGGAGGAAACAATGCACAGATACATAGCACTTCAGAAAATAGTGGAACTCGGCAGCTTCTCAAAAGCAGCTTATTCTCTCGGCTACACTCAGTCTGCGCTCAGTCAGGCAATTTCATCCCTCGAAAATGAAATGGGATTCAAGCTTCTGAAAAGAACACGCACAGGCTCTACCCTCACAAGCGAAGGCGAAGAAATGTATCCATATATCAAACGCACGATTTTCCAGTATCAGTCTTCAATAGAAAAGGCAAAAGATATCTGCGGTCTTGACACAGGGACCATCCACATAGGTACTATGTCCAGCATCAGCGTCCACTGGCTGCCATCCCTTATGAAAGAGTTTCATAGAATGCATCCGAATGTGGAATTCATCACTCACCAGGGAGACTATACCGTAATGAATGAATGGGTCAAAACAGGTGCAGTCAACTTCGGGTTTGTCAGCCCCGATGCCATCAGCGGAATTGAAATACTGCCTCTGAAAGAAGGTGCTCTGACAGCAATCGTACCTAAAAATCATCCACTGGCAGAATATGACATCATCCCTCTGGAAAAGCTTATGGAAGAAAGCTTTATCCTTCTTGAAACCGGCTACTACTCTGAATGCCTTACAGCATTCAGAACTCTTGGAATACAACCCGATATAAAATACATAGCACACGATGATTATTCTATCATGGCAATGGTGGAACAGGGTATGGGAGTAAGTATACTGGCAGAACTGGTACTCCACCGTACAAATTTTAATATAGAAGTACGCCCTGTAGATCCGCCTCTTTCAAGGACTCTGGCAATAGGCTACAGAAGCAAGCTTGAACTTCCGGTGGCCTCGCGCAGATTCATCGAATTCATCATGGCCCACAAGGATGAACTGCCGTAGGATAAATGTACCTTATTCAGCAAAACCATCAGCATATAAAAATTACGATTCCGCTCATACAAAAACCGCAGCTGTTACTGCGGTTTTTACAGTTATTGAAATTATGCATTATGTCACCGTTCTTCTCTGAAATATGGAAGGCCCAGACTTTCAGGCGGCTGATCCTCTCTTCTCTTACGTATACTCGTAAATACAAGTACGATAATAGTAACAATATACGGTAGCATTTTGTAAAGCTCCTTTGCAGCCATTCCTGCGCCCGGAATAAACAGATGCAGAATATATAGTCCACCAAATAGGATCGATCCGAAAATCGCAATATTCGGCTTCCACAAAGTGAAAATAACCAGCGCTATTGCAAGCCATCCTCTGTCACCGAATGCATCATTTGACCATACACCACTTGCGTAGTCCATAACATAGAACAGACCTCCCAGCCCTGCAATCATACATCCTATGCAAATCGCACAGTATTTGTATTTGTTGACATCAATCCCGGCAGCATCTGCTGTCGCAGGGTTCTCTCCCACTGCACGAAGCTGCAGACCTGTTCTGGTATGTCCCAGCACATAAGCCGTCACAATAGCAATTATCACAGCCAGATATGTGAGGAATCCGTATGAAAGGAATATTTTGCCGAACCATCCCAGATTGTCAGCAAAAGGCAAGGTTCTGCTGAAATAGTAGCTGGTTCTGGAAAGTGCAATGGATGGCACCGAGCTTCCTGTAAGTTTCATCAGAGAACCACCGAAGAAATTTCCAAAACCCACACCAAACGTTGTCATAGCCAGACCCACAACATTCTGATTTGCTCTCAGTGTTACTGTAAGCACACTGAACAGTATCCCCATAAGCAATGAGCCGATCAGACATGATATCATCGGAATAAAAATCGCCAGAAAAGGATTAAGGTCTCCGCTGCAGCTCTGTTCATATATGAATGAACCGATTACTCCACATATACCACCTACATACATGACTCCCGGAATACCTAGATTAAGGCTTCCCGCTTTCTCAGAAATTGTTTCTCCTGTACATCCGAACAGCAGCGGCATACCCTGCACTATAGCACGAGGAATAAATGCAACTAAATCAAACATTTATTCTTCCTCCTTTCCAGATTTTTTTCTCATATGAACTTTATAATTAATAAAGAATTCACATCCGATAATAAAGAACAGAATTATACCAGTCAGTATATCTGCGAAAGACTGATTCAGTCCGAAACTTGTGGAAATCTCCCCTGCGCCCTGCTCCAGAAATACAATAAGAAGACTTGCGAATATCATAGCGATTACATTGAACTGTGCCAGCCATGAAACCATAATACCCAGAAAGCCTCTGCCTCCTGCCAGCGTAGTAGTAATCGTATGGTCAATGCCGGATACTATCATCCATCCCGTAAATCCGCATATTGCACCAGACAGGAAAAGTGTCCTTATTATTACCTTATCAACTTTGATTCCTACATATCTTGCAGTTCTCTGGCTTTCACCCACTACTGATATTTCATATCCGTGCTTGCTGTATTTCAGATACACAAACATACCAGCTGTAATAACAGCGACAAACAGAATTACCAGTATATAACTGTTCGTACCTATATAGGGAAGCCATCCGGCATTAGTGCTCTGATTTATTATTCCAACCTGTCCTGATCCTTTTGGAACCTCCCAGATAATAACAAAATATGCTACCAGCTGGATTGCAACATAATTCATCATCAAGGTAAAAAGAGTTTCATTCGTATTCCATTTTGCTTTGAAAAAGGCTGGGATCATGGCCCATACAGCTCCGCACAGTATTGCAGCTGCAAGGCATACCAGAATAAGCAGTCCGCTCGGAATTACGTCCCCCATATATATCATACAGAGTGCAGTTGCCCATGCACCGACAAGTATCTGACCTTCACCGCCAAGGTTCCAGAACTTCATCTTGAAGGCTGGTGTCAGAGCCAGTGCCACACTGAGCAGTACTGCCAGTTCCTTAAGAAGTATCCACGTTTTTCTCTCTGTTCCGACAGCTCCATATATCATTGTCCCGAATACACTGAAAGGATCAAGGCCTGTCATTGCAGTAGTAACAATCGCACATACTATAAGCGCTGCAACAATCGCACCTATTCTTATCGCCCACGTTTTAGCCAGGGGCAGTTCTTTTCGCTTTGTAATATGGAGAAGCGGCTCCCTGTTCAGTTTACTCATTGCCTTCACCTCCTCCAAGCTTTGTCATCATCATACCTATCTGATTTTTGTCGGCAGTTCTGCCATCAACAATACCGCTCACCTTTCCTCCGCAGAGAACAAGTATTCTGTCGCTGAGCTCCATCAGAACGTCAAGATCTTCTCCGACATATATTACAGCAACACCTTTCTTTTTCTGCTGATTAAGCAGATCATAAATAGTATATGATGAATTGATATCAAGTCCTCGGACAGCATAGGCAGAAAGAAGAACTGTTGGCGCTGATGCGATTTCTCTGCCGACAAGTATTTTCTGTACGTTTCCGCCTGAAAGCTTTCTTACAGGAGTCGAGAGGCTGGATGTGCTGACAGACAGTTCATCAACAACTTTTTCAGCAAGCTTTCTTGGAGTTTTTCTGTCTGTAAAAAAGGACTTGCCCTTTCTGAACGACCTTAACATCATGTTGTCAGTAAGATCCATATTGCCGACCAGTCCCATGCCAAGTCTGTCCTCAGGTACAAAAGAAAGTGCAACTCCCATTGCAGCTATCTGCAGGGGATCCCTGCCTATAAGTTCATCAGCTTCACCATTATCATCAATATACTCAATAGTTCCATTCTCAACGGGCTGAAGCCCTGCTATCGCTTCCAGCAGTTCTTTCTGTCCACATCCGGAAATACCGGCAATTCCAAGAATTTCACCGGAATTTGCAGTGAATGAGACATCATCAAGTTTCTGAATACCGTCAGAACTTCTGACCGTCAGACCATTTACTCTGATGCGGGGCGCCGGATCCACCGGTTCGGGTCTTTCAATATTCAGCTCGACCATTCTGCCCACCATCATATTCGTCATTTCCTGCTCATTAGTTTCCGCAGTGATCATTTCTCCAATAAACTCGCCTTTTCTCAGCACCGCCACTCTATCAGAAATTTCCAGTACTTCATGAAGCTTATGCGTAATTATAACTACTGTCTTTCCCGATTCTTTCATATTTCTCAGCACCGCAAAAAGCTTTTCTGTCTCCTGCGGAGTAAGCACAGCTGTAGGTTCATCCAGTATCAGAATATCAGCTCCGCGGTAAAGAACTTTGACAATTTCAACAGTCTGTTTCTGTGAAACCGACATGTTATATATTTTCTGGTCAGGATCTATATCAAATCCATACATTTCGCATATGCTGCTGATTTTATCAGCTGCTTTCCTAAGGTCAAGTTTTCCCTCTTCTTTTAAGCCCAGTACAATATTTTCGGCTGCTGTAAACACATCAACCAGTTTAAAATGCTGATGTATCATGCCTATTCCATAGTCAAATGCCTCTTTTGGAGAATGTATCGATGCGAGTTCGCCATTGATATATATTTCTCCTCCGTCAGGATAATATATTCCCGAAAGCATATTCATCAGTGTAGTCTTGCCGCTGCCGTTCTCACCTAGCAGAGACAGAATTTCACCACGGTAAATATCAAGATTTACATTATTATTTGCTATTACAGTGCCAAATGTTTTAGTAACATCCCGCATGGACACAGCCACTTCTCTGTTGGCCAAAGTAATCAACACCTTTCTTAAAGTAAATTTTCCGACCCGTCCCGAATATCCTGTAAACTTCTACGGGAGCAGCCCGGCAGCCTATTCTGATCATATTGCATAGAAAAACACATCTTCATAAACATGTCCTTTTCTCTGCAATATGATTATCACTACGAAAACCCCGGTCTGACCGGGGCTTTCGCTGGAAATTATTTCTTAGAATTTTGTATCGAGCAGCTTGATTCCATCAATCTGGAGATCGAAATACGGAGCTGATCTGAATTCAGATTCAAGGAACGCACCATCCTTGATTACTTCTGTATCAGGTGTGTAGTCAGCATCTGTATCAACATCTGCCTTATATGAATCAAGATTCTTTCCTTCAACAGTGAATGCTGATGTATCGAAAACCTTGAGTTCGCCTGATTCAAGTTTTGCCTTAGCATCTTCAACAGCTTCAACTGTTCCTTCTGCGGCAACATCTTCATTGATTTCTGTAAGTTCTACAGAACCTGTCTCAAGTGTTCCTGTCCAGTCAGCATCGATTGCTGTACCGTCCATAGCAGCCTTGATTGCATATTCATAATATGGTTCCCAGTTGATCTTTGATGAAACGATGAATGTGTTAGGGCATGCATCCTTTGTGCTTCCATTGTATGAAACATTAGGAACACCTTTGTTCTCACATGCTGTAGGAGCTCCCATCGAATCGGCATGCTGTGAAATAAGAACACATCCGTCGTTGATCAGCTTGTTTGCAGCTTCCTTTTCCAGTGCTTCATCATACCATGAGCCTGTGAAAGTTACTTCCATTGTAGCTGATTCGCAAACTGAACGCGCACCCAGGAAGAATGAAGTATATCCTGAAACTACTTCTGCATATGTGTAGGCACCAACATATCCGATTTTAGCCTGGTCAGCAGTGATATCGCCCGCATCGATCATTTCATTGATCTTCATACCTGCAGCAATACCTGCAAGGTATCTGCCTTCATAGATTGAAGCAAATGCATTGTGATAGTTTTCAAGACCTTCAGTATGAGCTTTTGTTCCTGTTGAATGGCAGAACTGTACATCAGGGAAATCCTTTGCAGCCTGAATCATGAAATCTTCATGTCCAAATGAATCTGCAAAAATAATTCCACATCCTGCGTCAACCAGTTCAGCTGCTGCATCATAGCACTCCTGTCCCTCAGGGATATTTGTTTTGATAACAGCCTCTACTCCAAGATTCTCACATGCAGCATTTGCAGCATCAATAAAGTTTTTGTCATAAGTTGAATTTTCGTCATGCAGACAGATAAATCCGACTTTGTAAGCTGCATCCCCGGAGTCGCTTCCGGAGCCGCATCCTGTAAGTGTTACAGAGAATGCGAAAATCATCATAAGCGCAAGTACTAATGACAATACTTTCTTTTTCATTTTTCTCCTCCTTAAAATGAAAACAATTTAGATAAAAGAACAAAGACAGGTCATAAACCTGTCCGCCAATTTCTACAGCACTATCCATCTCTCCGTGCTTATACTGGCAATTTTTCAGTTGTGATTTTAACCACATAATGAGTTTACCCTCTGAAATTAGCAGTGTCAACAAAAAATCGACCAGGTCTGCAAATTTTCGACTGCTTCCGTTTAATGTGCTGTAAATATACAAAAACAACGGTTTAAAAATAAAGCCCGCAACCTGCGGGCTTTATTTTTAAAACTATCTGAACATTATTTTTCCATCATCAATCCTGTCAATGATTGCGAGAGATTCAACATGACATCCGGCCTGTCGCAGTTTATCACTGCCGCCCTGAAAACCCTTCTCGATAACAGCACCTATTCCGACAACGGTTCCTCCCGCCTGCCTTACTATATTCACAAGTGCCATCGAGGCTTCTCCATGAGCCATGAAATCATCTATTATAAGAATCCTGTCACCTTCACTGATAAACCTGTCAGACACTCTGAATTTTGATACTGTTCCCTTTGTGAACGAACGTGCTTCAGCTTCATAAAAACCTTCCGTCATAGTATTCGGCATAGCTTTTTTGGCAAACACAACAGGAACAAAATCAAAATGTGCTGCTGTCATACAGGCAACAGCAATACCGCTTGCTTCTACGGTAAGAATTTTGTCTACAGTCTCACCTTCAAATCTTCTGCGGAACTCTGCACCTATTTTATCAAGAAATCTGATATCCAGTCTGTGATTCAGGAAATGATCCACTTTGACAATCTGAGTCCCTATTGCAACGCCTTCTTTAAGAATTTTTTCTTTAAGTTCTTTCATATCAATTTATACTGCTGCTCTGCGGCTATTTATCTTCTCTGAATAAATCTTCAAGTCCTTCAAATGATATTTCTTCCGGCTCCGTATCTGTTACCCGTTCCTCCGGAACAGATGTATCAGATGGTCCTTCTATATTAAGATCAGGGAGCTCTATATCAATATCATCAAGTGTAAATTCCTCAATACCAGTCTCTTCTTCCTGAACAGGCTGCACAGAAGCATCCGGGATATCCGCCATCAGATCTTCAAGAGTCAGTTCACCTGCAGGTTCTTCAGCTGTAACAGCAGGCTCTGCCGTCACTGTTTCAGCAGGGATCTCAACTGATGCTGCTGTATCCGCTTCAACCGGAAGAACTTCAGCTGCGGGTATTCCAAAGTCCTGAGGTACCGCTGCGTCTTCAGCTGTATATATTGGCATTACCGGTTCTTCAACTGCTATTTCTTCTGCCGGGAAATTCACTGTATCAACATCATTACTTACGTTCCAGTTGACATCTTCATTATCATCAGGCAGTTTGCTTTTGAGACTGTCAATTTTACCGGAAGTTCTAAGGATATTGGTTTTAATTTCAGCAAACTCCTCTTCCATTGAGTTCAGCTGCTGTCTGTATTTGTTCCTGAGGGCGGAAACTTTTTCTTTCTCTGCTTCAAGCTCTGCATGCATAGCGGCCTTTTCCGCCTCAACCGCTTCTCTTGATGCATTCAGTTCATCAATGATTGCTTTCTTCTCCGAATCCATATTAAGTCTGACCTGCTCAAGTTCCTTCTCCTGAGCGGCAATCTGTTCTTTTCCTTCTGCCAGAATGCTTTCAACTTCACTCTTGGCCTGATTAATAATATCGTTACTGCTTTTTTTGGCTTCCATTATAAGGCTTACATACAGATCATTATTATCATCATATTTCTGATATTTGGTCTTAAGACCATCGATTTCAGCTTCATAAGCATCCTCAAGTTCTTCTATATTCTTCTCGTATAAATCACAAAGCTGCTGCATGCAATCATACACATCATCCTTATCGAAGCCCCCAACAGTGCTTTTCTTAATGTTCATTCCCTTAAGAAGACCAATAACTGTTTCTCTTCTCTGTTCAGTTAATGCGTTCTTATTCATGTTATATAACCTCTTTTTCTTATTTTACTAGTTGATATACAAGCAAAGATACTTATTTGATATACATTATAACACTATGTTGATGTTTTGTCTTCCTAATTTTGTAATTTTATACATTTTTATTGTATTTGGGTTGACTTTTTTATAGTACAAGCATTATCATGATTATATATTTCAACTGCATAATAATTAATTACCCGATTGAATTCAAGTCTGTAAATTGGAGGATATTATGAAAACAATAGAATTAATTTGCGGAGGTACTAAAGCACAGTTCACAACAAAGTCTGTGACTTTAGGTGGCAATGAATATTTTTACTCTAGAATGTCGGATGTTTCTCATAATGCTGATGAGTGCTATTATATATTTAAATACAACGGTCAGTCGGTTAAGCTGCCTTATGAAAATAAAGACAGTAAAATCCTTACTGCAATTTTCAATCAGGTTATAATGCTGACTGATAAAAAAGCTCCTGCCGGACCTGCTGAATCTGTATCTTCCGGATCAGAACCGACAGAACCTGCAGCAGCACCCGTTCTATCGGAATCATCGGAAGGCAATTTCTCTGAAACCGCAGAAGAAACTGAAAAACAGAACGACAGCGATAATGAAGGTAAAAATACGAAGACAGACTCAGGCATCGATGACAGTACTTCCTGCGGCAGCAGACACAATCCTGATCCTGTCAGACAGGCAAGATTAAAAAAGTCATTCATCGTATTCGGTATTATTATAATAATTTTCGCAGCTGCAGCGGCAATAACAGGTTTTTTCTTCGGAACTTCTGATTCACCTTCAAATATGTCTCCAAATTCCACTGAATCACAGCAGTATGATGATATAGATGATATCATCAATGATCTGCAGTAAATCATACATGCATTAGAGTAAAGTTTATCTGACCTGCATCAATCATAAAACATGCAGGTCATTTCTGTTTTTGAGCTATATATCAAGCAGGCTTACCGGATCCACACAATTTCCGTTTATTATAACTTCAAAATGCAGATGAGGTCCTGTTGAATTGCCTGTTGAACCCACCTTTGCGATAATATCTCCACATTCAACATACTGACCGTCACTGACCATAATCTGGCTGCAGTGTGCATAGTAGGTCTGCATACCGTTTCCGTGATCTATCTTAACCAGATTACCGTAACTTCCGCTGTATCCCGCACAGTACACATATCCACCGTCTGCAGCATATATACTGCTGCCTGCAGCCAGAGCGAAATCTGTTCCTCTGTGCAGCCTGCCCCAGCGCATACCATATCCTGATGATATATATATATTATCCACGGGAAGCCTGAGATTCTCATATGAAGCATCCATATCGTATGAAACACCAGTATCAGCACTGCTGCCACCACCGCCGAAGCCATCATATTCTTTCGTCCCGGTAAGAATCACCTGTTCGACCGGTTCTTCTACCATTTCCTCCTCAATGACCTCCTCAGTAACGGCTTTACCGTTTTCCCTGACTACTTTTTTCTTTACCTCCTTAAGACCATCCTCACCCTGTATCTGAACCTTTGTCTGGCCGGCATACATGTCAGGCTCAGGCCTGTACTTTTCTTCAAAGGCTACAGTTTCTTCCTCGGTTTCTTCTTCTGTAGTCACTACAGTAAGGCAGCCTTCTGTCTCGTCATCACCCATAAGCTTCCCCTTTGCCTGTATTTCAGTCAGAATTTCAGGCGCCTCATCTCCGCTTTTTATATTCATTTTCTCAATGCTTGTTTGCTCTCTGATTTCAATGTCCAGTATTACATTATCAGTTCTGCTGTATACATCTATTACATCCTGCATTACTTTTTCTGCAGTTTCTTCTGATTCAACAAGCACTTCTTTTTTACCATCAACAACTATATACCAGGGTGGTGTGATAACACTTCCATCAGCGAGTATAACCGGTATTTCATCCTTTTCAGGAGCAGTTGCAGCTCCTGCAGCCACCGATGCAGCGAAAACCATCATCAGCCCTGTAATCAGAACTACTCTTCCCCTTCCGGGGACGGGTATTGTTTTCTGGTCATTCAAATTACTTTTCATTTTCTCCTCTGAGATTTTTTCCCTCCCGGGAATAGTTTCCTTGTCTATTATTCCCAGTTGAGGAGAAAACATACAATGCAGGTCATTTCAGCAGCTTCCGAACCTGTTTATACGCCACACATCCTACATATACAAGTCCGATATACCCCAGATACGGATATACTATCCCTATCAGTTCAGCAAACGGAAGCAGTCCCAGCAGGAAAGCGGCTATTCCTGCCGAACCTGCAAAAATATAACTCCTGCGGGTACCCTGCTCCACGAATTTTTCGCTTACCGTCCAGAGCATTGCACTGCATGAGGAGAATATTCCCAGTATGAGTATCACCGAAAATACTGCTCCCAGAATAAAGGATATTTTTTTGGCAAGATATAGAGTAGGTATGCCCAGTTCGCACACTACCCCTATATCGGTCAGCATTGCGCTGTTCATAAGCAGTATTGCCAGCATTAGAGCTGCAGTTCCCAGACAGGCACCCCATACAGCTTCTTTCCTGCTACCTGCAGTAGCTCCAAGGGCTGAATAATACATTGATCCTCCCGTCAGGTTATACGATATGTATAGAATTCCTGCAAGCCACCAGAACCTTACCGGTCTGATATCCTTCATTGCCGTTTCATAATCTCCGACTGACATAATCCCGTCAAAATCACGTATTACTGTAATAATCCCGACTGCAACAGTAAACACGATTATCGCCGGTCCTACGAAAGACACCACTTTTACAAATCGCTGGAATCCTGCCACATATGCGGCAAAAGCCATGACTGCCATAAGCAGTGCACCCACATAATGATTCAGCCCGTAATACTGACTGAGTGTTGCCCCCGCACCGGAAATCAGTATCACCATCCCGGCAAACAGGCTTAAAGGGACAAACCACTCATAGAATTTACCTGCCTTATCCCCGCAGAAATACCGGCACTGATTGAAATCATCATTTTCCTTGTTATCATATCCTGTCTCAAGAATAGCCGGCCCTATCACCAGAAATCCTGCAAGGTTAATAATCAGCAGAATAAAACTTCTGTAGCCGTAACTTGTGAAGAACTGCAGAATTTCCTGTCCCGTGGCAAAGCCTGATCCCATGACCCATGCAACGTAGGCGCCCATTATGCGAAGTACTGTTTTCTTATTACACTTTTCTTCCATGGTCTATAGCCTAATCCTTCTTATTCTTATATTTCTGTCCCAGTCTGCGAAAACCCATGCCGCAGCGTACGATTACAGCAACGTATACTGCAAACAGCACCGCCCACATTATCAGTAATACTGCGCCGACTGTGCTTCGCCCATTATTATGCAGCGATATCATAAACTGCGGTATGACTACAGCTCCAAATATAATCAGAATCGGCAGCATCTTTTTCACAAATATTCTCTTCATCATTTCCAGTTTTGATTCATCATCACTGAAGATCTCGCTGTCATATTGATTTGCAGTTCCCTTCTCCGAAGCAATATTCTCATCTGCTGCAGGTTTCCTGAAATAGCTGTATTCATTCAGATCCTGAATATATTCCCATCCGTAATCCTCATACATCTGAATATAACTGTCTTTGTCCTCCGGTTTCTGAGGATTGAAATCAAGTTTATATACCACGTCCTCAGGCTTGCATTTTTCAAAATAATATGTACCCAGCATTGTGACCTTCGCCAGTTTATATCCAGCATTATGCTTCTTTCTGAGAAAATTCTCTTCCTGTTCATAATCGGTAAGTGCGAACCAGTGGTATTCTTTCCTGAGCCTTCTATCCATTGTACACCTCTCCTCTGATATTCTGATAAAGTCTGCAGATTCTCTTTATTTCAAGCTGCAATATCTGTTCACCCAATCCAGTTATTCTATATATCTTGCGTTTCTCTTCTTCCCTGACAAACTCAATAAGACCGTCTTTTTCCATCTTGGAAAGCGTACCGTACATTGTTCCCGGACTTATTGCAATTTCTCCGCCTGTCAGCTCCCTGACCTTCTTGCCGATATTATATCCATGCATCTCCTCCTGAAGACAGAACAGTATATAGAACCCTGTTTCAGTCATCGGAACATAAATGCGTTTCAGTCTCTCCTCCATATTATTCTCCCTTCTTCATATCTGCCACCCTGTTGTTTCTGTGCAAATCGATGAAAGTGCACATTCGCCTGCACTGCATTGTATTCCATTACGATACATCGCGTCTCGATACATCTGAAGGCAGTATATCGCACTACGATATACTTGTCAATGGTTTCCTATATATTATATAATATAAAAAATCATACCACACTATATTAGGAGGCAATTTAATATGGAAAAAGTATATACTGGTAAAACAAAAGATGTTTTTAAACTGGACAATGGCAATGTACTGCTCAAGTTCAAAGATGACTGCACAGGCAAAGATGGTAAAT
>JALEQY010000152.1 GCA_022763735.1 Clostridiales bacterium
GATTCACGCTGATAACGGTTCAACATACAATACTCCTAACTGCTTTGCAATCTATGTGGCAGGAGAAGTATTCAAATACATCAAGAGCATCGGCGGAATTCCTGAAATGAACAGAAGAAATGTAGAAAAAGCTGCCAAACTCTATGATTATATTGATAGCAGTGCACTTTACAACTGCCCTGTAAGAAAAGAAGACAGATCACTAATGAATGTTGTATTTGTTACAGGCGATGCAGATCTTGACAAGAAATTCGTTTCAGAAGCCAAAGAAAACAACATGCATAATCTGAACGGACACAGATCAATCGGCGGAATGCGTGCAAGCATTTACAATGCTATGCCGATGGAAGGTGTTGATGCTCTGATCGAATTCATGAAGAAGTTCGAGGAGGAAAACAAATAATGAAATATCTCATCCTAGTTCCTGATGGTGCAGGAGATGAAAAAATCGAATCGCTGGGAGATAAAACCCCTCTCGAAGTGGCAGGAATAGATAATATCAATGAGCTTGCACACAAGGGTATTGTCGGAATGGTTAAGACTATACCGCCAGGTGTTGCACCGGGAAGTGATGCCGCAAACCTTTCTGTTATGGGTTATGACCCTGCAGTTTACCTCACAGGCAGATCACCGCTTGAAGCAGCAAGTATAGGAATTGATATGTCTGACACAGATGTTGCTTTCAGAACTAACATCATCACGCTTACAGGGGAAGGCAACTATGAGGATCTGATCATTACAGATCACAGCTCGGGTGACATCACTACTGCTGAAGCGGATGAGCTTATCCAAGCTGTTAACGACGCGTTTGAAGATGAGAATATCAAGTTTTATACAGGTGTAAGCTACAGACATTGTATGATTGTGCATAATGGCTCAACAGAATATGAACTGACACCTCCTCATGATGTGCTGACTCAGAGAGTCGGAGATCATCTTCCTAAGGGTGAAGGCAGTGAATTTATCACAGATATGATGAGAAAGAGCTATGAAATACTCAAGGATCATCCTGTGAACAAATCAAGAATCGAGAGAGGGCTTAACCCAGCCAATACACTCTGGATATGGGGACAAGGCAGGAAGCCTAGCCTGTCATCTTTCTATGATAAATACGGTATTACAGGAACAGCTATTTCTGCAGTTGATCTGATAAAAGGTATAGCAATCTGTGCAGGACTGAATTCTGTAGATGTTGAAGGTGCTACAGGTACACTTCATACCAACTTTGACGGTAAAGCTCAGGCTGCCATAAGAGAATTCAGAGATGGTAAGGATTTTGTGTATATGCATCTTGAAGGTCCGGATGAATGTTCACATCAGGGAGATCGAGATGGCAAGATTGAGTGCATGGAAAGCATCGACAGCAAGGTTCTCAAACCTATTGTGGATTATCTCAGAGATGCAGGCGAGGATTTCAGAGTGCTGGTCGTACCTGATCACAGAACTCCTCTGGCAATCAGGACACATTCGGCAACACCTGTTCCGTTTGTGATTTATGACAGCACTAAAGAAGAGCCTTATGACGAGGAAAAGTGTTTCTGTGAAAAATCAGGCGAGAAAGGAATGTATTTCGACAGTGGATTTGAACTTGCAGACTTTTTCTTTGAAAAGAAGTAGAATTTTAACAAAATTAATATTAATGATTTTAACAGCGGCGTTGGTTCTTTCGGGAGTAACGCCGTCTTTTGCTGCTGAGGAAACCGCAGGAACAGTGCCGTCAGCTGAAATCAGCTGGAGTGATGCCCCTGGGATTTCAGGAACATCAGCGATAATGATAGATGCGGGTAGCGGGGATATTCTTTATGAAAAAAATTCACGTGAACGCAGGGATCCTGCCAGCGTCACGAAGATACTGACATGTCTCGTCGCACTGGAGACTCTGGATCCTGACAGTATGGTAACAATAGATCGTGATCTCGAAACTGTTGGTCATGTACTTGAACTAAAGATCGGTGAACAGATATCAGTAAGAGATCTGTTATATGGACTTATGGTTCACTCGGCAAATGATGCTGCAGAAGCAATTGCCATTGAAGCAGGAGGAAGCATAGATAATTTCTGTGATATGATGAACGAGAGGGCTGAAGAGTGTGGTGCACAAAGCACCAGCTTCACAAATCCAAACGGCTTGAACAATTATGGTCAGGAAAACCACAGGACGACAGCATATGACCTGGCGCTGATAGCCAGAGAAGCCATGCAGAACAGTTTCTTCAGGAAACTTGTATCTACAGTAAGATACACCATACCTGCCACAAACATGTCGGATGAAAGAAAGCTGAAAAGCACGAATCTGTGCCTTTATGAAACAGAGAAGACTGTAGAGGTGGACGGAAAAAAAAGACCATATAAATATGAAGGTGCGGTTGGAATAAAGACAGGCTCCACAGGAACTGCAGGAGAATGCTTCTGCGGTATGGCAAAACGGGGAGATACCGAGCTGATTGCGGTCAACCTTAATGCGGAATCACCGGAGGACAGATTCGCAGATGTGATAAAACTATGGGATTACGGGTTCTCGAAGTATTATACATATAATGCTGTGAAATCAGATACCGAACTGGATACAATCAAGGTAAAGCGCAGCGAGAAAGCAAGGCTGGCGATCGGTGCAGCAGAAAATCTTTATATTACACTGAACAGGGATTATGACAGCAAGGGCATCAGGACAGAAATAGTAAAAGACAAAAGAAAAATTACAGCTCCGGTTAAAGAAGGTCAGACTGTGGGCACTGTAATTGTTTATAAAGGCAAGGATAAGGTTGCGCAGACACAGCTGATTACACTGGAAGCATCCGGCAAAGGGGGACCGCTTTCATACATAGGTATAGCTGATGATCGTGTGATTTATTTCGTTCTGGCAATACCTCCGGTAATGATTGTTCTTATAGTCGCAAGGCTGCTTTATGTCAGACACAGAAGAATTCAGAGGCAGAGAGGAAGAGCACAGAGAGAAAGAAATATTAGAAAGCACGAGAGGGGAAGAGAGAAGAATCATTTTGACATATAGAAGCAGGGTGATGATGCATGTTTGATATACAGGAAAATCTCAAAAAATTGCCAGACTGTCCGGGAGTTTATATGCACAAGGATAAGCTGGGAAATATTATATATGTAGGCAAGGCTGTTTCGCTTAAAAACAGAGTACGACAATACTTTCAGTCAAAAAAGAATATGCCGCCAAAGGTAAGAAGTATGGTCGACAATATAGCAGAATTCGAGTATATCACTGCTGGTAGTGAGATGGAGGCTCTGATTCTGGAATGTAATCTTATAAAGAAATACAGACCGAAATATAATGTGCTTTTGCGTGATGACAAAACATATCCGTATATCAAGATAACAAATGAGATCTACCCAAGAATAGTCAAAACAAGGCTTGTGAAAAAGGATGGTAGCAAATACTACGGTCCGTACAGTGATGCTGGAGCAGTGAATAAAATAGTTGATCTATTGAACAGCAGTTTTGCGCTGAAACGATGCTCGGCTTCGGATTTTCCGCCGGACTTCAAGCCGTGCCTGAATTATCATATAAACCAGTGCAGAGGTATCTGCAGCGGGATGGTAGACAGGGAGGAGTATGCCTGTGCAGTTGAAGGTGCCAGAGAATTCCTCAACGGCAGAAACAAAAAAATAATTTCAAGACTGGAAGAAAAAATGTATGCGGCATCCGAAGCATTGGATTTTGAAGAAGCCGCGGTATGCAGAGATTATATTGAAGCTGCCAAAGCTTTATCGGCGACACAGCGTGTTGTGATACAGCAGAGCAAAGATATTGATATAGTGATACCTGCAAAGGGTACAGATGAGACACATATGGTGATTTTTTTTGTCAGGGAAGGCAAGCTTTCTGGCAGAGAAACCTATGAGATGGAGACAATGCCGGGCTCTGATAAAAGTGAGCTTGTTTCTGCATTTATAAATCAGCATTACAGCAGACTCCCAAATTTCCCTAAGGAAATACTGCTGACCAATATGCCTGAAGACAAGGAAGTGCTGGAACGGTATCTTGCAGAGCTTGCCGGTCATAATGTGAAGCTGACACAGCCTCAGAAGGGTGAGAAAAAAGCGCTTGTTGATCTTGCCTGCAGAGATGTGGTGGAAATGGTGAAAACCATTGATAAAAGAGCTGAAGCGGCAAGGGAACGCAGACATGAGCTGGGGAATGAACTATTCGAGATACTTAAGACCATAGGTGCTGTATCAGGAGAATATGACAATAGGGAATTCAGAGTTGAAGCATATGATATATCCAATACAAACGGAGTCGATACTGTAGGAGCCATGGTCGTGTTTGAAGGACTCAAGGCAGATAAAAAAAGCTACAGGAAATTCAAGGTCAGATCGGTGACGGGGCAGGATGATTACGGTTCTATGAGGGAAATTCTGTCGAGGCGATTCAATAGAGTATACAGTGGAGATGAGGGCTTCGAGGTGCTGCCGGATATCATTCTGATGGATGGCGGAAAAGGACACGTGTCGACAGCTCTTGAGGTAATAAAGGCTTCAGGCTTTGATATTCCTGTAGTGGGAATGGTAAAGGACGAAAAACATAGAACGAGAGCGCTTGTTTTCAGAAAAAACGAGAGCGAAGATTTTGAGGAAATTTCTCTTCAGAGCAGGAGTATGCTGTTCAGATATATAGGAAGGGTACAGGAAGAAGTCCATCGCTTTGCTATAGAATATCATCGGAAGGTGAGAAACAAACGAATGGCTGTATCTGTTCTGGATGACATTGAAGGTATCGGACCAGCCAGGAGGAAAGCTCTCCTCGAACATTTCAGAAGTGTGGATAATATCAGAGGTGCGAGTATCGAAGAACTTGAGGCAGCCCCTTCGATGAACAGAAAAGCTTCAGAAAATGTATGGAAATTTTTTCATAAATGATGTGGCGTATTCTGTAACAGGATAGCTGGAAATAATCTGAACAGCAATATTATTAATGATCGGTCATTATCGTTAATATTCTGTTGATAAATACAGAACATAATGGTATAGTAATGCTAATGAAAATATTTGAATATGGAGGAACAATATGTCAGATAAAGAATTATACGGATATGAAGAAGAGGATATCGTCACTCTTGAATTTGATGATGGAGTTGAAGAGGAATGTGGTATTCTGGGAGTATTCGATGCACTGGGAAAAGAATATATTGCACTGAACCCTCTCGGCACAGAAGACGTATTTATTTATGGCTATAAAGAATATGAAGAAGACTATGAACTCATCGATATAGTAGATGATGATGAATTCAATAAAGTGGTTGCTGAATTCGAAAAACTGGCTGTAGAAGAAGTGTAACAGAATAGACGAAACACAATAATGCTTAAATAGAAATCCATACTGCATATGTAATGCAGTATGGATTTTTAGTTTTCAGAGAATTTGACACATTATGGTATAAGCAGTATAATTTAAAGGATTCGAATTAAAAATAAGGAGATAGGAAATGGAATTCATAGATCAGGAATTTATACCTGTGATACTTGGAGGAGATATCAATACATACAGCGTTGCCAGAGCTTTTTATGAAGAATATAAAGTGAAATCATATGTTTTCGGGAAATTCAATACAGG
>JALEQY010000003.1 GCA_022763735.1 Clostridiales bacterium
TCATCGACTCAGTTAAGGAGACATATATCAGATGCTCCCGATATACTTTGCCGGATCTTGAGAAATTACGTGCTTTTGTTGAAAATATAGATGAAGCCGGAAGTAAGATAGAATTCCGGCTGATCAATGCAGATACCAATGCTAAACGGCTTGAAGGAAAACCATTTAAAAGATTTGGAGAGTTCGCGCTGTCATACCAGCTTAAAATGGGGGCTGCCGGAAAGGGGTTTTATATGACTCAGATAACTGACAGTATGATGGAGCAATGGAATCTTAAGATTGATGAGCTTCACAGGCTGGCTGTTAAAAATATGGACCCGGTTAATAATTATGTGCTGCAGAATCTGAGTGAGACTCTGCAGCTTACGGAAGATATCGGTATGTACATGCTGACAAACAGGGATAAAATTAATGGGGCAACTATGATAGTGTTTGATGAAATCAGGCAGAAGATAGGAAGATGTGTCGGAGGTGATTACTATATACTGCCGTCATCTGTGCATGAACTTATTATCATCCCTAAAAGCTGCACTTCAGATGTCAGCCACCTTACATGGATGATAAGAAGCGCCAACAGAGATGAAAGACTGGTAAGACCTGATGATTTTCTGTCCGATAACCTTTATGAATACAACATGCTTACAAAAGAGGTGTCATTGTCTGTAGATCCGAAAGCGGTGCTTAATTAAAATCTTTTGAGAGTTTAGAGTCTTGTTGTTTCATGGTCATGGTAGTAGAATAGTATTTAACTGTACAGAATGGGGGTAGAAATGACAAGACGTGAATTAAAGAAAGAGGCAAAGCACATAGTACGTAAGAACTACGCAATTTTACTGGTTGTATGCGTGACGGCAGCATTTATGGGAACTGAATTCGGAGGTTCACTTGATTTTATCAAACAGGCACGGCCTGATGATTCCCCTGAAATCCAGCAGCTGCAGGAGGCAGAGAATGTTGTAACTTCAGGTGCTACTGAAGGAATATACAATGATACAACTATGGATGTGATATTTACTGCTTTGTCAGGGGAAATAGGTCAAAGCAGGGAAATGTCTAAAAAATTAAAGGATGAAGCTGTAGCCAGAACAAAAAATGGTGAAGGAAACAGTGTTTTGGGAAGAAGTCGCGGATTGCTGGCAAAGGCGGCAAACAATATAATGTCAGGTGCAATATTTGTCAAAACCATATCAGCAGCAGAGAAAATAGGAATGTCTACAAGTGCAATAATGGCAGTGTTCATCATATTAGCACTTCTTGTATTTTTGTCATTCTGGTTTTTTCTGGTCAATATGTATACAGCCGTTTCAAGGAGAATATTTCTTGAATGTCGTATATATGAGCGTGTTACGATACAGAGATTCCTGGTTTTCATACATGTCAGGAAATGGTGTAAAGTAGCATGTGCAATGTTTATGACTACGATGCTTCATGTTTTGTGGTCTTTTACCATTGCAGGATTTTTTATCAAAAGATACTCATATTTTCTGGTTCCTTATATACTTGCAGAGAATCCAGATGCCGGATGGAAAGAGGCTATATCATTATCAAGAAAAATAATGCAGGGTCATAAGTGGGAATGCTTTATTTTGGAAGCTTCATTTTTCTGGTGGTACATGCTGGGTATGATTACCTTTGGACTTTCTGATCTGTTTTTCACAAATATGTACAAGACCGCTGCGCTTACAGGTTATTATGCAGAACTGAGGCAGCAGACAATAGAACGTCAGACATCAGGATTTGAAATTCTGAACGATAGATATCTATATGTGAAAGCCGACCGTCAGCTTCTTGAATCCAGATACCCCGAAGCTGCTGAGATGGAAAGACTGCCTGAGCCGGACATACATTATAAAGGTATTGCCGGTTTTCTGGCAAATGTACTGGGTATTACAGTAATCAATCGTCGCGATGAAGCTGAATATGAGGCATATGAAGCTAAACAACTGCAGCTCCGTAATATGGAGGCTATTGTTGATGGATTATCATATCCGGGCAGGCTCTCTGCAATCCCTGAGCACAGTAAAAATAAACGGGTTGCACACATACGCTATATGAGGCATTATTCAATACCGTCTCTAATAATGATGTTTTTTATATTCTCATTCATAGGATGGTTATGGGAAGTAAGCCTTCATCTGATTCTTGATGGAGTATTTGTAAATCGCGGAGTGATGTACGGTCCATGGCTGCCGATATACGGTGCTGGCGGAATACTGATACTTACACTGCTGAGTCGATTCAGATCAAATCCGGCTGCCTGCTTCATAGCCATAGAAATATTATGTGGATTTGTGGAGTATTTCACGTCATACTATCTGGAAAGTACATATGGGCAGAAATGGTGGGATTATAGCGGGTACTTCCTGAATCTTAATGGCAGAATATGTGCCGAGGGGCTCATAACGTTCGCAATCGGAGGAATGGCAATCGTTTATTTACTGGCACCGCTTATAGATAATCATTTAAGAAAGATAAATTATAAAATAGCTATACCTGTGTGTGTTTTTCTATTAGGGGTATTCATGGCGGATCATTTTTATTCGGCAGCGCATCCTAACGAGGGTAAAGGCGTCACTGATTATAGCGGTGCATCAATACAGTATTTAAGTATTGAAGACACTTGCTGTTTAAACACAAGCCAGGAAAGGACGTCAGAAAAATGTTGGCAATACTGTTAGCTCCGGTATATATAGCGTTCTGTCTTTACATACTACGGTGGGGAATAAGATACATGACTGCATGTCACCATTTTTTCAGCAGAAAATCAGTACGCATAATAATATATACGACATACGCTTTTCTAGCTTCAAGTATACTGATTGCTTTCCTGCTGCCACACTGTCAGCTCCAGAGATTTATAAATCTCATGGGCAATTACTGGCTAGGCACGATAATGTATATTCTTATGATTGTAATGATTGTCGATGTTATACGAGTATTTGCAAAACGTACACGTTTTCGCGGACGGGATTTTTTGTTTTCAAGGAAAGGCTTTGTCTGTGTGGGATCGCTGTGTATTGTCGCTGTTATCATGTTCAGTGCTTTGGGGATATATGGAGCAAAGGATATTAAAACAACTGAATATAATATAACTGTAGAGAAGTCTGGTGGAAATCTGGATTCCCTTCATATCGCTCTGGTTGCCGATCTGCATCTCGGATATAGCATTGGCACTGCACAAATGAAAAGAATGGTAGATCGTATTAACGATATGAAGCCTGATATAGTACTGATTGCAGGAGATGTTTTTGATAATGAGTACGAGGCTCTTGATGATCCGGAAAAGCTTAGTAAAATACTGTCAGGTATCGAAAGTCGATACGGTGTATTTGCATGCTACGGAAACCATGATATTGAAGAAAAAATTCTAGCGGGATTCACTTTTGGAAACAATGAGGACAAGAACAGCGATCCCCGTATGGATGACTTTCTCAAATCATCAGATATCACATTGCTTCAAGATGAAGGCATTGTCATAGATGATTCGTTTTATCTTTATGGCAGACCTGATAAGCGTAAGCCTGGCGTAAATATAATCGAACGGAAAACACCTGCTGAGATTACCGCTGAGATAGATAAGCGTATGCCTGTTATAGTTATTGATCATGAGCCAGCAGAGCTTCAGGCGCTGTCAGATGCAGATGTTGATGTTGACCTGTGCGGACACACTCATGACGGACAGATGTTCCCCGGTAATCTGACCATAAATCTGTTTTGGGAAAATGCCTGTGGATATCTGCGAAAGGGAGATATGCATAATATTGTTACCTCTGGAATAGGTGTATTCGGACCGGCAATGAGAGTGGGCACCAGAAGTGAGATATGTGATATTACGGTTAATTTCAATTAATCAGAATATGAATGATATTTGCCGAACATCACCCAGAAGACAACTCCGGCAAGCGTAAGAGCAAGCCCCAATCCCGTATAAAATACGGCGATGAAAACATCAGGCACCAGTCCCGAGCAGCGAAGCCATATACCGCCGCCCATCATAAATGCCATAATGCAATAAGCTTTCAGATCAAAAAAATGCCAGAAAGGCTTTGTAGGTTCCAGAAATCCGTGGATACGTCTTGTATGTTTGAAGCTCATTTTAAAGAACATCATGCCGAACATTAAAAATACCAGAGCAGACAGCAGAGGATGATACCAGTGTATGCTGATGCATCTGTAAGAAATGATGCCAAGCCGCGCAACATTGAAACCTGCCAGAATCCAAACACAACCGGCAATTGCCAGAAGTGTACGTTTTTTTACATGAAATACAGGTACCACGCCTTTTTTATGAGTTTTGACTATTTTCTCGGTTTCCATAAGACCTCTTTATCACATACTTCAGTATTATATCACAATTTGTCGATTATAGTGCTGATCATATCTTAGAAAATTTGCGGTCCTGTAGTTTTTGAAAATTCATTAAATTTTTAATTTACTTTGTTTTAACACAAGTGTAATATAAAGGCAGGACAAATCTTCAATATAAACAAAAAGGAGCTGCCGATGATAGGAGTAAAGAAAAAAGAGAATGAGTTTTACCTGCTTCTGGAGGAATTCGCAGGAAAAATAGTAAAAGCGGGTGAAGTCTTTTACGATCTGGTTTCAAATTATGAAGATATTGAAAACAAAGTTGCAGATGTCAAAACCCTTGAAACCGAGTGTGACATGCAGGCACACAAGATACTTACAGCACTTAACGCATCATTTATTACGCCCTTTGACAGAGAAGATATTTATTCAATTACCAAAGAAATGGACGATATTGTAGACAGTATTGAAGAGGTTGCCAACAGATTTATCGTGTTCGATGTAAATAAGCTGAAGCCTGAAAGCTTTGCCATGGCAACATATATTATGCAGGCGATACGTGAGCTTGAAGTGATGTTCAAGCATCTGCCTGAAGCTCAGAAAAACAGTATTGTCAGAGAACAGATTATAGAAGTAAATCGCATAGAAAACGACGGCGATGTATTATACAGAGACGCTCTCAAGAAACTTTTCAGAGAAGAAAAAGACCCAATAGAGCTTATCAAGTGGAAGCATCTGTATGAACAGCTGGAAACCAGCCTTGATTCGTGCGAAAATGTTGCCAATATCGTCGAAGGAGTGATAATGAAATATGCTTAGCGGTATTTTGGGATGCGTAATTGTATTTGCCCTCATATTCGAATTCATCAACGGGTTCCACGATACAGCAAATGCTATTGCGACGACGGTATACACAAGAGCTTTAACACCAAAAAAGGCCATTGCTCTGGCAGCATGCATGAATCTTGTGGGAGCGATGGTAAGTGAAAAGGTGGCAATGACCATATCTACTGGCCTTGTTAATGTGGAGCTTGAACAGTACGTTATTTTAGGTGCTTTGATAGGCGCGATTATATGGAATCTCTTCACATGGTGGAAAGGAATACCAAGCAGCTCTTCTCATGCGCTTATAGGAAGTCTCATAGGTGCTACTATAGTATTTACCATGGGCGTTGAACATGTTATGTGGGCAGGTGTACTTAAAAAAGTTATAATTCCTCTTGTAACATCACCATTTATCGGATTGTTTATTGGCTTCGGATTCATGAAGCTGATATTCATGCTGTTTGCCGGATGGTCACAGAACAAGGCAAACAAAGTGTTCCGCAAGCTTCAGGTATTTTCCGCAGCACTTGTGGCATACTCACATGGCAATAATGATGCACAGAAAACCATGGGCATCATAACATTGGCGCTGATAACAGGAGGTCTTCTCGATGCAGCCTCTGGAGTGCCTCTGTGGGTAAAGGTAGCATGTGCATTAATGATGGCACTTGGAACATCTCTGGGTGGATGGAAAATCATGAAAACCATGGGCGGCGGAGTGACAAAGCTGCAACCGGCAAGTGGATTTGCCGCACAGACAGCATCAGCACTTGTAATAGAAGCTATGTCTTTTCTAGGAGCTCCAATCAGTACAACACAGGTAATCACAACATCGGTAATGGGAGCCGGCAGTGCTAAACGTATATCTGCTGTGAAGTGGGGGATAGCACAGAATATTATAGTGGCGTGGGTAGTTACTCTGCCGGTGACAATGGTGCTTGGCGGGTTATCAGTTTGGGTAATTCAATTGGTTATATAAAATGCACGGGAATAAAATAAAGCCCCCTGATTATTATATTTATATGAGGAGGTGCTATAATTGAATAAATACCTGTCTTTAGTTTTCTTATACAACAGAGCAAGCCATAAAAAAATCCTGCTTATTGCAGCAGCCATTCCCCTATGTTTAATAGTGATTTTTCTGCTGCGGGTTGGCAATCCTTATGAGGCGGGCTCATATATGCTTATGGAACGTGCTTTTGGAGGTTCGTGGGCTGTTCTGCTGTTTATTGCTGTGAATGTGACAGCTCTGATAGCTGTGGCAGATTCGTTAAATGGCAGGAAGGCGCTGAAAACATCCTGTTCAACTACCGGATACACAATGAGAAGATTACGTTTGTCACCGATTTCATCCTATCTCACAATCTTTATTTACTATCTTGCAATAATTCTTATTTTCTGGGGTGTGGCAATAGCATCGTTATATGTAATTGGAAAGCTGAGCCTGACCATGGCTGGAGCGACCGGAATTGATACAAAGCTGGCTTTGGGCATGCTGAGGACGGAAATAGGGCATGCTCTGATTCCTGTAGCACATCCGATAGTAATCATTTTCAATATAACTGCTGTACTGGCTTTAGCAAGTGAATGTGCTAGATCATGCTATTTAAGCTGGCACAATGGAACTCCATCAGCTGGTGTGGTTCTGGTGATAGTTCCCATGTTTATTGTCTGGACTTACGATCCGGCTAACAGCTACATACTTGTTGCAATTCTTATTATTTTTCTTTTTTCTGCTCTTTCATTAGGTGATATTATTTCCAGAGAGAAACGACCAAAGGGGGATCCTTTCAAGGTCAATAAACATGATGGCATAGTTGATCTTGACAGCGTTGAATATGATGATAACGTTTATCTCGAAGTTAACAGCTCAGCTGAAGCTTATGGTTCAGAGCTCGAAGAAGCATCCCTTTTGCAGCGATACGGCAGATCTGAGGAAAATGGAGGGAGAAAAGGGATTAAAAAGTTCAATCTGGTCTGGCTGCGGCGCAGATTCATGCCATTAGGTATAAATCTGGAAAAAACCAATTTTTTCTTCGGAGTATGTATCTTTACAGGCATTGCAGAGCATCTTGTTTTTTATGGGAAATATCTCATTCAGCTGAATGAAATAAAGAACAGCATCAAGGGAATAACAATAGATTCCGGGGTGAAAATGCCTTATTTCTGGGAGATTGAGACACACGCATATTATGGATACCTTATAGGTATTCTGTTGGCCATCTTTCTTCAGGCATGTTGGAATTATGAATATTATAATAAGAAAACCAAAAGTGTATATGTTATGAAGAGACTGCCTGACAGCAAAGAGTATACAAGAACCATCTGGGGAGCTCCTATGATACAGGCGCTTTTCATCGTACTGATAATGATAGTGCAGACTATACTTGATTTATGCCTGTATGCTTTTGTTACACCGCAGCTTGCACTTCATCCGGATTTTCTGTCGCATATTTTACCATTTTAGGAGGGCGTTAAATGATTGAGGTTAGAAATGTGTCAAAGAAATATAAAGATAAGGTTGCACTTTCAGATTGCAATATTCAGATTCCTAAGGGGCAGATAATCGGTCTCTTTGGCGCTAACGGGGCAGGTAAAACAACATTGATGAAATGCATAATGGGTTTCTTGACCTTTGAGGGCGAAATCACACTGGATGGGGAAAAGATTGACAGGAGTAACATATCAAGACTGTCATTTGCGACAGGCGATCATTCTTTCTTTCCGTCTATTACGGCAGATGACCACAAATGGTTTTATAAAGTGCAGTTTCCAATGTTCAACGAAAAAAGGTATGATGCCCTGATGGAATTCTTTGAATTGCCAACTAAGAAGAGAATCAGTGAATTCAGTCTTGGGCAGCAGAATCAGTTTGAGGTGACGCTGGCCATCAGCCAGGGAGCAGAATACATATTCATGGATGAACCATTCGCCGGCAATGATGTGTTTAACAGAGAGGACTTCTATGAAGTTCTGGTAAGTGTTCTGGATAAGGATGAAACAGTAATTATTTCTACTCATTTAATTGAGGAGATTGCCGACTATATCGACAGGGCAATTCTCATACGAAAAAGCGAGATCATAGATGATCTGAGCGTGGCTGAAATAGAAGCATCCGGCAGATCATTAATAGAGATAGTTAAGGAAAAATATGACTACAGAGCAGACCGCATCAGAAAGGCTGTAGATCAGATGAGATAATGCTGAGAGAAGGAATGATAAAAGGAGAGTCATTTATTATGAAAAAATCTGTTATTATATTTATGACGACGATAATTCTCTCAGTCGGGATGATTGTTTATGGATGTATTTTCGTAAACTGTCAGATTGGCGAAGCTACGCTGACGGAGGTAACTGTCACAGGAAACAGTGATGCGGCAGATGGACTCGCAGCTGGATTCAGAGTTGATTCTGCGGACGATCTTCACTGGATCAACAGTTACGATTACAGTACGAGCAAGACGGAATCATCCTTCAAAAGGGGAGAGATGACTAAGACGGCTGATGCTTTTGTCTATGACGATATTCGTTTCACCGGGTGGTCAATAGTCCCTTACTATACTCAGCTGAAATATGAAAGGTTAGAAGGATTACAGGAAAAGAAAATTCACGCCTTTTATAATGAAATCCAGCAGAGGGTAAAGAAGAGCAGTTCGGTAGAAGAAGGGAAAATAAGACTAAAGGATTATCTGGATTATTATCCTGTAAGCTTCAGGTTCCAGTTTGGAAATAAGATATATAATTCCGATAATGCTCTGACCGGCTTAAAGGTTTATGATGAGAGAAACATGCTTTCGGCGGAAAGCGGAGCATCCTATGATGCCGATGTGGATCTGTATACAGCATTTAACAGCTTATTCAAAATACCTGTTATAGAAAATGAATATCAGCAGTACAAGGCTTCCGGTGTGGAGAATTATGATTATGAAACTTCTCTGGGCTATAAGATGGATGTCATGAAACCTTCGGGTGCAGGTGAGGATTTTTATGAGTTTGATCCCATAATAGTTATCCAGGAAGAGAATACTATGGATGGCAGGAACTGGTATCACCCGGATCTTTCAGAAGAGATGTCGGAAACAGCAGGCAGCAATGATGACAACAGTGAATCTGACAGCGATTATGAACTGAAATCAGCATCAGAGTACAATCTAAAAAACAGAATGCTTTTCATTGTCAATAACAGAACAGCCAAGGGAGCTTCTGTAGATGTTTCTCATATCGGTGACGGCTACGGAATATATGAACTTCCCATTGAAGTAACAGCAACTGCATCCGTAACGAAGGGCAGGAGAAGCTGGACTGTACCTGATCCTAAGCCTTTGACTGACCAGCTTGCTATGGTTCATTCATTGGATGAAGATGCTGAATATGTAGAAATGAGCTTATCAGGAGATCACAGGTATCTAGCTGTTTTTTCAGTTAAAGACGGGGTTTATTTCGTGGAGATGATTGATGCAGATACTTGGACATCAGGAGGTTCTAGCAAAGTATTTCCAGCATCAGAAAAAATGACATACGCTTGGGGTGAGGACGGAAGTCTGGCAGTGACAAACCATGAGGGCTATATTGCGGTATTATGCAGAACAGAGAATGAAACGGAGCCGTATGAAATTCTCTACAGAGGAAAGGTCACGAACGATTTGGATAGAGCATTTTTTGATACTGAGATGGTTTTTAAAGAGAATTCATACGCAGAATATAAATATGGTATTGACACAGGACTGGCTGTTGCAGCAAAGGATGGCAAAGCTGCTCTGGTTCAGAATCTGCCAGCAGGTGATTTCAATATCAGAAATGCAGCGCTTGAATGCGCAGTTTTAGACAAAACCGGGGTTCTATACATAGGTCAGCTTCGGAGCAATCTCGTAGATCTGGAATATGATATGAGCGAGATAGAACTGCAGAAGATAATTGAACTTACTGATGGTTGTGCAAATGGAGCAGTAGATTCATGGCTTGAGAATCTTATTATAAAACCTGTCAAAAATGAAAACTGGTTGCAATGGTAACATCTGTCTCAAAAATTGAACTTGTTATTTTTGATTAGATGTTACCATAAAATATCATAATAGCGATATCCGGCCTGTCATCTAAAAAATAGAGTACTGTAATATTAACGTCTTATCAGCTTATCTGCGACAATACATATAATCAATGTAATTACCATATCAGTCAGTGTACTTCCAAGCGGCAGGTCAACATTCATTAACATTCTGTAAACTGCAAACCCGATAATCCATATAACCAGATTGACCACATTTACAGCGGATTCGCTGTGATTTTTTTTGAGAATGAAGTAATCCGCTATCATTATAGCAATCATCGGGGCAAAGACAGAGCCTATCAGATACAGAAAATCTGTGATATCTGTCATCTGGAACAGAATAGCACATAAAGTGCCAATAATTGTCACGACAACAGCAAACCATTTGCCGTTCATTCTGCTGAAGATGGATTCACTGGAAACACCTGCAGAATACGCATCAAGGAATGTAGTAGTGACAGTTGAGAAAACGATAATCAGCAGACCGACAATACCTAGGCCTGCCTTCATCATAATCTGTGCAATGTCATATTCTCCGGTATAGATTGCTGCGCCCATACCTATAGCATACATCCAGCAGCTGACGATACCATAGGTCACGGCACTTGCAGCTGTTGCTTTCACAGGTTCCTTCGCTTCTCTTGTGTAATCGCTTATCAGAGGCAGCCATGATAACGGCATTGCAATAGAAAGCTCAACTGCAGCGCCAAATGACATCTCATCACCTGAAAAATCAGGCAGCGTACCTTTTGCGAAAATCACATAGCACAGAACGAGAGTCAGGATAAACAACGCAGACATGGCAACGGTATTAATTTTGCCGAGATTCGTTATTCCTATCATGATCCACAGGATGATCAGTGCACCGATGATGAGACACCATACCCATCTTCCTGTACTGAAAATACCGTCAGCTGCAAGTGCGCCGTCAAATATCATGATGGAGGTCCATCCGACCAGCTGCAGAATATTCAGTACAGCAAACAGATAGCTGCCTTTCTCTCCGAAGCTCATCTTGACTGTTTCCATGGAGCTTCTGCGTTCAAGACCTCCGATGAGCCCCGCGAAAAACAGCAGCACACATCCGATAAGATGTCCGGTGATAACTGCCAGAAGACCTTTACCGAAGCCGAGAGGAGCGAAATATGTTCCTGTCAGTATTTCTGCAATAGATACACCGGCGCCGAACCAGATGAGGCCGTTTTCAAAAATGCTAGTTCGTCTGTTTTCCATTATTCTGCCTCCTCGGCAAATTTCCCGCCAAGATCAAAAATATGGTTTATCGGACCGCTGCCGCTTCCCAGATCCAGAAGGGAAGCCAGAGCACGGGATATGTAGTCTTTGGCACGGTCCACCGATTCTGACAGCGTATAGCCTTTGGCCAGGTTGGAGGCGATGGCGCTGGAAAGGGTGCATCCTGTACCATGAGTGTTGGGATTGTCTATTCTGGTTCCGTTGAACCATTGAGCTATGCCCTGTGCATAAAGAAGGTCATTGGCATCGTTGAGACTGTGACCTCCTTTGCAGAGAACTGCACAACCGTAAGTCAGGTTGATTTTTTCTGCTGCTCTGACCATATCATCGGCACTGGTGATTTTCATATCTGCCAGAACCTCCGCTTCAGGAATATTCGGTGTAGCTAGTGTGGCAAGAGGAAGGAGCTCACTCTTGAGCACGGCTACAGCGTCTTCATCTATGAGTCTGGCACCGCTCGTCGATACCATTACCGGGTCAACGACAATATTGTCAGCATCGTAGGCACGAAGTCTGTCAGCTATTGTTCTGATAAGCTCAGAGGATGCCACCATACCGATTTTTACAGCGTCTGGCCTGATATCGTCGAAGACTGCATCTATTTGTTTTTCCAGGAATTCAGGTGTGGATTCCATTATTCCTGTGACACCTGTGGTGTTCTGAGCCGTAAGCGCGGTAATTGCACTCATGGCATAAACACCGTTCATTATCATTGTCTTGATATCCGCCTGGATACCTGCACCGCCGCTGGAATCACTTCCTGCGATAGTTAAAGCTGTTTTCATTTTCTTCTCCTTTATCTCTGACAGAGGAAATATCAAATATTAACGGATTATGCCAACTGCCGATTTCAGTTTTTCTGCTGCTGCTTTCACATCTTGTGCGGCGAAAAGGGCAGAGGATACAGCAATACCATCCATACCGCATCCTTTGATTTCATTCATATTATCGATACTTATACCTCCAATAGCAACGGCGGGAATGGAAACTGAAGCACATATTTCACGCAGCTGGTCATGGGTGATACGTATTACCTTTTTCTTTGTCGGGGAAGGGAA
>JALEQY010000106.1 GCA_022763735.1 Clostridiales bacterium
AGCTCCGGGATCAGTTCAGTGAGGCGGATATACCGGTGAATTTGTCTTGCACTATCAGTGCCTTCTTCACCTAGTTTTTCTATGCTCAACTTCTCGCCCACTGGGCGAGAAGTTAAATCGTTCCTTTTGCCCTGTCGCTTCATAGCCTCCAGACGCATCTTGTACGCAAATGCTTTCTCACTGGGAAGAATTGTTGTTCTCTGAAAGTTGGATTCCACCATGAATACTGTGGCTTCATCCCGGTCCATTTCTGCGACGTCGCATCTGAGGGTGGGGAGTCCGGCCAGCTCGCAGGCTCTTTTTCTCCGGTGTCCTGACAGCAGCTCATACCTCCCGTCTTCCTTTTTCCGGACCGTAGCGGGAGTAATGATCCCGTTGATTCGAACGCTTTCCACCAGATTCATCATGTCTTCATCATCCCGGACCTTAAAGGGATGATCAGGGAAGGGATCGATCTCAGTCAGGGGAATCTCGTAGATCCGCTTGAGTTTAGCGTCCTCCCGTTCTTCTTGAGAGGAAAACAGCTCATCGAGTGAGGGAAACTGTATCTCTTCTCTTTTCTCTTTCGCCACAGCGGATCACCTCCTTCGTCAATGCCTCATAAGCTTTCGCCACCTTTCCGTTTCCGTCATAGTCAAAGATACTCTGCCCGGATTTTGCCGCTTCTGCCGCCTTCACCGCCACCGGGATCTGGGTATCGAAGATTCGGATTGCCATTCCGTAATGGGTCCGGATGCTGCTGATTACATCTCTTGCCAGGTTGGTCCGGTTATCCACCAGCGTCATGACAATGCCGCCGATCTTCAGGTCCGGATTGGTGTGGGTCTTGACCCGGTCGATGCTCTTCATCAGCTGTGTCATTCCTTTTGCCGGAAGATACTGGGCCTGTACTGGGATGATCACTTTATCCGCTGCGGTCAGCGCATTGATGGTGATCATGCCTAATGACGGCATGCAATCGATCAGAATATATTCGTAGTTTTTCTTTACCGATTGGAGAAGGTTATCCAGCACCTTTTCTCTGCTCATGGCGTTCACCAAACTGACTTCCATTGAAGAGAGATCCAGATTGGACGGGATCAGGTCCACACCCTCCTTGTGATGAAGGATCGTATCTTCCACAATGGGTTTGCAGTCTTTGGTGACCAAGTACATCAATCTGCCCAGGGATTTTTCCAGATTATCTCCGTTCCAACCAAGTGATTGAGTGAGATCCCCCTGAGGATCCGAATCGATGAGCAGCACCTTCTTTCCGGCCTGGGCAAGACCCACCCCCAGATTCAGCGCCGTGGTGGTTTTTCCTACGCCTCCTTTCTGATTGCAGATCGCAATGGTTTCGCATTTTGCCATTCCTTACCTCCTAACTCAGCAGCTTCTGATCCTTGCTAGGAAACATATCCCGGAGCCAGCCTTCCACGCAGTACCAGTCAACATATCCGTCATCAAAGAAGGAATCTGCAAATGCTTCGCAGGCATCAGGAACTTCACTGATGCAGTAATCTAGTGCCTCCATTTCCGCCGCAGCGGATTCCATCCCATTCTGGCGGAATATCCTGCCGAGAAGTGCGATCATAGCACCCGGTTCATCCGAACAGGCCTCTGTTTCCAGCTTGCGTACGATCTCCAGGATCACTTCCTCATCCATTTCTTCGGTCATCTCAGCAAAATGCTCTGCAGCTCTCCTGGCCAGTGCATCCACTAACGGACAGCCTGCACAGTCTTCCGGTTCACGGTCTCCGGTTTTTCCCAGTCCCATTGCAATAATTTTCATTGTTTCTTTTGTTGTAGCCATCTCTTATCCTTTCTCCGAAAGTCGGATAGAAAAATAACCCCGCACCGGATTGTGCAGGGTTATGTATTCATCTTCCGGCCGGAAGGATAACTAGTCCATGAATTTCACCAGAAGATCGTCGATGGCATCGGTGTAACGGTTTTCCCGGATCAGCTTGTTTTTCATTTCGATCAGACAGAGAACTATGATCCGGCGTTCGTCGTAGCTCAGCTTATATCTCGGTTCAAACATCATGCTTACCTCCGTTTCTTCATTTTTCTTCAGCATAATGTACTCCCAACGGACCTGCAATTATGCGAAATCAGCTCGGAGAAAATGGAACAGAAAAAATTCCGGACGCAACTGTGCGGCGATCTCGACTCCCCTCATAGCAGGGGAGCCGAAAAAAATCCCAGATTTTTTCCCAGATCACATGGCTTCAGGTGGGTCTGAGAGGGTTTGTGTGCGTCTGAAAAAAGGCATAAAAAAATCCGCTGACCATTGAAATCAGCGGAATTCGTTGCAATGTAAAAGGTTCAGAGTTTTGCCTCTGAACCCAAAAAAATGGTGGAGATGATGGGAGTCGAACCCATGTCCGAAAGCATTTCCACGAGACTTTCTCCGAGCGCAGCTTCTGTTTTAAAGTTTCGCGTCATTTAACGCCCGGAAGCAGGCTTTAAAATCAGCTATCCCGTTGTTCCCTCATGCTGCCGGGCTTTCACATGAGGTTTTCCTGCATGTTTGACGTTCAGCATCAGGCCTGCAGGTGAACCTGAGTGAACGCGCGGGCTGCTATGCAGCTAATGCGAAATTGTTGTTCTTTTTAGCGTTTATATTTAACGTGTCCTTTTTAAGGTAGACTGGACAAACTACCGCTCGCTTATCCGGTTTCCACACCCCCGTCGAAACCTTTACATCCCCATATAAACTGCTGCAGGATTATTCCTGAGCAGAATTCATGCTGTCTTTAGCATCACGTTCATCCTTTGCAGCTTCTATTCTGTTCTCCAGATCTGCGATGGCTGCATTGGCAGATGCAATTTTAACACATAATACTCTGATTTTATCATTATCAAGGTCACCGAGTTCCTCACCGTCATACATTGAATAGCAGTAATCGCCGATTTTCTTCTTCACTGATGAAATTTCCTGTTTCTGTGCAGCAATCTGAGCTTTGAGCTTACCGACCTCCAGAAGTTCTCCTGCTTTGTTTCCTGCTTTGCCTGCCGCTGCCGCTGCTGTCCTGCTTACTTTATCTAAAATACCCATAACTAATACCTCCGCTATTTCCTTACAGCCTGCTGCATCCTTCTGTCAGCATCTCTCTTAGCAATATCATGACGCTTGTCATATTCCTTCTTGCCTCGTGCCACAGCGATTTCCACTTTGGCTTTCCCTCTGTCATTAATGTACATCCTCAGAGGCACTAAAGTCAAGCCTTTTAATTTGGTATATCCGATGAGCTTTCTTATTTCGCGCTTGTGCAGAAGCAGTCTGCGCGATCTGAGAGGATCCACATTGAATCTGTTCCCCTGTTCATACGGACTTATATTCATCCCGTACAGTATCAGTTCCTCATTTTCTATCTTAGCATAACTCTCCTTGATACTCACCTTTCCCTGTCTCACCGATTTGATTTCGGTACCGGTCAGGGCAATCCCCGCTTCATAGGTTTCCTCAATAAAATAGTCATGTCTGGCTTTCTTATTATTGGCGACTACCTTCATAATTATTCTATGCTCCCTTTCTCACCGGAAACAGACTTTACCAATGCAGTCACTTGTCTCCAGTATGCCTATAGCTTCATTCCTGCTGTCCATGGATGATTTCCTGTTATCGCTCAGAACAAATATCTCATCATCACCGAGGGCTTTCCTTGAAAACGGCTCCATATACGCAGCATCACTCATATAGTCCGTGTACGGCTTATCATTCAGATAAAAAATACTGTCGCGAATCTCAACGCAGTCCCCCGGTCCGGCAGCAACCCGTCTTATCAGTATCCGCCCTTCGCCCTCTTCTCCATACACGTCACTTTTAAAAGCAATAACGTCACCTGTCTGCGGAACATTTCCGTTAAAGCTGTACGCAAGCTTGTTTATCAGCACTCGGCTTCCGCTTCTGAGCTCAGGCTCCATGCCGCTCCCGTCCGCCTGGGAAATCATAAATACCCCGGACAGGATAAATGCGCATATTATACCTGCAGCAGCTGCACATACATACGAAACAACCCGTTTTATCATGAGTGTTCCTCCTTTTAAATTATATGTACATCCTCAGGCATCGACATGCAGCATCAAGATGCAGTACCGACTCTTACAGCGCTACAGCAGCGTGATTTCATCGAACGGGAACAGCCTGATAAACGCTTTTCCCACAATGTCCTCCTCGTTTACAGTTCCCACCTGGGGATCTCTGCTGTCCAGGCTCACACTTCTATTGTCACCCATCACAAAAACCTGATCCTCAGGAACCGTCATATCATACAATTCTCCGGAGGTATAACCTTCAAGCGTATACGGTTCATCAAGAGGTGTACTGTTTCTGTAGACAACACCATCGGAAACAGTGATCACATCATTTTCCACACCGATAACACGTTTGATCAGCATTTTCTTGCCCTTGCCGTCATCCCTGTCGATATCCGATCTGAACACTATTATATCGCCGTACTCAGGATGATCCTTACCCTTGTATGCCAGCTTGTTCACAAACAGATAGTTGTTCGAATACAGGGTAGGCTCCATAGAGCTTTCTTTAACTATAGTCGGCTTGATTACTATGGTTATTGCTGCCACGATTATTACCGCGATAATAATATCCTTAAGAAATTCCTTCATTTAATCGATTCCTCCAAATTCAGAGAAAGGCCATAGGCAAAACAGCACATTCCCTTTGATCTCTTTCATATCCACAGGCCCCAGCCCATCGTTACGGCTGTCTGTCATCTCATTTCTGTTATCGCAAAGCAGGAACACTTCCCGCTCTCCAAGCGTCACCTTCATATCACCGGATGCTCCCCTGATTCCGTCATCAGTGACATATTCCGTGCCATCTATGTACACCTTGCCATTTCTGATTTCAATGGTTTCCCCAGGAAGGCCCACCACACGAGCTATTATATTATCATCAGAAATTTTCTGTGACTCGGTTTTTTCAAGAATCACCAGCTTACCTCTTTCAGGAATATCGCGGTTCGGAGCATATGAGGACTTGCTTACCACCATCACCTGACCATCACTGATAGTCGGTGACATGGCATCCCCTTCATTCACCTCAGGCGCGACAAGCATGAACATAACAACAGCGAGGGTAAAAGCAATTATATATGGTGCATTTCTGCCTCTCCAGCCGCTTCCTCTGGCATTATTCTGTTTCTGCATAATTCTTCCTGTCCTTTCTGTTCTGCCGCTCTTCTGCCTTAATCAGCTTCCTTATCCTCTCAAACTCTGACGGCAGAGGTGCTTCAATGCTCCTGCCCTCAAGATAGGCAAACTCATCGGGCATATTATTGAATTCCAACCTGTATGCATGAAGAAGCTGAGTCGTTATTCCCAGTTCTGCCGCTCTGGAACTGCTGCTGCCTGTCCCGTACTTGGGATCGCCAAGCAGAGGGAACCCCGCATGAGACAGATGAACTCTGATCTGGTGAGTCCTGCCCGTCACAAGCTTTATCCTGACAATCGAATACTTCTTACCCGGCATTACCGGATCGACATAAGTCAGTGCTTCTTTACCATCTTCACCATATGCAACTCCAACAGTATTAGTGCTGCTGTCCTTCACGAGCCTTTCCCCGAACACCATCGACTTATCGAATCTTCCGACCACGACAGTCATATAATACTTCCCGATACAGTTTCTTTCCCTTATAAGCCTGGTCAGAAGCCTCAGAGCCATAGCATTTTTACCGAAAATGACAAGCCCTGTAGTATTTCTGTCCAGCCTGTTTACAGGCGCAGGCGCAAATGTCTTCTCAGCTGTGGGATCGTAATATCCTTTTTCCTGCAGGTAACCCGTCACCTGATTGACAAGTGTATTCTTTTTCTCATGTGCGTCACCGTGGATTATCAGACCTCGAGGTTTACTGACTATTAATATATTATCGTCCTCATATACAGTTTTAAACTGTTTCCTGACAGGCTTTTTTCTTACCGCCTCAGACAACTCCTCAAATTTCTCTTCGCTCATGTAAAAGACCAGCTCATCCCCCGGCGCCAGCATGGTGTCTTCCTTCCCTCGCCTGCCGTTGATTTTAATGTCTTTTCTGATCATTTTGTAGATCATACTCAGCGGAGCTTTTCTGAAAAGCTTTTTAAGAAATCTGTCCAGTCTCTGGTTCGCATCATTTTCTCTGACTTCAAATTTAATCATAGCTTTTATTATACAACAATTTGTTTAATAAGTACAATTTATTGTTCTAATGTGAAGAAAATTTCATTAAAAAACATACTTTTGGATTTGAGAAAACAGCAGAAATATGTTAAAGTAAAACTGAAGAAAACAAAGGAGTACTGACATGCGAAGAATCAAAGATTTTTTCTATAATAAAAACGATATTATAATAGTTCTTATCATACTTGCGGCGGCAGCTTTCATTATCTATACCAGAATCGGAGTTATCATGGATTATCCGGAGAAACTTGCGGCTGATAATTCCGCAACTGTTGAACAGTCTGTAACAACCTCCGCTGAAACAGATAAATCCGATGTCGGCACCGACAAATCATCCGACAAGAGCTCCGGTACCGCTTCGGGAGATTCCGATAAAAGCTCCGGAACATCCGGCACTGTCGTGATCAAAATCACCGACTCGGATACATCTGTAACGGTTGCCGAGAAAATTGCAGATGCCGGACTGGTCGAATCCGCCACGGAATTTGAAGGCTACATAACCAACAATAACAAGGCTGACAAACTGCAGACGGGAACCTTCAAGATAAAGAAGGGTTCTTCTTTTAAGGAAATATTAAATAAGATCACAAAATAATTATTTATAAGGAGGCATATCATGGCTTTAGTTACTACAAAGGACATGTTTGCAAAAGCACTGAATAGCGATTACGCTGTCGGAGCATTCAATGTCAATAATATGGAAATCATCCAGGGCATCGTAGAAGCTGCACAGGAAGAGAACGCTCCTCTTATCCTGCAGGTTTCCGCAGGTGCGAGAAAATACGCCAAGCCCGCATATCTGGTCAAATTAGTTGAGGCGGCCATGCTCGACACAGGTCTGGATATAGCACTTCACCTTGACCATGGAGAAGATTTCGATATCTGCAAGAAATGCGTTGATGACGGTTTCTCATCTGTTATGATCGACGGATCCAAGCACCCGTTTGAAGAGAACATCAGACTTACAAAAGAAGTGGTTGAATACGCACATGCTCACGGCGTATCAGTAGAGGCAGAACTCGGCAAGCTTGCCGGTGTGGAAGACAACATCAAGGTTGATTCAAGAAACGCCACTTTCACAGTTCCTGAAGAGGCTGCAGAATTCGTAGCAAAAACAGGAGTTGATTCACTTGCCGTTGCTATCGGAACAAGCCACGGTGCTTATAAATTCAAGGGCGAACCATACCTCGACTTCGAAAGACTTCAGGAAATACACAAGCTGATCCCTGATACACCTCTTGTTCTTCACGGAGCATCGACAGTACTTCCTGAATTTGTTGCCAAGTGCAATGAATACGGAGGCGACATTCCTGGAGCACAGGGAGTGCCTGAAGATATGATCAGAACCGCTGCTAAATACGGTGTCTGCAAAGTCAATATCGATACTGATCTCAGACTTGCCATGACAGCAGAAATCAGGAAATATCTGACTGAGCATCCTGCAGACTTCGATCCGAGAAAATACCTCGGACCGGCAAGAGACGCAATCAAGAGAATGGTGCAGCACAAGATCAGAAACGTTCTGAACGCATCAGGAAAAAGATAAATTATAATATTATTGCATTCCGCATATTTCAAGGAGCCGTCGCCTAAAGCGTCAGCTCCTTTTTTATATCATATCCGCAATTTCCTTTATGGCTTTTTCAAACGTTGCCGCATCCTCGTATGCATATGATATCCTTAAAGATCGGTTTGTTGAAAAGTCATAAATATTGCTAGGATTAAGAAGGATCTTTTTTTTCAGGGCTTTTTTGAACAACTGGTCTGTAGATATGCTGTCTTTAATAGTAGTCCATATATAAAACCCTCCATCAGGGCAGTTCCAATCGGCTTTTCCTGTCATATACTTTTCCATTGCCTTTAATGCACTGTCACGTTTCTTTTTCATTTTCTGTCTGAATTCCAAAAGATAACTGTCATAGAATCCCGTTTCCAGGAATCTTGCTGCAACCCATTGTGACAAAGAACTTGCACCATAATCAGTCTGCATTTTTATATCGCCTAATCTCTGTACAACAGATTCCGGTCCGACTATCCAGCCGATTCTCAGCCCAGGTGCCAGAGACTTAGACAAGGTCCCGAGGTAAAGAACCAGTCCGTTCTCATCACGTGCTTTCAAAGATAACGGAGGTTTCCTGCCGAACCATATCTGACTGTAAGCTGTATCCTCTATTATAGGCATGCCGTGGTCACGACAAAAATCGAATAATTCACTCCGCCTGTTTTCTGACATCAGTATTCCGGTAGGATTCTGAAATGTCGGTATTGTATATAAAAGATGATCATAGTCTATGCGGTTGAATCTCTTGATTTTATCTTCAATAAGCCTGAATTTTATACCCTCTTCGTCCATAGGTATTCCCTCTATATTCATTCCCGCTGACTGAAAAACCTGCAAAGATTTCAAATACGAAGGTGCCTCTGCAAACACTGTGGAACCTCGTTTCAGCATACCGATTGAAATCAGCTGCAATGCCTGCAGTGAACCTGATGTTATCAGAATGCATGACGGCGGCACATCGATACCTTCTTCTCTCAGACGAACGGCAAGAGCATCCCTGAGGCTCTGAAGTCCTAAAGGCTCCAGATAGTTCAGCGATGTTATGTTCTCTGCCATTTCATTCATAATTTCTTTCATCATATCTGCAGGGAATAAACGTGGATCAGGTTCCCCTGTTCCAAGACGTATATAGTCATCAAATTCAAGTTTATTTATTATCTGTATTATTGACTGATTCGCTTTAAACTCACCTGAGCTGATGTATCTGTTCCAGTCGGGTCCCTGCTCCGACATAAGCACCGACCAGGTATTACCTGCAATTTTTGTCCCTCCGCCAAAACTGCTCTCAAAAATCCCGTATGATGCAAGTTCATCCATCGCAGTTACTACAGTACTTCTGTTCACATTCCACTGTTGTGCAAGTTCACGTTGTGACGGCATCTTCATGCCGGCAGTCCACTCTCCGGAAGAAACCTTACGGCATACATATTTTACAATCTGTTCATATAAAGGTATACCCGATGATCTGTCAGGCTTCCAATCAGTGTTTATTTTCCCTACTATGCTTTTTGCAGCCATTTATATTCTCCATTTGGTTGGGTAATAAAAACCCATTTGGTGGGTTACTTTCCCGTTTTTCTCGAATAAAATTATATCATAATTCGCAATTTGGTTGGGTATTTAATGGAGGAAACATGAATTATATACAAGGACTTATAATGGGCCTGGCTTATGTGGCTCCTATAGGACTGCAGAATTTCTTCGTAATCAATACAGCTCTTACGCAGACAAGAAGGCGGTCATTCGCAACAGCCTTCATCGTTATCTTCTTTGATGTCACACTGGCTCTGGCATGTTTTTTCGGCATCGGCGCCATCATGGAAAAATCACAACTGATAGAAATGGCTGTACTGCTCATAGGAAGTCTTATCGTCATATGGATCGGAATTTCGCTGCTCCGCTCAAAGGATGACACCCTTGAATCCTCAAAGGACGTCAATGTACCAATATTAAAGGTCATCTCCACCGCCTGTGTAGTCACCTGGTTCAACCCCCAGGCCATCATTGACGGAACCATGATGCTGGGAGCCTTCAGAGCAACGCTTCCCGCAGCAGAAGGACTCAAGTTCATAAGCGGCGTTGCCACCGCATCGTTCTGCTGGTTTCTGGGGATCACAACACTGCTCTCGATTTTCAGAAGCAGATTCAGCAGCAGAGTGCTCAGGATAATAAACATCATCTGCGGGTGCATAATCATATTTTATGGACTCAAGCTACTTTACCAGTTTATACAGATGGTCATATAACATTCAGCATAATCAAAAAAAGAACTTCCCATGCATTAATCACAGAAGTTCTTTTCAGGTTCATTTTAAGTTCAGTTTACGTTATATTTACTCTGTTACGCTTCGCTGTTTTTCTATTTCTTTGCAGCTTCAAGCATATTGTTCTTGAGTCGCCACAGCTCGTATGACAGATCCACGAAATACGTCTGCGGATTATCAAAACGTTTTATCTCGTCCCACATCGAATCAAGCTGTCTGGCACAGTAATCCCTGATTTCATTTATAGACGGACTCTCGTATACACATTTGCCCGCTTCAAAAACAGGAACTCTGAGATTTTCAGCATAAAAATTGCTCAGCCTCTTTCGCTTCCATACAGCCTGCGGATCGAAGATCTCATAAGCATCCCCTGAAGGAACCGCTTCACTGTCAAGAGTTATCACATCCGCCAGTGCCCTGTCCGTATCTTTATCATAAAGCCTGTACAGTGACTTGAACCCCGGGTTCGTAATTTTTTCGATATTTTCACTGATTTTGATTTTAGGAATCATCTCGCCGTCCTTCTCAAGAGCAGACAGCTTATATACCCCTCCGAATACAGGCTGCGAACTGGCTGTGATAAGCCTTTCACCTACACCGAAGGAATCAATACATGCCCCTTCCTGAATCACCTCTCTGATGATATATTCATCAAGGGAATTGGACACAACAATGGTGCAATCCTCAAGACCCGCATCATCAAGCATCTTTCTGGCTTTCTTAGTCAGATACGCGATATCGCCGCTGTCTATCCTGATTCCCATCTTCTCAGGCTTCATTTCCTTAAATACCCTTATTGCTGCCGGTACACCTGATTTCAGTACATCATAGGTATCAACAAGAAGCACACAATTTGTAGGATATATCTCTGCGTACTTTTTGAAAGCCTCATACTCGTCATCGTACATCTGCACCCAGCTGTGAGCCATAGTGCCGAGAGCCGGAATGCCGAACTCGATATCCGCAACCGCACATGCAGTTCCCGCGCATCCGCCTATATATGCAGCCCTCGCCCCATATATGGCAGCGGTGGTACTGTGAGCCCTCCTTGTGCCGAATTCCATTACTGGCCTCCCCGCAGCAGCCCTGACTATTCTGCTTGCCTTTGTCGCTATAAGGCTCTGGTGATTGATCAGCAGCAGTATCATAGTCTCAACAAACTGTGCCTGCATCACAGGACCCCTTACCGTAAGTATCGGCTCTCCCGGGAAAATCAGCGTACCCTCAGGGACAGCCCACACGTCACATTTGAACTCAAACTCTGACAAATACTTCAAAAACTCCTCATTGAAGATCCCCTTGCTCCTCAGATATTCAATATCCTCATCTGTGAAGTTCAGATTCTTCAGATACTCTATCACCTGCTCAAGCCCTGCCATTACAGCATATCCGCCGTTATCAGGAATACTCCTGAAAAACATATCAAAGTACGCTGTATCTTCTGTCATATCACTGCAGAAATAACCATTAGCCATAGTTATCTCATAAAAGTCCGTCAGCATTGTCAGGTTCAGCTTCTCTATCATTTGACTGTTCCTCCATCTTACCTTTCTCTGCTATTACCACGCATGATGAAGCTATTACTAATGCTCCCCCCGCAAACTGCATCATCCCGATTGTCTCTCCCAGAAAGAGCCATCCGAATATGGTAGCAGTTACAGGCAGGAAATTGGAAAACATTGCAGAAATTGTCGGTCCCAGAACCTTAAGTCCATAAACAAGGATAAAGAAACCAACCCCTGCGCTCACGCATCCAAGATATATTATACCACCAATTACTCCCGGTGTAAAACTATCTATTGGAGGCATATGATGTAAAGCGTACGGCATCACCATCAGAACCGTGCAGGTAAGCTGAGTGAACGACATAGTCGCACTGTTATAATTCTCGCTTACCTTTGCCGTGATAAAATTATAGCAGTTCCATGAAATCACAGCTCCGAACGCCAGCAGATAGCCAAGGATTCTGCCCTCAAGCAGCACCTTGAAATCCGCACCGATTACTATTATAACTCCGACTATACAGGCCATTACTCCCACCAGCATTTTGGGTGAAGCCTTTTTCTTATACAAAATTCTGTCTATAATTATTGATACAGCTGGGACAAATGACAGTATTATAGTTATCAGAGATACCGGAATGTAATCCATAGCACTGTATTCGCAGAAAAAGTACAGTATCTCTCCGGTAAGGGAACACAAGATAAACCACGGTATATCCTTAAGCCTGACGATAGCTTTCCTGTCGGCCTTAAGCTTTATCGCCAGCAGCACCATAAATCCAACAGAATATTTCAGAAACAGCAGACTCATGGGCTGCAGAATATCGAGTGCCTCCTTGGCAAAAACGTAATCCAGTCCCCAGAAACACACCAGCAGGCACATCAGTAACAGCGCCTTATTTCGTTTATTCAAACTTTCACCACCAGTTCCATTATTACAGTATTAATCTCAGGTATAACAGTTATTTAGCTGGAGCAAGCCATCACAGTATTCGCTCCAGCCCGCTAAGATCAGCAGGCTTTCCCGCCTTCTTGCATTCCAGAGCCTCCTTGAGCTTATCAAATGTTTTCGCATTTATCGGATACATGAACTGGGCAGCAGCAGTTACCAGCAGAAGAATCCCCGGCAGCAGCATGAATGCCGCACTGATAAAATTGAATTTCAGTATCCATCCGAAAATCTGAGTTGCGATAGACGTGAAAATCGTGAAGACAAGCCCGTATACCGATGATATGCTTCCCTCCAGCCTCTTACCGAATTTGAATTCAGCCACCTCGCTTATATCGTACATAACAGCATTTATCAGCTGCCAGAAACACGTATACGCCACAGAAAAAACCACAGCATATAATCCCATCATAAAATAACTGTCAATACCTATAAAATAAAAACATATACATCCAACGCCGGAAATCAGCATAGATGCTGCGACAGTGTTCTTTTTCCCGAATTTCACTGCTGTATACCCCATCACAGGTGTCAGTGCTAGATTCGCTATAATAGAAATCATAAAAATACTCGATGTTATCTCATCGCCTATACCCAGGCTGTATCTGGCAAAAAACACCATGCTTGAATTGTAGAAGGTGTTGGCTATAATAAACATGGCAATCACAACTATCATGTATTTAAACGGCTTTAGTCTGAAAATCTGTATGTACTCAGCCGCCAGCCCCTTAAGACTGAATCTGCCGTCGATGACAGCGTCCTGTTTTTCCTTGCCTCGGCTTGTTCTCCAGGTCACCAGAATTCCCGCACCTGAAATGGCAGCGACAGTAAATGCCACCGTAAACCATGCACTGCTTTCTGTCGTCCCCGCCTGCTGCAGGAAGCTGACAGCCAGAAGCGGCATGACCGTCCCGATGAGGTTTCCTGCAATACCAAACAATCTTGCTATTGTCCTCAGCACACTTCGTTCATTGTAATCATCTGTAATCTCTGCTCCCAGCGCCGTATAAGGTGTATAATACATGCTGAATCCAAGCCAGAACATCAGCCCGGCAGCAACATAAAATACCGTCTGCAGAACCTGCCCTCCCTGAAAGTTGGAGAACAGCAGAGACAGGCCAATCACCAACGGGAACACTGCCGCCAGCAGATAAGGACGACGCCTGCCGTATTTTGATTTGGTGTAGTCCGATATATACCCGATAAACGCTCCTGTAATTCCATCCGCCAGTATTATAACCGATGAAATAGTTCCTGCTCTTTCCGGCGATATGTTAACAACAGTAGTAAGAAACAGTATCAGATAAACTGTAGCAAAATTATATGGACCGGAGTCGGCTATGGTAGCCGCTCCATATCCAAACAAGTCTCTTTTCTTCATAATTTATTTTAACACTTTCTTCAAAAATTCTCCCGTATATGAGCCTTCGTATTCTGCAACTTCCTCCGGTGTCCCCTCAACAACAATATTACCACCTCTGAATCCCCCATCCGGACCCAGATCAATAATATGATCCGCACACTTGATTACGTCAAGATTATGCTCTATAACAACGACCGTGTTGCCGCTGTCCACCAGCCTGTTCAGAACCATAATAAGTTTGTCCACATCTGCAAAGTGCAGCCCTGTTGTTGGTTCATCAAGAATATAAAGCGTCTTGCCTGTGCTCCTCTTGGAAAGCTCCGAAGCCAGCTTGATTCGCTGCGCCTCACCTCCCGATAGCTGAGTGCTCGGCTGACCAAGTTTGATATAGCCCAGCCCGACCTCTTCAAGTGTCTGTAGCTGACGTGCTATAGCAGGTATGTTCCGGAAAAATTCCAGAGCCTCCGTTACATTCATATCAAGCACATCAAATATGCTCTTTCCTTTGTATTTTACCTCCAGAGTTTCCCTGTTATATCGCTTTCCTTTGCAGACCTCGCATGGGACATAAACATCCGGCAGGAAATGCATCTCGATTTTTATTATACCATCACCATTGCAGGCTTCACAACGTCCACCTTTTACATTAAAGCTGAATCTTCCCTTGCCGTAGCCTCTCATCTTAGCCTCAGGCAGCTGCGCAAACAGATCTCTGATATGTGTGAATACACCTGTATATGTCGCCGGATTTGATCTTGGAGTTCTGCCTATCGGTGCCTGGTTGATGTCAATTATCTTATCTATGTTTTCCAGCCCTTCTATTCTGTCATGCTTTCCGGGCTTCTCCTTGCTTTTGTACATTTCGGCAGCTATCGCCTTATAAAGTATCTCATTTATCAGGCTGCTTTTGCCTGAACCGGAAACTCCTGTAATGCAGACCATTTTACCAAGGGGAATGTTCACATCAATATTCTTGAGATTGTTCTCCGAAGCTCCGATTATCCTGATGGACTGACCGTTGCCTTCACGTCTGACTGCAGGCGCTTCAATTTTCCTGCGACCGCTCAGATACTGTCCTGTTATTGAGTTTTCACAATTCATGATATCCTCGACAGTTCCCTGTGCAACCAGTTCACCGCCGTGGATTCCTGCTGCAGGTCCGATATCTACAATATGATCAGCCGCATACATCGTATCCTCGTCGTGCTCTACAACTATAAGCGTATTTCCGATATCAGTCAGTCGCCGCAGCGCAGCCAGCAGCTTCTCATTATCCTTCTGATGCAGGCCGATGCTTGGCTCATCCAGAATATACAGAACTCCAACAAGGCCTGAGCCTATCTGGGTCGCCAACCTTATTCTCTGAGATTCTCCTCCTGACAGTGTAGCTGAAGCTCTCGATAACGTCAGGTAATCAAGTCCTACATTGGCAAGAAAAGTCAGTCTGCCTCTTATCTCCTTGATGATTTCTGATGCGATGGTTCTGTGGACATCAGAAAGCTCCAGATGATCCACAAACTCTATCGCTTCAACTACAGACATATCACAGAATTCCATTATATTCTTGCCGCCGACTGTAACAGCCAGCAGTTCAGGTTTCAGTTTGTTCCCGTGGCATTCAGGGCATACATTGATGCTCATATGCTCTGCCATTTTCTCTTTTATCCATTCAGAGCCGGTTTCCCTGTATCGCCTTTCCAGATTATTAATAACACCTTCGAAAGTATGATTCCTCTGCTGTACAGTTCCGTTCCTGCTGGTATATGTGTATTCAAGCTTCTCGTTTCCAGTACCGTAAAGGAGCGCCTGTCTGAAGTCCTCAGGCAGTTCCTTAAATGGTGCATCAAGATCTGCATTATATTTATCTGCAAGTGCCCTTATTACCTGCCAGTAAAAACTGGAATGCTCCATGGTAGCGAAAATATTGCTGAGACACTTATCATTTATGCTTTTATCCTGATCAGGTATTATCAGATCCGGGTCAATACGCTGAATAAATCCTAAACCGTTACATTCAGGACATGCTCCCATAGGATTATTGAAAGAGAACATTCTCGGTTCAAGCTCTTCTATGCTTACTCCGTGATCCGGGCATGCCAGACTTGTACTGAAGGTTTTTTCTTCGACTTCTCCGTCTTTGTCTATAATGACCTGAATCAGACCTTCACCGTGTGCGAGAGCCAGTTCGCAGGCCTCTGCAAGTCTGCTCTGTACACCATCTCTGACTTTGATTCTGTCAACTACGATTTCAATTGTATGCTTATACGTTTTTTCCAGCTTGATTTCATCCTCACCGAGCACTTTCATCTCATCATCGACTCTTACTCTGGTGAATCCTTCTCTCATGATTCTGTCCAGAATCTTCTCATGCTGTCCTTTGCGCCTTCTCACCACAGGTGCCAGAACTGTAAGCTTCGTTCCTTCCCCCTCAAGTATAAGCATTTCAACAATCTGGTCTATAGTCTGACTTGCAATTTCCCTGCCGCATACCGGACAGTGGGGAATCCCTATACGTGCATACATCAGTCTCAGATAATCATATATCTCAGTTACAGTTCCTACTGTAGATCTGGGGTTTTTGTTGGTTGTCTTCTGATCAATGGAAATTGCCGGTGACAATCCTTCTATTGACTCCACGTTCGGCTTTTCCATCTGCCCCAGAAACTGTCTGGCGTATGAAGAAAGGCTCTCCATGTATTTTCTCTGCCCCTCTGCATATATTGTGTCGAACGCCAGTGATGATTTACCGGATCCTGACAGACCGGTGAGCACCACCATTTTATCCCTGGGTATTGTCACATCTATATTCTTAAGATTGTTTTCCTTCGCCCCTTTTATAACAATATCTTTTGCCATACTTTCTCCTTACAGCCTTGCTTTATATTCAAAAATCACATCTCTAAGCTGCGCCGCTCTTTCAAACTGCAGATCTGCTGCCGCCTGTTTCATTTCTTTTTCAAGTTTCTTGACGTAATTTACAAGTTCCTTTTTCGTCATTTCAAGTGGCTTCTTCGCATTGTACTCTGCTTCATCCTCAGCCACATGTGTCGCTTCAATAACGCTTCTAACAGCCTTCCTGACGCTCTTCGGCGTAATGCCGTGTTCCCTGTTATATGCATCCTGAATGCTGCGCCTTCTCTCTGTTTCATCTATTGCTGCTTTCATTGCCGGACTTATACCGTCACAGTACATGATGACCTTGCTGTCGGCGTTTCTGGCTGCTCTGCCAATTGTCTGTATCAGCGAGGTTTCTGTTCTGAGGAAGCCTTCTTTATCAGCGTCCAGAATAGCCACCAGTGAAACCTCCGGTATATCCAGTCCTTCTCTCAGCAGATTTATTCCGACAAGCACATCAAAAGCGCCCAGTCTCAGGTCTCTGATAATCTCCATTCTTTCCAGTGTGTCGATTTCCGAATGAAGGTATCTGACCTTTATACCTGTATTTTTCAGGTAATCGGTAAGACTCTCTGCCATTTTCTTGGTGAGGGTGGTCACCAGAACTCTCTCGCCTTTGGCTGTTACCTTATTTATCTCCCCTATCAGATGATCCATCTGTTCTTCTGTGCTATGGGTCTCAATGATCGGGTCAAGCAGGCCTGTCGGCCTGATAATCTGCTCTGCGGAGACACCTCCGCTCTGCTCTTTTTCATACGGTGCAGGGGTGGCGCTGACATATACTATCTGATTTACCAGATCATTAAATTCCTCAAATTTCAGCGGTCTGTTATCAAGTGCC
>JALEQY010000038.1 GCA_022763735.1 Clostridiales bacterium
CCTACGGTGCATGAGTTTCTGGATACCTACAGGGTCATATACGAGAATGCCGTAAAGCCGAACAAACGTGAGCTTACAGACAAAGCGTATCAGAAGCTTTTTGATGTTGAGAACAGAACAGATGACATCATGGAGGCTCAGCTGATTATAGAGAGGGAGCAGCTTATTCTCAATACAGTGACTGCTGATTACAAGGATATTGCAGAGGATTTCCTCGAAGCGGCAGATCCCAATTACGAGGTTACATCTGCAGGCGTGAAGGCTACCATAGGAACATATGCAACAGCCACCAGTCTGGAGGAGATAACATATATGGGAGAGCTGGCAAAGGCCACCTGTGATGATATAGCAGTTCAGACTCAGCTGAAGGTTGAAATGATGACAAATTTCATGTCACTGATATTCGCCTGGGAGAGAGCTAAACGCAAAATCAGAGAAGGGGATCCCAAGCTGGAAAGCTACGTTAAGGCAATGGTTCTGACGAGAAGACAGCTGAGGAAGTATTACAGATTCATGGCAGAGGACATGGGAATAACCTTTGACGTGATTGAGGAAAGTCCGTTTTACACAATATCGTTGCTTAACCCGCAGGGGCTCGATGAGCTGTGGAGAATCAAGAAAGTCATGCATCCTGACAATATTAAGGCAATGAGATATGTGCTCTTTGAAGAGGTGCTGACTGACAAATCAATGGAGGAAATTCTGCTGACACCGCAGCCGTATCCATATTATGAAATGGTGGATACGAGAAGATGCCCTGATATGGATGATGAATTTAATGCCATTGCAGAGGAACTCAACAAGGATATCAGATACTTCCAGCGCAACAGGACGCCTGACGGAAGACCGGGCAAGAGCGAGCTGATAAAAAATACCAGCAGGCTAAAGAGAACCTTCGCAGACAGTGCAGGCAGAGCACCTGCTCCTTCGAGCATGCCGGGAAGCACAGGTATGATGAAAAATCTGTCATCGGCAGGAAGCGGGCTTAAGAGCATGGTTTCCGGTATGGATAAAGGTATGAAGAGGGAGATTGGTAAGGAGACGGCTAAGAGTGTAGCGGCGGAGGCTGCAAAGGAAGTTGGTAAGGGTTTATTGAGAAGTTTATTCAGGAGATGAAAAAGGAGGTACGTAATGGAAACGATTAAACGAAGCAGACGGAGGCTGGCGATAAGCCTGCTGATCATCGTAGCGATGGTATTTACGATGATACCGTGTATAGGAGCCGATGTGGCAGAAGCGGATACAAATGATCTGGTGCAGGTATATACACCTACGCAAAGCTGTCCGGTATCAAAGGTTGAATATGTGCCTCAAAGTGATGGGCAATTTAATCTTAAGGTAACGGTCAACTTAGATGTGTTTAAAAAAGCAGGGTATCCGGATGGAGATTACTATTGGTATGATCTAAGTATATTCAATAATGGCACTGGAAAGTATCTGGCTTATGAAGAAGGTAACCTGGTAAGCCTTAGTGGGGAAAGAATTTATGAATATAATAAAGAAAAGAATCCGAATTACAGTTTAACTCAGAACCAGGGAATTACCATTAAATATTCTTTATTAGATGCTAATCCGCAGGGTGATCCTGAGACCGGAGAGGAACCGGACCCATTGAACAGTCCGGCTGAGCTTCATTGCACAGCTCCGGCATATCCTGAAGACGAATCTGTTTCCTTTGACGAAAGGACGAGAGATTGTACAAGTGCCGATAAAAATACAGCAGTATTTTCAAAGTCATTTAAAGCTGACAGCACCAAGATGTTTCTAGCTTCTGCCAGTCATGTGGATGAAAGCGGGTATGGATGGGATACAGCATTTGACTTGCAGGTGACAGATTCATCCGGAAATGATATTACAAGAAAAACTGCAGATTCGTCAACCGGGTATAAATACCAATGGAATTTTACGAAATCTGATACATACACTTTTTCATTGATCTGTAAATATGGATCAAGTGGTAAGTGTGCATATGACGTCAGAGGTGAGCTGCAGAATGTTCCTGTCGAAACATCATCATTCACAGGATTCAAAGCAGAATTAATATATTCCACAAACAATGCTTTCATGGGAGTAGATGTATATTTCGATTCCTATGATGGAACTGATAAATATGGGAATAACGTATTTTACAGAGAAGATGTTGAGAGAAAAACCATAACATGTGTACAGAATAGCACATATCACAGTGAAAGAATTATAGGATATGATGATCCACCGTATCTGGACACGACGTATACATATTATGTGGCCAAAGAAAGTGCACTTGAAGATACTTTACCTGATCTTACGAGGACTGAAGGCAGCAAGGTAGCTCTTAGTGCATCAACAAAGACGAAACTTCAGAGTTTATTCAGCTATGCTACAGTTAAAACTCCGAAACCTGTTTTACCTGAAATAACAAGCCTTTCTATTTCGACAGGTGTTAAAAAAGCTTCTCTGTCCTGGAAAGTATCATCAACAGAGAACATAACCGGTTATCAGGTAGAAAGATATTATGGCAGCACACTCAAAAAGGAATATACTGTGACTTCTTCAAGAAATCTGAACGCGGCGATACCATATAAAGGAACATCAAAATTCAAGGTAAGAATATATTATGAGGATCCTAACGGTCAAACCTATTATGGAAGCTGGACCGCTCTCAAGTCGTGCACATCAAAGCAGATTTCAGCAGCCACCGGTTCTGTAACAAAGATAAGTGATAAGAAGGCAAGAATAACTATCAAAAAATCTACAGGCTCTACCGGCACCATAGTATACCAGTATACAGGTGGCAAATGGGTTAAACTTGGAAGTACAACAGGCTCCTCATACACTACGACGAAGAATACAGCAGGGAAGAAGAAATATAAACTGAAGTCATATGTAAAGGATGCTGGTAAAACATATTATTCATCATCGTACAGCAAGACATATTCACCAAAGGCTAATGTTGCCACATTCAGCTATTCCAATTACCCTTCAGCATATGAGCAGCTTTCACATTACTGGAGACCTGATAAAATATATTATTCAGGCAGTAAAGTAGTAGTAAATGGAAAATTCATAAATACCCATATATACACCCTTGACTACTGTAAGATCAAGCTTACAGTTAAATGCCAGGGCAAGACTATCGGTACCAAGACTATCAACAGCGGCAAGCTTAAGCCTAATCAGGTGAAGAAAGTTACCGTGAAACTCGATAACAGCAAAACAGGATATGATCTCAGAGCAGGAGGTCTAAGCTGGAGCTATAAAGTTATCAGCTATTATTGATAGGCTGTATTAAAAAAGGTCTGGGGAGTGAACGCGGATGTTCACTCCCTGTGTTTTATCAGCAGGTTTGAAAGGAGATACAGGTGGGACTTATTAAAGCGGCGGCAGGAGCCATCGGCGGGACGCTGGCAGATCAGTGGAAGGATTATTTCTACTGTGATGCCATTGATGCGGATGTACTTGTTGTAAAGGGACAGAAACGGGTATCAGGACGTTCGTCAAACAGCAGGGGCGAGGACAATGTCATTTCCAACGGCTCAGGAATAGCAGTTGCTGACGGACAGTGCATGATGATCGTGGAGCAGGGTAAGGTTATAGAGCTCTGCGCAGAGCCGGGGGTATTTACATATGACAGCGAAGCGACACCGTCCATTTTTGCAGGAAATCTCAAGGAAGGCCTTAAGAATGCCGCAAGGGATGCCTGGGACAGATTTAAGTTCGGCGGCGGCACCGGCAGAGATCAGAGAATATATTACTTTAACACGAAAGAGATAATAGGCAATAAATACGGTACGGCAAGTCCTGTTCCTTTCAGAGTGGTAGACAGAAATATCGGGCTCGACATGGATATTGCCATAAGATGCAACGGGGAATATTCGTATAAAATCGTGAACCCTATGCTGTTCTATACAAATGTATGCGGTAATGTGAGCGAAAGCTACAGCAGAGAAGAAATAGACAGCCAGCTTAAATCTGAGCTGCTTACAGCACTGCAGCCTGCTTTTGCCAGAATATCGGAGATGGGTATTAGATACAGCGCAATACCGGGCCATACGACAGAGCTGGGTGATGCGCTCAATGAGGTTCTTTCAAAGAAGTGGTTAGAACTTAGAGGACTGCAGGTGGTTTCGTTCGGCGTGAATTCTGTAAAGGCATCGGAAGAGGATGAGAAAATTATAAAGCAGCTCCAGAAAGCAGCAGTTATGAAGGATCCGACAATGGCGGCAGCTACTCTGGCAGGAGCTCAGGCCAGCGCTATGGAAGTGGCAGCAGCCAATGAAGGCGGTGCTATGATGGGATTCATGGGACTGGGAATGGCTAATCAGGCTGGTGGCGGAATGAATGCGCAGAATCTGTTCGCCATGGGACAGCAGAATCAGCCAAACCAGCAGAATCAGCCAGGCGCAGTACAGCAGGCAGCTCCTTCACCGAACGCATGGCAGTGCCGGTGCGGCAATATTGCCGAAGGAAAATTCTGTACTGAGTGCGGAAGCCCTAGACCTGCTGATAAGATGGGATGGACCTGCAGCTGCGGTGCACTTAACAAAGGCAAGTTCTGCAGCGAATGCGGAGCGAAGAAGCCGGAAGGAGCAAGGCTTTACAAGTGCGACAAGTGTGGATGGGAACCTGAAGATCCGGAGAATCCACCGAAATTCTGTCTTGAATGCGGAGATATATTCGATGATAACGATATTAAATAGGAAGGTGCAATTATGGGAGGATTGGAACAATTCAAATGCCCTGCATGCGGAGGTGCAATAGAATTCGATGCAGGAACACAGAAAATGAAGTGCCCATACTGTGATTCGGAGTTTGATATCAATGCAATAATGGAGATGAACGCAGAAAAAAGCTCAGAATATGTCGACGATATTACCTGGGAATCTGCAGGCGGTCAATGGCAGGAAGGTGAGACTGAAGGAATGAGGGTGTACACATGCGAGTCATGTGCAGGTGAGATAATAGGCGATGAGAATCTGGGCTCGACCACATGTCCGTACTGTGGTAACAGGGTTGTAATGACGGGTCAGTTTTCTGGAGCTCTGAAACCTGATTATGTTATACCTTTCAAATTTGACAAAAAACAGGCCATGAAGAACTTTGAGAGTTTTGTAAACAAAAGAAAATATGTGCCTAAGAGGTTCAAAAGCGATAAGCATATAGAAGAGATAAAAGGCGTATATGTTCCTTTCTGGCTCTTTGACGGTGACGCCGATGGTGATATGAGCTTTAATGCCGAAAAGATTAAAACATGGACTGAAGGTGATTACGAATATACCGAAACCGAGCATTACAATGTGACTCGATCGGGAAATGTGAGTTTTAACAACATCCCGGTGGATGGCTCGGAGAAGCTGGCGGATGATCTTATGGAATCAATAGAGCCGTTCCATTTC
>JALEQY010000042.1 GCA_022763735.1 Clostridiales bacterium
CCGGCTGCCCGATCCATGGCGGAAGCCCTGTCAAACGAAATATTTGCTGTAACAGATAAATCTGCCAGTGTTTCTTCTTTTGTACTCTCGGCCGCCTGGCGAATCGACAGACCGATGCACGATGAGATTGCTATTACAAGCACGATTACGCCGATCAGAATATTTCTGCCTTTTGACCGGCTGATACATTTCAATGCGTTTTTAAGTATGTACATAATTATCATTTCCTTTCTGATTAATGTGGACATTATAAAACGTCTACCTTAGTCGTGGCTTAGTTTCAGGTAGACGCCGGCGGTTTTATTTTATTAAAATTCTGGTTTGACTTATAGCGATATTATTTCTGAAAGCGAACGGTAAATGTGATTCTGTTCTGTGGTAAGTATTGAGCAGATATCTCCCCGCTACAGGATTCCACGATGGTTCTGGCCGCAGCCAGACCGATTCCATATCCGCCGTTTTTCTGGGTCCGCGCAGCATCTGCACGATGAAAACGGTCAAAAAGCCTGTCCGGATCACATTCAGGCAATGCTTCACATTCATTTTCTATCTGAAGCTCCACATGTTTCGAATTATTTATCAGACGGATTTCGATGACGCCATCTGCTGCAGAGTATTTAACGGCATTATCCATCAGAATTGAAACCAGATTGGAAAACTGCTGTTTACCGGCATAAATCATCGTATTGCTGTCAATATTTTTCTGAATCTCCAAGTGTTTCATTCTCATCGGTTCTTCAAAATAAGCAATGGAATTCTCCATCAAATCAGATAAGCTGAAGGTCTCACAGCTTACCATCTTCTTTTCTTCATCGGCACGGGCAAGAGTCAGCAGATTCTGCATGAGTCCATTTAATCTGATCACCTGATTGCGAATGTTTTTACTCCATTTGTTCTCACCATTATGTAATTCCATTGCGTCGGTATTGGCGAGAATAATGGCGAGAGGAACTTTGATTTCATGTCCGGCATCCGTGACAAACTGACGCTGCTTCTGTATATTCTCAGCTATCGGTCGGATTGCCTTTCTTGACAGCAGAACCACCAGCAGAAGCATCAGCGCCCATCAGATTATGCCTACAACAAGTGACAGGACAACAATTCTGACAAGTGATATATAGTTTGAGGATATATCCATAAAGATATAAACTGTCCCTCTGACGTAATCCGGGGGTATTCTTGTGTATCTGAATTTCCCGATATTCCCTGTTTCTTTCTTATTATAGCCCTCAATTGCAAGCTCTCTGGCATCAGACTCTGTTACCGAAGATATCCTGGTGACATCGACACTGTCAATTTCGCCGTAATTATCGAATTCCACTGTGAAATAGACAGCAGACATAATGTCATCTTTGCTGAACGTATGATCCCATATTCCTCTGCGTTCAGTATATCGATCCGGCGGCTGCCCTTTCTGCTCAGTATGGGTGTGTGAAATGAATCCTAGCATCCTGTCCGTTTCCTGTGAGGTTGCCCATATGTTTACAACGTTTATAACTCCAAGCAGCACCACCAGTAAAACGGTAATGGCAATCATTGCTGTTACTATAAATTTTTTCTGCAGTGTCTTTATCATTTCGCAATTTCCAATGTATAACCTATATTACGCTTTGCTTTAATCACAATATCTGCATTAAGCTCTGCCAGCTTTTTTCTCAAATAAGATATATATACCCAGACAATACCGATCTCCACATCGGTATCATATCCCCAGACTTTAACGAGAATATCTTCTGTAGAAAGATAAATTCCTTTGTTCAGCATCAGCAGTTCCATCAGCTGATATTCCAGCTTCGGCAGGGAAACGGAACCCTCTTTTCCCTTAAGCTCAAAACTCCTTGAATCCAGTGAAATATTCCCGAAGGTCAGAACACTCGGAGTATAATCTTCCTTGCGGCGAAGCATAGCTCTCACCCGAGCAAGCAGTTCCCCCATATCAAATGGCTTCGGCAGATAATCATCTGCACCCGAATCGAAACCCGTTATCCTGTCTTCCACCTCACTTCTGGCAGTAAGCAGCAGTACCGGAGTCCTGCGGCCTTCTCTGCGCAGCATCTTCAGAACCTCCAGACCGCTTCTGTAAGGCATCATGATATCAAGAATAATTCCGTCATACTGTTCTGACCGGGCGTACTTCAGTGCAGCGTCGCCTTCATAAACGGCATCAACTGTATAATTATGGTACTCCAATATATCCACAATCGCCTCGGACATACTGATTTCGTCTTCAGCATATAACAATTTCATTATATATCACCCTCGTATAATATCTGTTAATAATACTTCAGTTAACTTAGTCATACCTTAGATTTAATATATTATAGCATAAATCCCCCTGCAAAGTGGCGCCGGGTCTGGGAGGAAATTATTATGGAAACAGGCTTCGGTGAATTTATCGGATTCAGTTCAGCCTGGGGTTACTGGATGAGTGCCCTGATCTGCGTCGAAGGTGCTGTTGTGCTGGTTGCTGTACGGTCTGGTACAGTTCCTCGTAACGACTATTCTTTATGGCGTGGGCATACTGGTCTATGTCAAAGGGCGAAAAGAAAAAGGGCTGTCGCTGATGCGGCAGCCCTTTTGTATTCGTATCAGATTGCAGGAATACCTGGAGATTGCATGACAGGCATCCATCCTATTTTTTTAATGATGTAAAATTGGAAGTTCTCTTGTCGATCGGAACATATTCCTGTACCGGCTGCACTGAATTATAAGCTGGACGCATCAGCTTTCCTCCTGCTACGAGTTCTTCTATTCTGTGGGCACACCATCCTGAGAGCCTTGCTGTTGCAAACAGCGGTGTAGCAATAGTTGTAGGTATGTTCAGAGCATCATATACGAAACCTGAATAAAGATCCACATTAGCAGGCATTGGCTTATCAACGCCTGTTATTTCAGCCTTCAGCTGAGGAACACGTTTTTCAATGTAATCACAAAGAAGAAAATCATCAACAAGGTTTTTGCTGTCTGCAAGTTTTTTTGCCATTGACTTGAGAACCTTCGCTCTGGGATCTGATAATGTGTATATAGCATGTCCCATACCATATACCAGACCCGATCTGTCACCTGCCTGCTTTCTGAGAAGCTTTACAAGATAATCATCCAGTTTTCCTCTGTTGTTGAAATCAGGTACATGTTCCTTTATATCTGCCATCATATTGATAACAGCTATATTGGCACCGCCATGTTTAGGGCCTTTTAAAGATCCGATAGCAGCAGAAATGGCTGAATATGTATCCGTACCTGTTGAAGATACCAGATGAGTAGTGAAGGCGGAGTTGTTTCCGCCGCCATGTTCCGCATGCAGTATCATCGACAGATCCAGCAGTTTCGCTTCAATATCAGTATACTCGCCGTTAGGCCTTATCATCCTCAGAATATTTTCCGATGTAGACAATTCCGGCACCGGCGTATGGAGATGCAGACTCATGTTATCATAGAATGAACATTTCGCCTGATATGCATAAGCTATCAGAGCAGGGAAGTATCCTATAAGCTCTATTGACTGACGTATTACATTTGATACTGATGTATCGTCAGGATTACTGTCATAGCAGTACAGTGCCAGAACACTTCGCGCAAGCTTATTCATTATGTTGTTCGATGGTGCTGTCAGAATCATGTCGCGTGCGAATCCCTGAGGAAGCTCGCGGCGTGAACCCAGAACTTTCTTAAATGCTTCAAGTTCCGTTTTACTTGGCAGTGATCCGAAAATAAGAAGAAATGTTATTTCTTCAAAGCCGAATCTGTTTTCTTTTATGCAATTATTAACAATATCCTCAATGCTGTATCCCCTGTAAAACAGCTGGCCTTCAATCGGAATCTTGTTGCCGTCGTCGTCCACATCATAGCCTCGTACTCCGCCTATTTTTGTCAGACCGACCACAACCCCTGTGCCATTTGAATTTCTCAGACCCCTTTTAACATTGTTCTTTATATATAAATCAGGATCAATTTTATCATTAGCCGTAACGATGTTAGCACTATTGTCAAGAAAATCCTGAACAAGAGCGGCTTTAACCTGAGATTTGACTTCTTCTTTGACAGCAGACTTAACTGTCTTCTTAAGGTCGTTTCGTTTAGGCATAATTTTTGAGAGCATATATTGCCTCCCTTCTTTGATTTTTTGATAGATAGATGTTATTATTATAACATAAGTTCCGGACAAAGTAAATTACAAAACAGGAGAGAGAATAATGAGCTTAAGATTCAATACAGTTATATTTGACATGGATGGCACCCTGCTGGATACGCTTGATGATCTGGCTGATGCTACAAATCATGCACTGGCGGCCGGCGGATATCCGCAGCGCAGCATTGAGGAAGTGAGAAAATTTGTAGGCAATGGCGTAGGAATGCTGATAAAACGTTCACTTCCTGATAATGCCGACGAAAGTGAATATGAGAAAACTCTGGCTGCTTTCAAAGAATACTATGCTGTTCACTGCAACGACAGGACAAGTGTATATGAAGGTGTGAATGAGCTGTTGGATAAGCTTAAAGCAGATGGGGCATTTGTTGCGGTTGTTTCCAACAAGCTTGACAGTGCCGTTCAGGAGCTTGGCAAGCTGTATTTCCCGGACAATGTTGATTTTTTTATTGGGGAAAGAGACGGTCTGCGAAGAAAGCCTGAATCAGATATGATCGATGTGGTTCTGGAAGCATCCGGGAAAGGTGCTGCAGATGCTGTATATATCGGAGATTCTGAAGTCGATATAAAAACTGCTGCCAATGCCGGTCTTAAAGGAATTTCTGTGTCCTGGGGATTCAGAAATCCTGACTTCCAGCGCAAGATGGGTGCTGAGATAGTTGCTGATACACCTCAACAGGTTTATCAGGTACTTACCAGTTCCTTTGCAGGAGCGTTTTTCAGGCTTTATGACAGGAAATTATGTTCAGGAGAAATAACCTTCAGTGAAATCGGGATGAAAAAGGACGATTTCACAAGGTTATGCATTGATGAAAGCTATGTACTGCCGTATCAGGAAATACAGAAAATCTCAGACAGGATGCATCTTACTCAGTTCGAAAAAGAGCTTCTACTGTCCTTCGCAGAAAAACAGTAGCTTTTTCGTGGCGGGGACCGACCCCGGCTCGCATTCCCCAATTATTTTCATAAAATTTTCCATTTTGTTCGACTCAGCGTGTCACGCACACCGAGAATTTACGAAATCAATAGATTTAGACCCCGGTTTCGTAAAAACAAAAACTATAATTGAAATATTTAGGATTATATCTATGTTTTCAGCTTACTTATATTGAAATTAATGTAAATTTATGGGTATTAATTACGAAATCGCAACTTTTTAATCCATATTTCGAAACGAGTCATTTCAATATTTTGGAAATCTACCGGGTATTTTACGAACCAGCATGTAAAAATGCTGGTTTTCGTAAATTCTCGGGACTACATACTAATTTAACAGAACCAGGCCGGTTTTAACTATTTCGATATCACTCTGACATTCGTCAGACCCAGAGAACTTATTTTCCCATCATCGTGTTTCTTCACAATAATCTCGCCGTCTTCAATGTCCCCCAGAACGCTTTTATATTCTCCTTTGGAGAATCCGTCCATGCGGCTGTTTTCCATATCAAGGGCTATGCCGTCGTTGGTGGCATCATAGATAATTTCCTGTCCTCCCGGAAACTGATCATTCTTGTACAGTTTCAATGTTTCCTCCAGAGCATCCGAAATATTCTTCGCTGCTGATGTGATGACAGTATCTGACATCTGGCTTTTTGCCGTTTCTGATGCGATCACGCCTTTGCCTGCAAATTCAGCAGCTTCGACAACCGGCTGTTCCACCGAAGCGCCGCATGCGAATATAACTCCCGTACTGCCCTTGTACCAGGATGATGCTTTGTCCAGCACAGCATCCCTGTCGTCATCGCTTGTACAGTAATAATATCTGACAGTCACTGTTTCAGCGTTCTCCTGAGCTGCATCATCCGCTCCCTGCAGGAATCCGTATCCGTAGTCCATCACTGCAGGCTGCTTCTCCGCTCCGATGAATCCCAGCTGTAAATCACCATTGGATACTGCCGCATACCCAGCAAGATATCCCGCCTGCTCAGACGCAAAATGAATCACTGCCGTATTGCCGGCTATCTTCGTCTCGCCGGAATCCTTATCAACAGGGTCAGCATCAATCAGTATAAACTTCACATCTTCATATTTTTTCTGAGCGTTGTAAACCACATCTTCAAAGGAATAGCCGTCAGCAATTATGATTCCGGCACCGTTGTCCACCGCATTATCTATAGTCTCCTTATAAGCTTTGTCGCTTGCCTCTGAAGCTTTGTAATACTTGTGGGATACTCCGGTGGATGAGCCGAAGTCTGTTATGGCCTCCCATGCCACCTGGCTGTATCCGCCATTCATGATCAGTCCTGCATCTGTCACCAGTGCGATTTCATAATCGATCTGTTCCTCAGGCTGCTCCTCTGCAGGACTGCCGCATCCTGCTGCTGCGAAAATCAGTGCAAGAAACAGAATCACTGTTATTATCTTTCTCATTACCTATCCTCCTGATAAAGTTTTTCTCTTCTGTGTCTTAGCAGCGGCAGCTGCTGTCTTATCGACTCCACATAGTCGAGATCAATATCCCCGTAAATAATACCTTCCTTCTCATCAGCATGTGACACGAATTCACCCCACGGATTTACTATGCATGAATTGCCGTATGCTGTATATGGTCCGCTTTCGTCTCGGGCAGGAGAGTTGGCGGCGAAGTACACCTGATTGTCAAGAGCCCTTGCCCTCATTGTAAGATCCCAGTGAGCCGGACCGGTCGTCATATTGAATGCAGCCGGCAGAACAATAAGCTTTGCTCCTGCCAGTGCCATCTTTCTGAACCATTCAGGAAATCTCACATCATAGCATATTGCAACACCTATTTTACAGAACTCTGTGTCAAGAACAGTCATTTCTTCACCGGCTGTCAAGGTATCGGATTCCATGAATCTTATACCGCCTTTAACATCTATATCAAACAGGTGTACCTTTCTGTGCCTGCCTATAACGTTCCCTTTACGATCAAATGAAAAGGATGTATTATAGACTTTGCCATCATCAATCTCAGGGATAGAACCACCTATAATGTACACATCCTGCTGAGCAGCAAGCTTAGAGAGGAACTCCACAGTTGGACCATCTGCCGCTTCCGAATAATCTCTGAAATAATCATTGGAGTAAGGACAGTTCCACATCTCAGGCAGCGAGATCACCTGTGCACCATTTGCGGCTGCCTCTCTGATAAACTCCGAAGCGGTTTCCATGCTTTTTTTCTTGTCAAATGAACCCTTCATCTGACATAAACCTATTCTGAACATATGTCACCTCTTATCGCATCTATGAACCTTGCCGTGATTCTGGCGGTAAGCCCCCAGATCACTCTGCCACCAACTTCATACACCGGCAGAACCGATCTGCCTTTTCTCCAGTTGTAAGCTTTCCCTCCCGTGACTCTGTCATAAGGGAAATCTTCAGGAATCTCAGGCACTATCACCGCCCTGTATATCTCCGGCTCAGTTTCCATCAGCTCCTGCAGCGGAATCAGAAACACCTCATCCACCTCGTCAGGATTCAGCTTCAGATCATCCAGAGCCTCTTCCTCCATTATACCTAAAAAACTGTACATCAGGAAGTTACTATAAGTATAAATCGTATCCAGCTGATTTACCACACTTATTCTGCTCTGATTTATGCCTGTTTCCTCACATGTTTCACGCAAAGCGCACTCCATCGCCGTTTCACCGGTCTCCATCTCGCCTCCGGGGAAACATACATCCCCAGGCTGTCTAGTCATATGCCTGGCACGCACTTCATACAGCACATGCAATCCGTTTCTCATCCTTACTACCGGCACAAGAACAGAAAAGAACTTGTAGTCATCTTCTGTCCCCGGTTCTCTGTCTCTGAAAATGCTCTCAAGTCTTTCAACTGTCAAGCTGCTGTCTGATCTCATTGTTTTTCCTCTGATATCTGATATTCATATACGATGCAGCCAGTATAAGGCCGATTCCTATATATGTATTCCAAAGGATCGTCTCCTTCAGGAAAATAACTGCCATAACAGGAGCTATTGCCGGCTTGAGAAAAAATGCCAGCGAACCTGTTGCCGCATCTGAATTCTTGATTGCCATGAAATATGAATAATATCCAAGCCCTGTAACAAATATTCCGACATAAAGCACCAGTATAAAGCTGTCTGTAACTCCGGCCACAACAGGTTTACCTGTTATGAGTATTATTATAAACAGGATAAGTGAACCTAATATGAAGCTGATGCTTGTTTGTGCCATTATTCCCATTTTCTGAACACTTACCTTGCCCGCAACTGTATAAGCTCCGAAGAAAACGGCAGCCAAGAGCATGTACACTATCCCGATGACCGTATTCCCCTCCTGTATATTCCATGGCTTTATCATGAATATGAGGCCGGCCAGACCTATCGCCAGCACGATGAATTTATTCCTGTTGAGCTTTTCCTCTGTGAAAAAGTGGGCAAACACCATCGTGAAAAAGGGATTTATACATATCAGCACTGATGCCGTAGCCGCGTTTGAATTCATGACTCCCAGCTGGAAAAATACCATGCTTAGCGGTATTCCCAGGGCGCCGACTCCAGCAAGTATCAGTATGTCTTTAGCTGTCAGTTTTATTCTGTTCTGTTTAAGTTCCGCAGCGGCAAAAGGCAGCAGAATCAGACCGCCTATAGCGAATCTCAGGAAAGTCAGCTGAAACGGGTCAAGCTGGTTTCCCGCTGCTTTGCAGGCCACTTCCATCGTTCCAAAAAGGAAAGCCGTTAGTACTACAAAAAAATATGCCTTTTTCATCTTTAATGTCCTTAAAAAAGGCGGTGTTTTCACCGCCTTTTAATCCTTTTCTGCTATTGTTAGTTTAATATCTCACATCCGTCGAAGTTTACTCCGATCATTTCTTCTTTATCTGCGCTTACGCTTACTACAAAATCAAGTCCATATATTTCCGAAATAGCCTTAAGTCTGTCGATGAACTCAGGAAGATCTCCCAGTGTAACATCTGCATGTTTCAGGATACTGTCGATAAAAATAACTTCGATGTCATGATCTGAACTGATTATTCCATATACGAACCCTATGTACTCATCTATGTTCGTAATATGTTCATAATCTTCCATACATATTACTCTGATGCTGTGCTTCAGTTCATACATGAGTCTCTGATTTTTATTTATAAAAATTATGCTACCATTGCTTGTTTCAACGCTGTCGTTTGCCAGCTGTATCATCTGTCCGGTTTTACCGCTTCCTTTGTGTCCTATGAGTAATTTCACCATAACACTGTCCTCCTCGATATATTGCTATAAGCGCTTTTATAGTAACTAATATTATACACTATGTGGTTGTTTTGGGCAATATAAAATCCCCATACTGTTTCAGATTTTGCTTTTAAGTCTCAGCTGTCCGCATGCCCCGTCAATCTCGCTACCCAGCTCTCTTCTCACAGTAGCAGCAATACCGCTTCCGGCAAGCTCTGAAGCCATCTCTTCTGCCCGTTTCCTGCTGCTGCCTTTGTATCCGGTCTCATCCACTTTATTCAGCGGAATAAGGTTAACATGACACAGCAGACCATTCAGTTTCTCTATCAAAAGTTTCAGATCATCCTTACTGTCGTTTTCTCCTCTTATCAGAGTATACTCAAAGGTCACCCGTCTTCCGGTCTTCTCCGCATACTCTCCGGCAGCTTCAAGCAGCTCATCCACAGGATATTTCCTGTTTATCGGCATGATCTCACTTCTTCCCCTGTCATCAAGGCGGTGAAGGGATATAGCCAGATTGACCTGTGGGAAATCCTCCGCAAACTGCTTCATCACCGGAATTATCCCGCTGGTGGATACAGT
>JALEQY010000057.1 GCA_022763735.1 Clostridiales bacterium
CTGTCATAATTTCACTGATATGTAAGTCCCGTCATGTCCTTCAACATGCAGTATTTCAAGTCCCTTATTTGCTGCGAAAACATCTCTGCATTCATTAAAATACAGCATTACCGTTTCCCTGTTCACCAGCTGATCATAAGGGGCTGGCACTTTCCTGCGCATCTCACGAAAAACAGCTTCCGGCACCGACTTCACAGCAAATCCTGCCATGCTCAGAGGAACCGGCATCGAAAAATTCACTTTTGAGGTTTTTATAGTTATTTTCATAATTTGTACCGTTCACCAAAGGGCACTGACTGTTCCGTCAGCGTTCTTCGATATATATTCTCAGATTCATCCCTTCTGCGGTTCTGATGCTGATCATATCACCATCCACATCGCCTTCAAGACATTTCTCGACGGCATCCATCAGTTCCTTCATATCAGCTCTTCCAATATTCTTCTCAGTGACAGGCAGTTTCCCTGTCACTCTGATTATTCTTCTGGCAGCTTCAAGGGGAAGTCTGACCTCCACTTTATCTCCCATAATGCTGCTGCCTTCAATTCTGAACAGTTTCTGCATTGTCAGCTGCTTCCTTTCAGATATTTCAATTGATATATTAACTGCTTTCAGATGTCCGGTACTGCATCAGCTTTTCGATCAGGGGACGTGCATTTTCCGGCGAAGAATTGTCATAAGACTGCTCGATAGCTTTTGCCAGTGCTTCCTCGTACTCGGTCTTATCGTTTTTTTTCTTCATCATATGACGGAATGCCTTCATCATCATTTTGTCGGCAAAGTTCATTTTCTCGTAGCATATGCCACTTTCCAGATAATAATGCGGGATTTTTTTCATATCCTCTTCCGAGAGATTATTTTTCCACATTTCTCCAATCATATCTGTCATCTCTGCAGGAGTAGCTCCCGTACAGAAAACCAGGAGATTGCTGATACCGTTTTTTTCGGCCTGCTTCCTGAAATCATCAAGTCCGTCCACAACTCCTCCGCAGCATCTTCCGCCAAAGACGACAACATCATGGGTCGCCAGACTTTTCATATCTGCTTTCTCAACAGGCAGAATTTCTGCTCCGGTTTCTGCGGCGATCAGCTCTGCGTATTTTTTTGTAAAACCTGTCTTGCTCTTGTAAATTATAATCATCCTGTATACCGCCTTTCACGTCAGCATGTAAAATGAACATTTCATGCCATATTGTTCTTTATTATGATATCATAACACCTTTTGACTCATTTCGCGACTGATATTTTCTCTTTGATACGCAAAACGAGAGGCTCCTGACCTCTCGTTTCTTTCTGGTGGAGAATACGGGGCTTCCACAAATTGCTCCGCAATTTGCCGTCCTGCGCTCGCCTCCGGCGTGCTCAGACACTGACAGTCCACCGGACTGTTAGGCCCTTTCGGCTTCGAGCCCCTTTTCTCTTTGATACGCAAAACGAGAGGCTCCTGACCTCTCGTTTCTTTCTGGTGGAGAATACGGGGCTCGAACCCGTGACCTCATGACTGCCAGTCATGCGCGCTCCCAGCTGCGCTAATCCCCCGTAAGGATGAGCTTCACAGCAATAATGCTGAAGCCCTGATCACATATTGAATTCTATGGAGCCACTGGCCGGGATCGAACCGGCCACCTGCGCGTTACGAATGCGCTGCTCTGCCAGATGAGCTACAGTGGCTCGATAAAATTATTTTACTATGTATCAAATCCCCCGTCAAGCATGCAAATCATAGTCTTTTTCAAAATTTTGAATGCTCTTTCTCAGCATCGCTGCAGGTGTCATGCTCAGGCATTATGATACCTGCAGCCAGCAAAGGTCGTATCGAACATACAGATACTTCTGTACTCACAGAATCTGCAGGAAGTTCTCTGCCTGCCGTCCATATCCTTTTCTTTCTCCAGCTTTGGCAGAATATCAATGCTGCCGTCACATATCTCACAGCATATACGCTTTACCTGCTCATCTACCTGCTGACATAGTTCACTGAACTCTTCAGGAGTAAACAGATATCCTCCTGAGGAAGCTGCATATGCATTATCGCTCCTGTTCAGCTTTACCGGGATAACCTGTGATTTGCTGCTGAATTCACCGTCCATATCTTCTATCATATCAATATCGTTCACAACGATTCCCTCCAGCTTATATGCATCCGCCATACGTTCTGCAAAATCATCCGGACCTTCTCCAACCTTTCTTGTGTCAGCGTCTGTATCCACGTCTCTTATTCTAAAGTAAAATACCCCTGCCGGCTCCTTCATTGCCGCTTTAAGATACACCATGAGCTGCAGTTTGTAACCGCTCCTAATATAATCAACTTTTACTGAATCAGTACCTGTTTTATAATCCACCACTCTGACTGAATCCGATGATTCCATTATATCCATTCTGTCTATCTTCCCCTGTATCAGAACCTCTTTTCCGCCTGCGTCCACTCTTATAGGAGGAAGACTGCAGCCTCTGCCGAAAGGCTGTTCGAACCTCATATGCCTTATGTGCCCTTTTCTCACCTGCCCGATCATCAGCCATGCTATATTTTCACATATCTCAGTAATTCTGGATGACCGGTATACCTCTTCCGGGCCTGCACTCATAACCCCTTCTCTGAAATCTTTCATTTCCTCCTGCAGTATATGCCTCACCTGTTTACAGCATTTTTCACGAGTTATGGTCATCCATGGTGATTCCGGATCCGTTACAGCTGTATCTGCCGGGACATCCTGCATCAGTTCTCGTGACAGCCGCATCATACATTCATGGTACACATCACCTATCTCACCTGCACCCATTCCATATGGTACCTGCTCCTCTGCTCTCAGACCATATTTAACAAAATGAGCAAACGGACACCTGCTGTACTCTTCGAGCCTCGACGCACTGACCTGCAGTACATCCTTATCCGGACAGTACAGAATGTCCGCAAAATCTCTGCCAAGCTTTTCCAGATGATTGTCAAACATCACACCGGCTCTCACCCGTTCAAGGGAAACAGCATCGTTACACTGATACCACTTCAGCACCGGCAGCCACATTTCGTCAATATATCCGTCAGAGTAATTATTACGAAGTGCATCTGCAACATACGATATCGTTCCTGCAGCTGACACTGCCAGTTCCGGCACACCATACCTGCTTCCCAGATTTCCCAGCACTTCAGACCTGCCGTGAGAGTCTACGTATTCTCTGAGTAAAGTAAACACATGAGATGGTCTCAGTTCTTCGCCTTTCTCATCCGTAGCACTGCAGCTCATATACAGTTTTTCCTGCGGAAGTGACAGCATTCTGTATATTGCAAGTTTTTCCTCCTGCCTCGCCACATCATCTTTTTTTGAAAACTCAAAATCCATGCTCTCCAGCGCAGCCTTTTCCCTGCTGCTGAGCAGTCCCTCATCCTTCATTACAACAGGAAGTATTCCTTCATTCGCACCTGTCACCACCAGAGCTCTGATTCTGCTCAGTCTAGTTCTCTGCAGCGTTCCAATAATCACGCAGTCCGATGAAGTCGGCACAATACCAATTTCCATTTCCTCAAATCCGGCAGTCATAAGCTTTAGCAGACCTTCATTGGATATTCTCTCATCACCAAGGGTTTCGACAATCTGATCAAAAATACCGCATATCACATTCCAGCTCTGTGCTGTCTCGGCAGCCTCATCTGCAAATCCGGAACCGTTCTGCCTTTCCATAATCTTATCAAGACGTTCTCTGATAAAAAAATCCTCATCTAAAAACCTGTAAAGTCCTCTGATCTTATCTGCCGCTTTATTTCTTGATCCCACTTCATGTCTGGCATTTTCTATCACTGAAACCACTCTTTTTCTCAAGCCATTAATCACATTAAGATCTTCAGATGTATATTTTCTACCGCACCTTATGAAATCTTTTTTCCACATATTTCCCCTGATGCGGAACTGGCGAACATAATTCTCCAGAAGCTCGGTTTCATCTACCGTCATATCTATAAGACCTGATTTTATCAGTCTCATTACGGCATCATCCTTGTATCCTCCGGCGATTACTTCCATAAGAGCAAGAAGAAAGGCAACTGCAGGATGATGCATAACTTTCCTTTTCCTGTCCATGAAAACAGGAATACCCCACCTTATAAACGTCCGCCTGAGAATATTTCCTCTGATTTCATTATCATTGCACACTACTACAATATCCCCGAACCGGAATCCTTCATCACGTACAAGCTCCATAATATAAGCCGCGGCACGTTCTGCTTCTGCGTATATGTCAGATACGGCAGCAAGGGTCACCGGACCTTCTGCATCAGCCATGTTCCATACACTTGTTCTCAGCTCTCCGTCGATAGCTTGAAGCTTAACCTTTTCACCAAGGTTTTCGGCAATCTGAACAAGCTTTGAAATCACATACCCTGTAAGCCCGAACAGATCCTCATCATCCTCGGCAGCCAGAAAACGCGCATCCGAAAAACGGTTCTCAGTGCTGCCTGAAGGTTCGTAGGTCATTACTATATTCACAGCGGCAGCAGTGCTTATAAGTTTTTCTATCACCTGAAGGTTTTTAGGTGTAAAAGTATCAAAGCCATATATCCAGACTTCGGCACCATTAACCAGTCTCGATTCTGTTATCTTTTCTCCGTAAAATGTAATATAGTCTTCTGAATCAAGGTATTTCCCTTCAATCCGTTTCTGATATGACATGAATATTTTTTCTATGTCATGCAGTTTGTATTTAAGATAGCTTCCTTCATCAAGTCCGGCTTCTGCTTCAGCAATATCTTCAGGCGTAATATCATATCGCTTCATTTCGGAAATCATGCTATTCATCATGTCGGCAAACGAATTTTTCCAGCTGAAACCTCTGAAGACCTTAAGCTCGTCTTCGATTTCATCGATTATCCTTGTCAGAAGAATATGCCTGCCATATTTATCTATCATTGCAGGTTTCCTGCCTCCTGACTCTGTAACGGCTTTGTTTCCCAGAGATGAGAAGTCGACTACAATAAGATCCATCAGGCTCTTCTCTCCAAGATAAAAAAAGGCATCCTTCTCTGCCTGAAGGGAAAACTGATCCGGTACAAGCAGCAAGGTTCTGCCTTTAATATGTTCAAATATGAATTTTGATTTATCTGCGGTTTCACTTCCGTAGTAGATGTTGAGCATCAGCCGTCCTCATTTCTTCAGAGTTGTAAACTCTCTGAAAACATCTCTGACTGTCTCAAGTCTGTCAGTTCTGCCTGCTGTTTCGCTGCAGAACACCAGACCGTTCTCAAGATCACCCTGTACTCCTCTGACAGCTGCCTCAACAATGTCATAATCTTCAGTGCCTTCTTTATCAAGTCTGCCTGCAAATGGTGTACTGAGTACTCTCACTGATGTTTTCATAGGGCTCCTGATTATTGTAACATCATTTTCACTGCAGTTCAAATACAGCTTCCTGAATTCTTCCGGTGCATCGCACTCACGGGTTGTCACGAATCTCGTTCCCAGAAGATAACCATCAGCGCCATACTGATATGCTCTGACAGCATCTTCACGGCTGTAGATGCCTCCTCCAAAAATAAGCGGGCAGTTCTCAAGCTTCGAAAGCTCTGCTCTGACAGCAGCCATTGTTCTGTACTGCTCCTCCCGTGCTCTGTCAAGCTGCTCCATCCTGAATCCCAGCAGTCCTGCTGCCTGAGGTCCCTGGAAAATGAAAGCATCAGGTGTTCTGTTGTATTTCTGAGTCCACGTCCTCATTATAGCGGACACCGCACGCTTGGATGAAACCGTAGGAACAAGAGCTACATTCCTGTCGCTGCAGTATTTAGGCAGATCTTTCGGAATGGCTCCTCCTGTGACAATCACCTGAGCTCCTGCTTTCACTGCTGTCTCAATATATTTATCCACATGAGGTCTGTTCCACATTATTGATATTCCGATAAGACCTTTGCCGCCTGCTTCCTCTGTCAGCTTTCTGGCTCTGGACACCTCTTCCCTTACCGTCCTCAGATTGGTCTCAAGTCGATTTTCTTCGTATCCAGGCCTTCCCTGCCCTATTTCAAGAGCTCCTATAAGACCGAGGCCTCCTTCGATGGCAACGGCTGAAGCCAGCCCTGATGCTGCTATTCCCATGCTCATTCCTGCCTGCACCAGAGGTACAGGCAGTTCATGATTTCCGAGTTTAATCGGAGCCATCGAAAACGATTCAGCCCCATTGTGATAGGTGGCACTTCTCATCATGAGAAACTGCTGTATATTGTCTATCGACGATACGAACTGTTTCAATTCATCAGGGGGCATCCCCGCAACAGCTTCACTTATCATGCTTGTATGAAACTCTTCATGAGCCCTGACTGCGGAAATGCCATCCTCAGTCAGTTCCACCTTCACGATTCGTCTGTCCTTTTCATCGCGAAGTCTTTTTACATATCCTTTTTTCACCAACCTGTTGATGGCTATAGTAAGTGTGCTCACATTTATGCCCAGTATATTTGCCACGTGAGTCATGGTCTTGGGGCGTCCAGTCCCGATTGCCACCAGCGTATGGACTTCTTTAATGGATACATTATTGTGTGAGGAGTCTTTGCGGATCGCATCCTCTTCCAGCTTAAGCACAAGATTATAAAGATTCACCAGGATGTCATTGATCTTTCTGACTTCTTTATCCACTTCCGTCTCCTAACTGAATGCAAACATTATCTCGCATTTACATGCAAGCTCGTCTCCGACATATGCCTCTGCGATGCCGGTGCCTGTACTTTTTCTGAGCCTGTCCAGAGTCACCCTGAGAGTAAGCACATCTCCCGGAGTCACCTGCTTCTTGAATCTGGCGTTTTTGATTGCTCCGAATACTGCAAGTTTTCCTCTGTTTTCAGGCATTGAAAGAAGTGCGACTGCACCGGCCTGTGCCAGGGATTCAACGATCAGGACTCCCGGCATAATAGGCTGTCCCGGGAAATGTCCCTGAAAATAGTACTCGTCCTCTTTTACATACTTTGTTGCGACAATGGATTTGCCCACTTCCATTTCCTGCACTTCGTCAACAAGCAGAAAAGGCTCTCTGTGAGGAATCACTTCTTTGATCTGTTCTTTATCCATTAACATTTGTTTTACCTGCTTTCAAACTAATCTTCATATTTTCTGATAATAAGAGTGGCATTATGACCGCCGAAGCCCAGGGAATTGGAAAGCGTACACTTTATCTCCGCATCACGTCCAACATTAGGCACATAGTCCAGATCAAGCTCAGGATCAGGTTTCTGAAGACCGATAGTTGGAGGAATAAAGCTTTCGGTTATGGCCTTAGTGCAGATAACCGCCTCAAGACTTCCTGCTGCTCCCAGAAGATGTCCTGTCATACTCTTTGTTGAACTCATTGGTACTTTCGTGTTTTCTCCGAAGACTTTCTTGACTGCAATTGTTTCAAATGCATCATTATAAGGAGTTCCTGTACCGTGAGCATTGATGTAGTCTATATCGTCAGGTGTTATACCAGCTTCCTGAAGGGCAAGTCTGATGGCTTTGGCTGCACCCTCACCGTCCGGCGCCGGAGATGTGATGTGATATGCATCTGAAGTTGCTCCATAACCTATAACCTCACCATAAATCTTCGCTCCTCTGTTCAGAGCATGTTCAAGTTCCTCAAGAACCAGGAAAGCAGCACCTTCACCCAGAATAAATCCGTCTCTTTCCACGTCAAACGGGATCGAACATCTGTCGGGATCTGTCTTTGTGGACATAGCTGTCATATTGGAAAATCCCGAGAAGCATACAGGTGAAAATACAGATTCTGTTGATCCTGCCAGAACAACATCACTGTAACCATGCTTGATATTTCTGAAGGCTTCTCCAACGCAATGTGTTCCTGTAGCGCATGCTGACACTATTCCCATGCTGGCGCCCTTTGCATTGAATTCCATAGAGATATTTCCTGAAACAGCATTAGGCATAACCATAGGTATCAGAAGAGCTGATGCTCTTGCCAGCTTATCTTTTCTGACGCATTTGGTCACTTCGCTCTCCAGAGTTCTCATGCCTCCTATACCTGTACCGCCATATACACTGAAGCGGTCAGGGTCAACATTCTCTCCGCTTGATATACCGCTGTCCTCAATTGCTTCTCTGGCAGCTGTCAGGGCAAACTGATCTGCTATGTCAAGTCTTCTGGCAGCCTTCTTATCCCCGTAATCGTAATTCTTGACTTCCGCACCCATGGTTACCTTGTGTCCTTCAAGATCAAATGAAGTAATCTGGGCAATACCATGTCTTCCGTTTCTGATCGAATCCCACATTTCCTCAACAGTATTCCCTACAGGAGATACAACTCCCAGTCCTGTTATCACAACTCTTTTTTCCATATCCATTCACCTCTCTCGTTTACACAACATCGTTACATTATAATTCCGCCGTCTACACCGATTACCTGCCCTGTAATATATGAGCTCATATCCGATGCCAGGAAAAGTGCAGCGTTTGCAATATCTTCAGGCTGTCCCATTCTGCCCAGAGTAATATTCTGAGCTGCTGATTTTTTCTGTTCTTCTGTAAGAACCGACGTCATATCTGTTTCCACAAATCCTGGAGCTATGGCATTGACTCTGATGCCGCGTCTTCCCAGTTCCTTTGCCGCAGAAAGAGTCATTCCCACTATACCTGCTTTTGAAGCACTGTAGTTTACCTGAGCAGGATTTCCTTTAAGCCCTGATACTGAGGCCATATTGATTATAGCTCCGCTTCTCTGCTTAACCATAAGTGCTGAGATTTCTTTCATCATGTAAAAGGCTCCATTCAGGTTGGCATCAATTACTTTGGTAAAGTCTGCCGGTGTCATTCTCATCATCAGTTTGTCATTGGTTATTCCTGCGTTGTTCACCAGAATATCAACACGGCCGAATTCAGCTTTTGCTTCAGCTGCCACCTTCTTTGCGGTCTCAGGATCTGCCACATCACCTTTGATCACTTTTACTGCAGTCCCCAGAGCAGACAGTTCTGCAGCAGTTTTCTCTGCTTCTTCATCATTGCTTCTGTAACAGAGTATCACATTGGCTCCATTCTCGCAGAAAGTTCTGGCAATGGCTTTGCCTATTCCTCTGACACCTCCTGTTATTACTGCTGTTCTATCTTTTAGCATAGTACTTCCTTTCATATCTCTATACCATTTCCCTGAGGGCATCAACTGCTGCCTTGAGGGTTTCAACGTTTTCGACATTATATGCGGCTATTTCAGGACAAGTTTTCTTCGTCAGTCCCGTCAGGGTTTTACCTGGACCGACTTCAATCATGGCCTCAACACCATCCGTTTCGAATTTTCTGATGATTTCTTCCCAGTAAACCGGGCTCATAGCCTGTTTTGCCAGCATATCTGTCAGATACGCACCTGCATCATTACCATCAAAATCCTTCATCATATCATCTGCGGTCACATCAGCATATACCTTTTTCTGCGGAGCCTTCAGGTCTGCAGCGGCCAGTACATCTCTCAGTTTCTCTGCGGCAGGCACCATCATAGGGCTGTGAAAAGCAGTGCTTACTCCCAGTGGTATCGCTTTGATGCCTCTGGCTTTAGCTGCACGTCTGAACCGTTTAAGGGCAGCCTTGTCACCTGCAACTACTGTCTGTTTAGGTGAATTGAAATTCACTCCTTCAAGTATGCCGTCTTCCCTGGCCTCTTCTACAGCTTCAAGAATCGCGTCTCTTTCTCCAAGGCCTGCTGCCATACCGCCTCTGGCATTTCCTTCTTGATCAAGACCTGCCTGCTGCATAAGCATTCCTCTTCTGGTAACGATGTCTATGCCTTTGGCTATATCGTCAATGGCTCCTGCTGCTGTCAGAGCTGAGTATTCTCCCAGGCTGAAGCCTGCGAATGCTGTAACTTCAATTTTGTCCGCAAGACCCTGCTTATCCAGCTCCGCCATGAAAGCTTCATATGCCGCCATTGTTGTAGTATATATAGTAGGCTGTGTCACATGAGTCTGTTTAAGTGTTTCCTCATCTCCATCAAAACACCAGTCCTTTATCTGCTGCCCAGCCATATCGAATACGCCGGCAGCTTCAGGGTAAGCGTCATAAAGGTCTTTACCCATTCCGCTATACTGTGCGCCCTGCCCTGCAAATACTATTCCTATCTTCATATACTTTCTCCGCCTCCTTAAACATTTCCTCAATAATTTCCGCTGCAGACTGTTCTTTTTTAACAAGTCCTGCTATCTGTCCAGACATTATATTACCGTTATCTGCATCTCCATCTCTAACTGCCGCAGCCAGAGTTCCTGTGCACAGCTGATTGATTTCCTCCTCAGGTGCATTCTGTGATTCCAGAGTAAGAATTTTCTTTGCCAGTTTGTTCTTTATTATTCTCACAGGATGCCCCGTGCTTCTTCCTGTTGCTACTGTAGAGGAATCCTTAGCTTTGATTATAGCATCCTTATAGCCCTGTGCCACTATGCACTCGTTTGCTACAAGGAATCTGGTTCCTACCTGAACACCTCTGGCGCCCAGCATGTATGCGGCAGCTACTCCTCTGCCGTCAGCTATTCCTCCTGCAGCAATTACAGGAATGTCCACAGCATCCGCCATCTGGGGAACCAGCGCCATAGTTGTGGTTTCTCCAATATGGCCGCCAGCTTCTGTACCTTCCGCTACTACAGCATCAGCTCCAGCTCTGGCAACTCTCATAGCAAGAGCCACATTGGCAACAACAGGAATCACCTTGATACCGTGTTCTTTCATCCTGGCTATGTATTTGCCCGGGTTTCCTGCTCCGGTGGTCACTACAGGAACCTTTTCCTCACATACCACCTGTATCAGTTCTTCAACATTATCAGCCAGCAGCATGATATTTACACCAAAAGGTTTATCTGTCATCTCCCGTGTCTTTTTTATCTCTTCTCTCAGCCATTCAGCAGACTGACCGCCTGCTGCTATAATCCCGAGTCCGCCGCCGTTGCTTACTGCCGCCGCCAGGTTACATTCGGCAATTCTGGCCATAGCACCCTGGATTATCGGATATTCAGTACCTAAAATTTCACAAACATTTACCATATTTCCCTCCTGTCTTATAAGCTGGAAAGCTAAAATTATCATTTACCATTCAATTATGGCTCCCGCCGCGCAAAGTCCGCCGCCAAAGCCCATCACTGCTATTATATCACCTTTTTTAAGTTTTCCGCTACTCTGTAAATCATAAAGTGCCATAGGAACTGTAGCTGAAGACACATTGGCGCTTTCTTTGATGCTTATCTGGAACTTATCCAGTGGCTGTCCCAGTTTCTGAGCGGCTGCATGGATTATCCTTCCATTTGCCTGATGGGGAACAAACCAGTCCACATCGTCAAGTGTAAGTCCGATTTTTTCCAGTGCACCTGTGGTAACCTCTTCAATTGCGTTCACAGCAAATTTAAAAACAGCTCTGCCCCTCATGCTCAGCGGACGTGGAGTCAGATCATCTTCCCAGAAGGGTGGATTCACATAATTCGCCTTGCATTTCATAACTTCGTTCTCATCATCATAGTTCCTGATATATGTGCTTATAATACCTCTCTCACCCGTAGTATTTTCCAGTACTGCTGCAGCCGCCATGTCAAGGGATTTCTCTGTTGTAGCCACATGCCTCTGAGCTATCCCTGTCCGTTCAATGATCCACTCGTTATCCGTATCAATATACTGCGATATCTCATCGTTTGTCACAACTCTTTCGGGAAGGTTCTTACCTACTCCTATGATTCTTGTTCCCAAACTTTTACCTCCAAAAATATTTAGCATATCAAATACTTTGATTATCAAAATATTTTTCTATATAATACGCGTTAATTTTCATAAAGTCAATAACATTTATCAAATCTTCTTGCAAATATCACAAAGCACTTCGCCGCATGTACGAAGTGCTTGTAATTTCTATAGCTTGTTATGCTGTATTTTACCGCTGATAGTCTTTGGCAGTTCATCTCTGAACTCAATTATTTTCGGACATTTGTACGATGCCATCTTGCGTCGTGCATATTTCTGTATTTCTTTTTTCAGTTCGTCTGTTCCTTCTGTACCATCTACCAGCACGATACATGCTTTGATCATTTTACCCCTGAGTCTGCCTTCAACAGCCGTGACTCCGCACTCAAGAACATAAGGCAGTTCCATAAGAATACTTTCTATCTCAAACGGGCCTATCCTGTATCCTGCCGACTTGATCACATCATCATTGCGCCCGACATACCAGAAATATCCATCCACATCTCTTGTTGCAAGATCACCCGTATGATACAAACCGTCATGCCATGCTTCCGCAGTCAGTTCATCATTTCCATAGTATCCCATAAACAGGCCTGCCGGTTTTATGCCTTCTGTGCGAACCACTATTTCTCCTGTTTCTCCTGATTTTACAGATCTGCCTTTACTATCAACAATATCAATATCATATGCCGGCGATGCTTTTCCCATCGAACCTGGTTTCGGAACCTCTCCCTTGAGAGTGCCTATAGTCAGGGTTGTCTCTGTCTGCCCGAAAGCTTCATGAAGCAGAAGACCTGTTTTCTCCCTGAACAGATTGAAGACTTCCGGATTAAGAGCTTCTCCTGCTGTCGTTGCATGCTTCAGACTGCTGAGATCGTATTTTGAAAAGTCTTTTCTTATCAGCATTCTGTATGCTGTAGGTGGTGCGCAGAAGGTGGTAATCCTGTGGGTTTCTATCATTTCCAGCATCTCTCCTGCTTCAAAGCTGTCCATATCATATGTAAAAACTGCTGCTTCGCAGAGCCACTGGCCATATATTTTACCCCAGAGTGCTTTCCCCCAGCCTGTATCCGAAATAGTGAAGTGCAGTCCCTCAGGATCCACCTGATGCCAGTATTTCGCAGTAATAAAATGTCCCAGAGGATATCTGAAATCGTGAGTCACAATCTTGGGGTACCCGGTTGTTCCCGACGTAAAAAACATGATTGAAGGGTCATCTCCTCCTGCGTACACCTCAGGGGTGAAGCTGCTGTCAAATTCATATACCGCTCTGTTCAGTGAATTCCATCCGTTTCTTTTACCCCTGACAATTATTTTAATGATTTCTCTATCCATATTTTCAGCAGCCATGTCCACCTGATACGCCACATCATCATCAGCTGTACATACTATTGCTTTGACATCAACAGCTTTGAACCTGTACTCGTAATCTCTCTGCTTAAGCAGGTTTGTAGTAGGTATCACAACTGCCCCGATTTTGTGTAGCGCCAGAATAGCAAACCAGAAATGATAATGCCTCTTGAGCACCAGCATTACCTTGTCACCTTTTCCTATTCCTAATGATTGGAAATACGCTGCAATTTTTGAAGAATAACTGCTCATATCTCCAAATGTCAGCTCACGCTTTCTCTTGTTCTTGGCAATATGAACCATGGCAACCTTTTCGGGATTTTTGTCTGCCAGTCTGTCCACAACATCATAGGCGAAATTAAAATTCTCTGTATTCTTGAATTTAATTGCTTCTAAAGCTCCTTTGCTGTCTTCCTGAACCTCAACATAATGTTCATATACCCATTCTCTTTCCTTTGTCATCATCGTGACCTCCCTCTGACGACAGGATCTCCAGCAGTTCTTCAGGTCTTCCAATGATATAATCCGGCGCATCATCTCCCAGAGATTCCTTCGTTTCTCCCTGCAGAGCAAAGCTCCATGCTACCAGCACCGATTCAACTTTTGCATTTCTGGCACACTTGATATCAAACAACGTGTCCCCCAGCATGACAGCATTCTCCGGTTTCGAACCAAGCTTCTCAAGAGCAATCAGTACCGGTTCCGGATCCGGTTTATGTCTGTCTGTATCTTCCGGAGTCACTATTTCATCAAAATACTCTTTTAATCCGTATTTTTCAAGCCCCTGTACAGTGGTATTGTACAGCCTGGATGTTACAAGTCCTGTTTTATAACCCTTTTCTTTGAGTACTGCCAGAAGCTCTTTCATTCCCGGAAACAGCGTTATCAGTTCCCTGAAATGATCACGCTGATAACTCCTGTATATTTCTATTGATTCCTCTACAGGAACCTCCGGGAAAAATCTGCTGATTGTAATATCCAGAGGTTCCCCAAAAGTCTTCTTCAATTCATCTTCATCAGCTTCTCTGTCTTCAAGCGACCTGAAAGTGTACTGCCATGATTTCAGAATAACATCATTGGTATCCATGATTGTTCCGTCAAAGTCAAACAGAATCGTATCCTTCTTTTTCATATACTTCTCCTTTTATTCTTCTTCCCGGAACACTCTGTCAGATCCATTATCAGTTTTTTGCATTACATGATAGCATTTTATGTTATCATATTTTTGCATTATATAATAGCATATCCGCATTGTCAATATATCGTGTGTTGTTTCATATATTTTCCATACCCATATTGACTTTCTCCGGGAGTATATATTCCTTATTCATTTCTAATGATATCACATCATACCGTATGTGTACAAACGAGAAAGACCCGGGGTTCCTGAGAACCTCGGGTCTGACTCGGTGTATAAAAATGATTTTAGAGATTTTCGATTGTTATGTAATTAAAATCCTCCGAACATCGAGAGCATTACCGATGCCGCAACTCCTGAGCCGATTACACCTGCCACATTAGGTCCCATGGCATGCATCAGCAGGAAATTCGATGGATTAGCTTTCTGCCCTTCTTTCTGTGATACACGGGCAGCCATCGGAACAGCAGAAACTCCCGCAGAACCGATAAGAGGATTGATTTTACCACCGGTAAGCACATTCATCAGCTTGGCGATAAGCACTCCGCCTGCAGTACCCACTGCAAATGCACATATTCCGAGTACTACTATCTTGAGAGTTGAAGCTGTAATAAATGTCGAGCCTGTAGCTGAGGCGCCTACACATGTTCCCAGAATTATTACCAGGATATTCATCAGTGCATTTGAAGCTGTATCTGAAAGTCTTGCTGTTCTGCCGCACTCCTTGAACAGGTTGCCCAGCATCAGCATTCCTACCAGCGGTGCAGCTGATGGAAGCAGCAATACTACTACTACTGTAACAGCAATTGGAAACAGAATCTTTTCTCTCTGAGATACCACTCTCAGCTGTTCCATCTTGATTTTTCTCTCTTTTTCTGTTGTCAGCAGCTTCATGATAGGCGGCTGGATTACCGGTACCAGTGCCATGTATGAATATGCAGCGACAGCAATCGGGCCCAGCAGGTGATCTGCAAGCTTGCCTGTAAGATATATCGCAGTAGGACCGTCAGCTCCTCCGATAATACCGATGGAAGCAGCTTCCTGCGCATTAAACCCGAGAATGATAGCTGCAAAGAATGCGAAGAATATTCCCAGCTGTGCCGCAGCGCCCATTACAAGGGATTTAGGATTTGCAATCAGCGGACCGAAGTCTGTCATAGCACCGACACCAAGGAATATCAGCGAAGGCAGAACAGGCTTCAACGTATAGAAAATCGTCAGCAGCCCGGCATCTGTAAGCTGATTGGAGTTTGTGATGCCTTCGTGAGCTATCTCTTCAATAAACATGCCTGCGACAGGAAGGTTTGAAAGCAGCATTCCGAAAGCAATCGGCACAAGCAGCAATGGCTCGAATCCATGTTTGATCGCAAGATACAGGAAAACGAATGATACTATGATCATGATTCCGTTCTGATAGGTAAAATTGGCAATTCCGGTATCACTCCAGAGGTTTGCCAATGCATCCATTATGGCTCCCATGGTTTTGTCTCTCCTTTTCTATAAATGACCTTGAGATGCACCTCTCGCATCATCGCTAAAATATTAACATATATATTTTTTCAATACAAGTGTGTATTTTTATAAATACTGTATACAACTTAGAACATTCTTACAATTTCATGGTGAGCCCGATTTTCTGCTTTTCGTAATCTATTTTTATTATCCTGACTTTGACTGTATCTCCGACAGAAACAACATCCATCGGGTGCCTGATATACTTGTCGCTCATTTCTGATATATGTACAAGCCCGTCGTTTTTCACCCCTATATCTACAAAGGCTCCGAAGTCAACAACGTTTCTTACAGTACCCTCAAGTTCCATGTCTATTTTCAGATCTTCAAATGATTTCACATCATTTCTGAACACCACAGGCGGGGTATCCTCACGCGGGTCTCTGCCCGGCTTTTTCATTTCTGCAATTATGTCTGTAAGGGTAGGTACTCCCACTTCCAGTTCTTCTGCCATTTTAGCCACAGCCTTTTTCATGTTACGTACAGGCTTTTCTTCTTTCTTCGCCAGATCAGCCAGTGCCGCCAAACCTTTTGCTCTCGTCTTAAGCTGTTTCGGTTTTTCTTCTTCCCCGTATGCCGCCCATATCCTGTCATCTATATCCGGTATGCCACCATGCTGCAGATCTGAAGCATGTATTCCGAGTTTACTGAACATTGCTTCAGCAACGCTATAGGATTCCGGATGCACCGATGTTCCGTCCAGCGGATTTGTTCCGTCGGATATTCTGATAAAGCCTGCACACTGGTTAAACGTTTTCTCGCCCAGCTTGGATACTTTTTTTAATTCTTTTCTTTCTTTGAAAACACCGTTTTCTTCTCTGTAAGCCACAATATTTCTGGCTATGCCCATATTGATACCTGCAACATGAGCAAGCAGTGAAGGTGATGCTGTATTCAGTTCAACACCCACCCTGTTCACACAGTCTTCTACAACGTTATCAAGTGCATTTTCCAGCAGACCCTGATTAATATCATGCTGATACTGTCCTACGCCAATGCTTTTAATGGGTATTTTTACCAGCTCCGCCAGCGGATCCTGCAGTCTTCTTCCCAGTGACATGGCACCTCTTACCGTAACATCCAGATCAGGATATTCTTCAGTTGCAAGCTTTGATGCCGAATATACCGAAGCTCCCGCTTCATTGACTATTGTATAACTGATATCCAGTCCCGATTTTCTGATGAAATCAGCCACAACTTCTTCTGTTTCCCTTGAAGCCGTTCCATTACCGATAACAATGGTATTGATCCTGAATTTATCTGCAAGCTTCTTTAATACAGCTTCAGTTCCTTTAATATCATTTTTAGGTTCTGTTGGGTAAACAGTAGTATAAGCCAGCAGTTTGCCGGTCTCATTGAGTACCGCAACCTTGCAGCCTGTCCTGTAACCTGGGTCTATACTTATAATCCGTGCGCCCTTTACCGGCGGCACCATGAGCAGCTTCTCCGTATTTCTGGCGAATACCTTCACTGCTTCCGCCTCAGCTCTCTCTGTAAGCATATTTCTCATTTCACGTTCAGCAGAAGGTGCCATAAGTCTTTTGTACGCATCTGCTATTGTAGCCCGCAGCAGTGGTGTGAAAACAGATTTTTCATTTTTTATCACACTGTCACCTATAAGTGCTTCCATCATCTCACTGTCTGTCAGCACTTTTACTTTGAGCTTATTCTCCTTCTCTCCTCTGTTTATCGCCAGCACTCTGTGATTTGGAATTCTGCTTATACCTTCACTGTGATCATAATACATCTCATAAACAGTTTTTTCTTCGGGATCAGATGCTTCAGTATTCAGCACTCCTGTCTCCCTGGTTTTCTCCCTTATTGCTGCAGTGATCTCGGGATCATCTGAAATCATCTCAGCTATAATATCGCAGGCTCCCTGCAGTGCATCCGACGTATCATCAACGCCTTTTTCAGCTGATACGAAATCTGTCGCTATTTCTTCAGGTAAGCCGTTCTCGATTTCCTGTGCAGCTATGATCTGAGCCAGCGGCTCCAGACCTTTTTCTTTCGCTTTAGATGCTCTGGTCGCTTTCTTTTTCTTAAATGGTTTGTAAAGGTCCTCAACTCTCTGAAGAACTTCCGCTTCTCTTATCTGTGCTTCAAGTTCTTCTGTAAGCCTGCCCTGTTCATATATAAGCCTGATCACTTCATCTTTTCTCTCATCAAGATTTCTCAGATACGTGAGTCTTTCATCAAGATTCCTCAGTATAACATCACTGAGGCCTCCTGTTGCTTCTTTCCTGTATCGGGCTATGAAAGGAATTGTATTTCCCTCATCAATCAGGTTTATCGTCTGTTCAACCTGTGATGCTCTGAGTTCAAACTCCTTAGCAAGCACTTCTGTTATGTTCATCCGGTTTACTCCTTCTGTTTCAGCTTCTCATTTATAAAATAATCCAGATCTCCGTCCATCACCGCATTGACATTGCCGACTTCAGCCCCTGTTCTGTGGTCCTTTACCATGGTGTACGGATGGAAAACATACGATCGTATCTGGCTTCCCCATGTTATCTGACTGTAATCTCCTTTTAACTCATCCAGATTCTCTTTGTGTTCCTGCTCTTTCAGCTCCACCAGTTTGGACATAAGCAGCTTCATGGCTGTTTCGCGGTTCTGATGCTGAGAACGTTCATTCTGACAGGTAACTACGATATTAGTTGGAATATGCGTAATTCTTATTGCTGAATCTGTCTTATTGACATGCTGTCCACCTGCTCCGCTTGAACGATAAGTATCAATTCTCAGATCCTCAGGATTGATCTCAACACTGATATCTTCTTCGATTTCCGGAATAACATCCAGAGAAGCAAATGAAGTATGCCTTCTTCCTGAAGAATCAAAAGGTGATATTCTTACTATTCTGTGTACACCTTTTTCATTTTTCAGATAACCATAGGCATTTTCTCCTTCGACAAGAAGTGTAGCGCTTTTTATTCCTCCCTCTGTATCATCCTGCATATCTATGAGCCTGGCTTTATAGCCTTTTTTTTCACACCATCTCGTATACATTCTGAAAAGCATCTCTGCCCAGTCCTGAGCATCGGTTCCTCCTGAGCCTGCATGTACCGAAATAATCGCATTGTTTTTATCGTATTTACCATTAAGCAATGTCCTCAGACGCAGCTGTTCCAGATCTCCTTCAAGTTTAGCAAAGGTTTCCTCAGCTTCAGAAGCCAGGGCATCATCCTCTCCTTCCTCCGCCATATCCACCATAAGTTCCAGATCTTCGAGCATGCTTCTGTACTGAACAAGCTCTGCCAGTTTATCTTCCAGAGATTTCTTCTCCTTCATAATCTTCTGTGCAGCCTCCGGATCATTCCAGAAACCTTCATCTGTAATCTGTGTTTCCAATTTGTCGAGCTTCTCCTTCATCCCTGATGGATCGAGTGCATCAGATGATTCCTGAAGCGATGTCCTGAGTTCAGGTATCTGTATCCTTATCTGATCAAGCTGGATCATTTCTTCACTTCCTTTGTATTTAATACTTCACATGCAGCTGCTGCATGCAGCGGATCGTCGCTCATACTTATTAAGCATTTCTGCCGCAGCAATGCTTATATTTCTTGCCGCTGCCGCATGGGCACGGATCATTTCTTCCTATTTTAGGGGCATCCCTTCTGACAGGCTCCTGTTTACGTTCCCTTTCTGGAACTGCTGTCTGCTGCGGTATTTCACCGCCGCCTGCACCAGGTATATCTTCATCGTGATATTCATCCTTCCTGCCCTCACCGGTTCCAAGGATGTTCTTTCTCTCAGTTCTTGTTTCAACGGTGACATTATAGCAGAATTTAACGAATTCCTCTTTAATAGAGTTTATCATCAGCTCAAACATATCAAAGCCTTCCTGTGCATATGCTGCCGCCGGATCCTGTCCTCCGAGACCTCTGAGACCGATACCGCTCTTGAGCTGATCCATAGCATCAATATGATCCATCCATTTGTTGTCTACAACTCTGATGAGTATCATTCTTTCAACTTCACGCAGCTTGTCGATGCCGATTTCCTCTTCTTTGTCCTGGTAAAGCTTTTCGAAATCGTCGTACAGTCTTTCTTTGAGCTTTTCCTCATCCAGTCCATGCATCTCGTCTTCTGTGAAAGAGATATCACTGAATTTAGGAGTTATCCTCCTCAGGCCTTTATTGATGGTTTCAAAATCCCATTCTTCAGGGAATCTGGATGCGATAACCACAGGGTCAACAACTTCATCTATCAGCTGATGTGTCATTGATACCAGATCTTCTCTAAGGTCTTCACCGAACAGTACTTTCTTTCGTTCCCCGTAAATTATCTCACGCTGCTTGTTCATTACATTATCATACTGAAGAACATATTTTCTGATTCCGAAGTTTCGGCCTTCGACCTTTTTCTGGGCATTTTCTATCTGCTTCGTTATCATTCCTGCTTCAATGGCTTCATCCTCTGCCACACCAAGCTTCTGAACTATATTCTGCATTCTCTCTCCGCCGAACAGCCTCATAAGTTCATCTTCCATGGAAATGCAGAACTGTGTTCTTCCCGGATCTCCCTGTCTTCCTGAACGACCTCGCAGCTGATTGTCTATACGTCTTGATTCATGTCTTTCTGTACCTACAATGCAGAGTCCTCCCAGTTCACGTACCTTTTCCTGCTCTTCTTTTCTCTCTTCCTTGTATTTCGAATGCAGTCGCTGGAATTCCTCTCTTGCCTTGTTGAGCTCAGGATCATCGCTCTGCACGAAGCTTGTTGCGAAAGCTATAGTCTCACTGTCATATCCATTAGCTGCCATTTCCCTCTTGGCTTCAAATTCAGGATTTCCGCCCAGGATAATATCTGTACCTCTGCCGGCCATATTGGTTGCGATAGTAATTGCACCGAGACGACCTGCCTCTGCGATTATCTGCGCCTCCTTCTCATGGTGTTTGGCATTCAGCACATTAAAGTTTTTGATGCCCCGTTTTCTCAATGCATTTGCAATTATCTCAGATTTCTCAATGGATACAGTACCTACAAGAACAGGCTGTCCTGTTTTATGGGCTTCTTCAACAGTATCGACAATGGACTTGTATTTTCCTTTTTCTGTAGCATATACCGCATCCTGCATATCGTTTCGAACTACAGGTTTATTGGTAGGTATAACAACAACGTCCATATTATAAATGTCTCTGAATTCACTTTCTTCAGTCTTGGCTGTACCTGTCATTCCGGCAAGCTTCTGATACATTCTGAAGTAGTTCTGCAGAGTAATCGTTGCCAGAGTTTTTGATTCTGAACGTACAAGAACATTTTCTTTGGCCTCGATAGCCTGATGCAGTCCGTCGCTGTAACGTCTTCCGAACATCAGTCTTCCTGTAAATTCATCTACTATTACAACTTCACCGTCTTTGATAATGTAGTCGACATCACGCTTCATCATATTTCTGGCTTTAAGCGCCTGCAGAACATGATGGTTGATTTCCATATTCTCAGGATCAGAGAAATTTTCTACTCCGAAATACTGTTCACACTTGGCAACGCCTTCATCTGTGAGAGCAATCTGTTTATCTTTTTCTTCAATCGTAAAATCTTCTTCTACTCTAAGTGTTCTGACAAATCCATCTGCCTTTTTATACATGTCAGTGGATTTGTCACCTCTGCCTGATATTATAAGTGGGGTTCTTGCTTCATCTATAAGGATAGAGTCAACTTCGTCTATGATGGCATAGTTGAGTTCTCTCTGCATCATATCTTCTTTATAGATCACCATGTTATCCCTGAGGTAATCAAATCCGTACTCATTGTTGGTTCCGTATGTGATATCCGCCTGATAGGCCGCTCTTCGCTCCTCTTCACTGATTCCGTGAATCACACATCCTACAGAAAGCCCCAGAAAAGTATAGAGCTTGCCCATCCATTCCATATCTCGCTTTGCCAGATAGTCATTGACTGTAACGATATGAACGCCCTTTCCTTCAAGGGCATTGAGATATGCCGGAAGTGTTGCCACAAGAGTTTTACCTTCACCGGTCTTCATCTCCGAGATTCTTCCCTGATGAAGCACTATGCCACCTATTACCTGTACATAGAAATGCTTCATTCCCAGACTTCTCCACGCACCCTCTCTGCATACTGCAAATGCTTCCGGCAATATATCATCAAGAGTCTCTCCTTCTTTTATCCTCTCTTTGAATTCTGCCGTTTTCCCTCGCAGTTCTTCGTCTGTAAGCTGCTGCATCTGTTCATCATATGCCATAACCTTGTCGGCAATTCTGGATACTTTTTTAACTTCTTTTTCATTAAGGTCACCGAAAATTTTTTCTAATAAACCCATTTATTTATCCCCTTTCCTGGAATTCTCTTCTTCAATTTCTTCTACCGCCAGATTTATCTCCAGCGCCTTTCTGCTGTCAGCCTTGGTAACTCTGACTTTCAGCTTTTTATTCTCAATTATGGTTTCAAATTTATCGTTTCTCTCCGGAAGCTTGTCCAGCTCCATTACGACCCATCCATTGACAGTAACAACATCCGGAACTTCTTCAAGCTCAAAATAATCAAACACTTTATTGATATTGGCACTGCATTTGACTCTGAAGCTTCCGTTCTGCAGAGGCATTATGTCCTTTGATATAACAGCATCATGCTCATCAAATATCTCCCCTACAAGTTCTTCTATTATATCCTCCATGGTCACAAGACCCTCTGTACCACCGTATTCGTCTATCACTATAGCCATGTGTATTTTGAGATGCTGCATCTTCCTGAGAAGGTCGGATATCTTCATAACTGTACCCACGAATACTACAGGTACCACATAATCACTTATGCTCTTGCCGGTCCCTGCGATATAGTTATGAAAATCCTTCTGATTCAGCACACCGATTATCTTGTCGATATCTTCTTCATACACCGGAAGCCTTGACAGCCCTGTCTGCCTGAAAATTTCAGCCACTTCATCTTCCGGGCATTCTATGTCAATCGCCTTCATTTCGGGACGTGGAGTCATGACATCTTCTGCATTCAGATCATAGAATTCAATGGCATTCTGCAGCAGTTCGCTCTGGGTCTCATCAATTCCCCCTACTTCTTCTGCTTCTTCAACCATAGTGAGTATCTCATCACCGGTAATTGTATTATCTGTGTCCAGCCTGAATATTTTAGCAACTAATTGTTTCCATTTTGTGAAGATAAAGTTAACAGGAGTTAAAATTGTCATAAGAAATTTAACGAATGGTGCCACTGCCATGGCAAATCCTTCAGACTTTTCTTTTGCAATGTTCTTCGGTGTTATTTCACCGAAGATCAGAACCACTATAGTGATCACCACTGTTGCCACAGTTGCACCATATGCTCCGAACAGTTCAATAAACAGCACAGTAGCTATAGAAGTCATCCCTATATTAACGATATTGTTTCCAATCAGGATAGTGGTAAGCAGCTTATCATACTTTTCCGAAAGAACAAGTACACGCTCCGCTTTTTTGTTTCCATCACCTGCCATATTCTTGAGCTTTATCCTGTTAGCTGATGTAAATGCTGTCTCTGTTGCCGAAAAATACGCAGAACACATTATCAGTATAATAATAGCAATTATGTCAACAGTCATCCCGCTACCCATAAAAAACATTCCTCCAGTCCATGTAAAGTGTTTGAAAGCCCAATATTCTAATATAATAGTATACATTATTTGATTTCAAAATGAAATACGAATTATAACAAATAGAATGTGAATTATCCTTCATATTTCAGAAACACACTCAAAAACCCGGGTGGTGACCGGGTCTTTGAGTTTACTTATTCAGTTAAGGAGGCGATTAAGCTTCCATAGCCTTTTCTGCAGCTTCTCTTTCTGCTTTTCTTTCCTCAAGTATTTTCTGATACTCTTCGTCCGTCATTTCTTCCATTGATATTCCTGTAAATCCATAAAAGATTGATACAAGAGGGTTAAGCCAGTTAAGTACTGCAAACGGTGCATAGCCACCTGCGCCCCACTGAGGGCACTTGAGGAAGCTGCTCATTGTAGCACCGCAGGTGTTCCATGGTATGAAGTTCGAAGTAAGTGTTCCCGAATCCTCCAGACATCTCGAAAGATTTTTTGCCTTAAGCTTTCTGTCTTCAAAGGCTTCCTTATACATTCTTCCAGGCAGGATGATTGCAAGATACTGGTCTGAACACAGTGCATTTACAATAATACATGAGAAAATAGTCACTGTAACCAGACCTCCTCTGGTGCCTCTTGCCAGTTTCAGCAAAGCTCCGGATATCGTTCCCATTATTCCCGTGCAGTCAACTATGCCGCCGAATACCATAGCGCACATTATCAGGGAAATCGTCCACATCATTCCCTGCATTCCTCCATTTGATAAGAGCCCTCCAACTTCCTGCAGCACTGCCGGTGCATCTTCAGGAACAGATGCTTCAAATCCATAATTCAGAAGAGAAGGTACTGATTTTAATGTCAGACCTGTATGTGATGTCTGCATAGCCATAAACGGCACACCGAGAACCACTCCACCGATAAGAGAAGGCAGAGCCGGAAATTTCATTGCAACTGCCACGATTACAAACACCGGAGGAATAAGATACAGTATTCCCACATCAAAGCTGCCACTGATGAATCCCAGTATTATATCAATTGTTTCTGTATCTGCAGTTCCCGAATGATCCCCGAAGAATCCAATAATAAGATAAACGATAAGTGCAATACAAAGTGAAGGACCTGTAGTCCAGATCATGTGTTTGATGTGATCAAACAGGTTGGAACCTGCTACTGCAGGAGCCAGATTTGTAGTATCTGATAAAGGTGACATCTTATCTCCGAAATAA
>JALEQY010000109.1 GCA_022763735.1 Clostridiales bacterium
ATTTATATTCATTATATCATTTATTTCAACTGTTGCCACTGCTTCCGGAACAATTAAAACTACGGATTCCGGTTAAATGATATGTCTCGATTTCTGCTCCTGTAATTATCCTTCACGCTGATCACCTCTTCCTGAAAAAAAAGGAAAACAGCGTATTCGAATTCTGTCTTCCTCATTCACTTCACATCTTAAATTGGAGCGGACAACGGGAATCGAACCCGCCTCCTCAGCTTGGGAAGCTGATATTCTACCAATGAACTATGTCCGCATATGCCCCTTCTGATTATCATCAGAAAACCTCTATCTGTATTATACTACCTTATGAGGATTTTTACCAGTATCCTTTTCCCATTTTTGTTTTTCTTCAGGCTGCTTACAAAAAAACATAAAAAAAACATTTCTTTTTTCGTGTGCAATTTTTGTCTCAATTTCCATCAGAAACTGTACCACCGCCAACTGTAAAACTGTGTTGATTTCACCTGCCGTGCCCTGTACTTGCTGAAAACAGTACACTTGAAGAGTTTGATAAAAACGTGTCAATTGTGCGCTCTGTAAGCAATTTTTTTCGGAAATAAATTGCCAGTTTTTATCTAAATTTTATGTATATTTTTTTCATATTGCAAAACTCTTGCCAATGTAGTAAAATCCATTTCATAAAACATCTAAATCTATCAGAAAGGGCAAGTTAGTTATGAACATTGAAAAATTATTCGTGATTGGTGCCGGTTTCATGGGCTCCGGTATCGTGGAAAACGCTGCGGTAAAAGGTCTCAATGTAACTGTATATGACATTTCTCAGAAACAGCTTGACAGGAGCATTGGAGGAATAACAAAAAACCTTGAAAAATCAGTCGCAAAAGGCAGAATGGATGCTGCTGACAAAGATGCCGCTCTTTCAAGGATCAAATGCAGTACAGAAATTACGGACTGCTGCGATGCGGATGCTATAATTGAAGCTGTATCCGAAAACAGAGATATCAAGGTTTCCATAATGAAGGAAATTGATAAATATGCTAAAGAAGATGCTGTAATAGCCAGCAACACATCTTCAATTTCCATCACTTCACTGGGAAGCGTTTTCAGAAATCCCGAAAGATTTGTCGGCATGCACTTTTTCAGCCCGGTTCCGAGAATGCCGCTGATGGAAATAGTCAGAGGTTATCAGACCAGTGATGAAGCTCTCGAAAGAGCCAGAAAGCTCGGTGAATTTATGGGCAAATCATGTATTATCGCACAGGATGAAGCAGGTTTTATTGTAAACAGAATGCTCATTCCTATGCTCAATGAAGCATGTGTTCTGGTAGAAAGAAGAATAGGAACAATTGAAGAAATAGACAGAGGTGTCAAACTGGGACTCAATCACCCGATGGGACCTCTCGAGCTTATGGATATGATCGGTATCGACGTTGAACTTGCCGTAATGGAAGTGCTTCATCATGAACTGGGAGATCCTAAATACAGACCTGCTGTTTCCCTGAGAAGAATGGTAGATTCAGGATTCCTCGGCAAAAAAACCGGTGCAGGTTTCTATATATATCATGAAGACGGCACTAAAGAGCCTAATCCGAACCTTCTGAAACTCAGATAGATTCAAAAGAAATAATCTCTTTAATCAGATACACATATACCAGAATGCAGGCTGTATTATCAATCATACAGCCTGCATTTCATTTTACAGTACTGATCTGAGATACTCCATATCCTGATCAGTCGTCGACCAGCTGGTTGCAAATCTCACTACAGTATGTTCACCATCATATTTTTCCCAGAATCCGAAAGCCACCTTTTCTTTCAGTTTCTCCATTTTATTGTTCCCAATTATTACAAACTGCTGATTCGTCGGAGATTCAAGAAAGAATTCATATCCTTTATCTCTGAATATCTGTTTAAGCTCCTCCGCTTTATCAACAGCATGCCTGCTGATTTTAAAATACAGATCGTCAGTAAACAATGTATCAAACTGAACTCCAAGAAGGCGTCCCTTTGCCAGAAGCGCGCCTCTGCGTTTTATCAGATTCAGAAAATGATCCGGTGTATTATTTCTGGTGAACACTACGGCCTCTCCACACAGTGCTCCAACTTTAGTACCACCTATATAAAACACATCGCATAGTCTTGTGATATCCTGCAGCGTCACATCAGTCTGCAGACTTGCAAGCCCGTATCCAAGTCTGGCGCCATCCATGTAAAGCTTCATATTATATCTGCTGCATATCTCCGACAGTTTCTCCAGTTCGGCCCTTCTGTACAATGTTCCGTATTCAGTAGGATGAGAAATATATACCATTCCCGGAAACACCATATGCTCATATGTTTCATCCTGATAATAGTCTCTGACATAAGTTTCAAGTTCCTCAGGATCAATCCTGCCATTATGCTGAGGAAGCGTCATCACCTTGTGTCCTGTATTCTCTATCGCTCCGGCTTCATGCACATTGATATGCCCTGTCTGTGCCGCAATAACGCCTTCATAATCCTTAAGCATCATTGATATAACCAGCGCATTCGTCTGAGTCCCTCCTGTCAGGAACTGGACATCGGCCTCCTGACTTCCGCATGCAGCTCTGATTTTTTCACGGGCACTGATGCAGTATCTGTCACTTCCGTATCCCGACATCATCTCCATATTTGTTTCTGTCAGTTTCCTAAGTATCTCAGGATGCGCTCCGGTAGTATAGTCACTCTCAAATGATATCATTTCGAACCTCCTTTATAACATTACAGTATATCTGCAGGTTGTGCAGCACTCATCGTAAATAATTATAACATGCCGGGCAGACTATGTCAGATAGTGACACTATTTTTTTATATACGTTTGAGTTCATAGCGTTCGTCGCACAACGAAGCTACCTCCGGTGAATGGCTGACAAGAATAACGCATTTCCCCTGATCTGCCAGTTTACGAAAAAGTTTCATAATACCGTTCTGTGTTTCTGAATCCAGATTCCCTGTCGGCTCGTCAGCAAGTATAATATCTGCATCATAGGATAATGCGCGAGCTATGGCAACTCTCTGCTGCTGACCGCCGGAGAGCTTCAGAATCCGGCGATCTGCTTCGTCCTCTTCAAGGCCTACATCAGCAAGGAGCTCCATTGCATTCTGTTTTTTCCTGCCCTTCACCCCGGCTATATCCATCGAAAGCATAACATTTTCCAGCGCTGTGAATTTAGTGAGCAGATTATAATTCTGAAAAATAACGCCGATATATCTGCTGCGGAATTTGTACTTGTCAATATCCTTAATGTCTTTGCCATCGTAATAAATGCTTCCTCCGGTGGGTGCTGCCAGACCTGAAATGACAGACAGCAGAGTGGTTTTACCGGCACCGGATCTGCCGACGATGCAGTACATTTTTCCTTTCTCGAATTCATAAGATATATCTTTTAATACTATTTTATCCCCGTAGGAAAAGCTTATTTTATCAAGTGATAATACTGGCATTTTCATTTCCCTCCTTTAATCTCTGTTGGCAAGTATCTTAAGCGGATCGTACCGCATTACGAACAGCATCGAAACTGCGCTGGCAATCAAGGTCAGTATCAGACCGATAGCAAACAGCTGAAGTACGACCGTCAGGTTCATTGCAGAGCTGATCTCCGACACATAATCCGTTTCCTGATTCATACCCCGCATGTCAGTAAACTTCTTCCCGTTATCGGGACTCATCTGATCGCCCTGCCCTCTGCCGAAGTTCTGTTCAATCTGCTCGGACTGAGCAGTCTGCGAAGCGACCTGGTTTTCAAGCAGTGCATTGGTAACCGGTACAGAACTTGCCGCACCGACGCCGGTTCCGATAATAATTGCTGCCAGTGTTATGACAAAGATCTCGGTCAGGAACTGCAGAGCAACTTTTCCCTTTTTCATTCCCATTGCTGTCAGTACACCGATTTCATACTTACGCTCTCTGACATTGAAGATGTTGAGAACAACAAGAATGATTGCACCGATGATCAGAATAACAAGAAGGAAATATCCTGCTATTGTGCTCAAGGTATTCAGCGGTGTCATACTGTTCTCAAATGAAGCGATATCAGCAGATGTGATGACATATGTATCATCCAGCCCCAGTTTCCTTGCCTCTTTCTCAAAGGCTTCATAAGCATCCACATCCTCGAACACGTAGGTTGCTGCAAGTGTTCCTGAAATCTCGGAAGCTGTAATCTTCTCCATGGTTTTGTAGCTTACGAGAATCTGGTTGACCGGGTCAGCCGAGGTGGCGCCGAATCTGGAGAAGCTCTCTGAATTAGCTGAAGAATTGCTGTATATGCCTGAAACAGTCAGTTTATGAAGCTCCTCTTCATCATCCGGATTGCTGATTGATATGGAATCCCCCACCGACAGATCGTTAAATGCGGCCAGCTCCTGAGATATAATACAGCTGCTGTCGTTTTTGCTTATATCAAACATCGCACCATCAGTTACTGCTGCATCTCCGTTTATAAAAGAT
>JALEQY010000108.1 GCA_022763735.1 Clostridiales bacterium
CACCTCTGATTGTAATAAGATCTGCGGCACCAGGGCCTGCTCCCACGAAATGTATCATTCTTTCTCCTCCTGTCTGACGATAACAACTGCAAAATATCCTGCAGCATCCTCCGGATTATAATCTGCTATATCCTTGTATATTCTCTGATTCTCAAGACCGCAGTTGCAGACCATACAGGCCTTGAGTCTCCGTGCTTTGATTTTTTGTATTACGGCATCTATCTGTCTACCGGATTTCATTATTATTTTCGTCCCCGGCAACTCCAGTGCTTCGTCCATATCACTTCCCGCTGAGATCACCGATAACCTGTCATCGCCTTCAACCAGCGAAATATTTGCTTCCGCAGCTGACGCGCAGAAGGATGTAACACCGGGAATCATGCGCGTTTCATAGCCTCTTGCTTCAAGGATTTCCCCAATATATACTGCTGTACTGAATATGGAAACATCCCCGATATTGACCATGGCCACATCTCTGCCTTCATCCATGTATTTCTGAAGTATGTCTGCAATACCATCCCGAGACTGTCTGAGAACATCCGGATCTCTGCTCATGGTGAATCTCACCTTCACAATTTCTTTCCGGCTGAAGTCAACAACCTTCTCTGCAATATCCAGTGCCATTGTCTGTCCTGAGCTCGTCTGAGGAACTGCTATGACGGGAGCTTCCTCCAATATTCTGACCGCCTTCAGTGTCATGTTCTCCGGATCTCCCGCACCTACACTCACGCTGTAATATTTCCCACGTTCCATTTTCTTATCAACACTCCCGCTTCATCAGTTTCACCAAGTCTTCCGTACACATTTGAGAAGGTTACCGCACCAATCAGTATTTCCTCACCTGCACGTCTCTGTATATTTGCCTGCACTGCCTTCAGCACAGAACCCATTATCTCTTCTCTCAATCCCGCTTTATCCAGAATCTCAAGACAGCCGTCTGTCGTAGCAGCCTCCATCAAAGCCTTGCATACACTCTGTTCTGCCCCGGCAACTGCACTGTGGGAGCAGAAAACCTCTTTTCTGCAGTCGGCATATCTGGAATGAGTCATCATAACTCCTGCCGCAACCTTCACAAGCTTGCCAATATGAGAAATCACCAGTATTTCTCTGAAGCCCATCGATACGGCAATATCAATAGCTTCTCCCAGAAAGTTTGATATCCTTATGACGGGAATACCTCCGGTATCCATTCCAATGCTGTTTATGTAATCGTTACCGTAGTTTCCCGGTGTCAGTATGACCCTGTCACCGGTTTCTGCGGCCTGCTTGATTTCCACTTCTATTGTATCTATCAGAGCCTGATTGCTCATTGGCTCTACGATCCCTGTCGTTCCGAGTATCGAAATGCCACCTTCAATTCCCAGCATAGGATTAAATGTTTTTTTCGCAATGCTGTTTCCTCCAGGAACATACACAGTAATCTTAATCCCCTTACCGCATCCATGCTTATCAATGATTTTTTCGACGGATTCTCTGATCATATTTCTCGGAACAGTGTTGATTGCCGCATTACCGGGAGGTTGATCAAGACCGGGCTTTGTCACTCTGCCTACCCCCTCGCCGCCATCGATAAACACTCCGGATTGCATGCAAAATTCAGCACGTGCATAGATTCTCAGTCCATGAGTTATATCTGCATCGTCACCGCCATCCTTCGTAACTGCACACCACGCAGAGTTCTCATCCATGCCGAAGTCCTCCGGCTCTACAGTGACATCAATACCCTTGCCCGTCATTATCGACAGGTGTTCCGGCATTCTGCCTGTAATCAGAAGCTCGCTGGCACCTGCTGATGCCAGTGCTGCACATGTTCCTGAGGTATACCCCAGCCTCAACATTTTCTGACCATTTCTGATATAATGTTCAAATGCCATCCCTAATTCCTCTCAGCAATAATCTGATCAATAGTTTTCACTTTACCGCTGTCCTCGGCAAGCTTGATTATTTCATTCATCCTGCTGTTGCAGCTTCCAATATCCACACCCGGAATCACTATGCTGCTGCAGTTTTCCACGGCAGATTTTACCCTGTTGAAGGTATCATCGCTGATTTCTTCAAACGGTTTTTCGGTAATAACATCTGCTGCCATTATTCTTGCCAGCTCATAATCCAGGTCGTTGGTATACACCACTGCTGCTGTAAAAGGAACACATATCCTCTGCAGCTGGCGATATACAGCTATTCCCCTTCCCGATGATGAAAGCACAAGAGTTTCAGGTTCTCCGACCGGTCCCGGAAGCTCAATGCTTCCGAAGGTAGTGTCAAAATACCCTTTGTCCATATCATAAAGTGTCTGTATTGTTTTTTCATTGAATATTTCATCCGGCTCACCGTATCTGAAGATAGTTTCGCCTTTTACACATACTATTTTATCGGATATTTTCTGAGCCAGATCGATTTCATGCAGCGACATTACCACTGTAATTCCTTTTTCCCGTGTCATCCTCCTCAAGATATGAAGAAGATCCAGCTTATGCTTGATATCGAGAAATGAAGTAGGCTCATCAAGTATCATTACATCAGGATCCTGACATATCGCTCTTGCCAGCATTACTCTCTGACGCTGCCCATCACTGATAGCACTGAAATCGCAATGGCCTACCTCAGTAGCATTTACGGCTTCCATTGCTTCCTCGACCATCCTCTCATCCTCAGCTGTAAGAAAACCAAGCTTTCCTGTATATGGATATCTTCCTGTAGCTACAATATCATAGCATGTCATCAGCTCAGGCTTCAGTCTTTCTGTGAGCATCACCGCCATCCTGGATGACAGTTCCTTGAATGAGAGCTCTCCCAGATTTTCACCGTCAAACATGACGTCGCCCTTTATCAGCTTGAGCTGTCTGGTAATACTCTTGAGAATAGTCGACTTGCCCGAGCCGTTAGGTCCTATCAGAGTCAGTATCTCTCCCGGTCTGATGTCCAGTGCTATATCACGTATCAGCGGTTTGCCGTTGTATCCCACCGATACATTTTCCATATGAAAGCCCTTTGTATTTACTGTCATTTTCAGATGCCTCTCTTTTGCTTTCTTATCATCATGAATATTACAATCGGGGCGCCGAACATTGAGGTTACAGTACTTATGCTAAGCTCAACCGGTGCGAACATCGTTCTGGCAATAAGGTCGCAGAACATTACGAATACTGCACCCCCGAAAAGTACACCGGGGATTACGATTATAGGCCTCGAAGTCCCAAGTCCCTGTTTTACAAGAAACGGAACGGCAATCCCTACGAAGGATATCGGTCCTGCAAAGGCTGTTACGCATCCGGAAAGTGCACTTGAAAGAACTATAAGCGCAACCTTGAAGAACTTAATGTTAACGCCCATGCTCTGAGCATATGCTTCGCCCAACTGAAATGCTCCGATAGGCTTTGACATCATCATTGTCAATACAATCGCAACTCCGCAGAATACCAGTGCCACCCAGAAATTGCTCCAGCTGGTACCCGAAAAGCTGCCCTGAGTCCATCCGTGAAGATTAACTATGTCCGAATCCTGAGCAAAGTTCACAATAAAATCCGTCACTGCCGAGCAGATGTATCCTATCATGATACCTGCAACCAGCAGTGTGGCCATATGGTTGATTCTTCTGGAAACCAGAAGAATGAATCCCGTTGAAATCAGAGCTCCGATGAAGGCTGCCGCTATAAGAACGTATGATGATGCATATGACAGGTTCGATGCAAACACGATCATCGTCAAGGCTACAACCATCTTGGCTCCGGATGATATTCCAAGCACAAAAGGCCCTGCAATAGGGTTGTTGAAAAAGGTCTGCAGCAGGAAGCCCGCCAGAGACAGGGCTCCCCCCAGAACAGCTGCCATCAGAATCCTCGGCATTCTTATTGTCCATATTATATTGACGTCATCCTCCAGGCCTTGTCCTGTAAAAAGCACGCCAAGTATCCGGTTTACAGGGATATGCACATTGCCTATGTTAATATTCAATATTGTAATCACTATGAAAGCGATGGCAAGGACAATGAAAACCATCGTATACCTTGCCCTCCTTCTGATATTTGCTGATTTGAAATCTTCATTCATAATTGCTGATATTATTTAAGTTTGGTTATAAACCCGTTTTCAGGTTCTTCATCTGCTATAATTTTACCAATATCCATTATCATGTCGGCTGCCAGATCTGTTCTCTGGTAAACAGCACTGCCGGTACACCAGCAGTTGCCGTTTTTCACCGCCTTGAATTTCGACATTATTTCATTTTTGGCTTTGAGGTCTTCAAGAGATGCAACCGAGCTGTCAATACTTCCATTGTAGATAATGATATCTGCATCTTTAGCGGTCTTGTAGAACTGCTCAATGCTCATATCAATTGAAGACGCTCCGCTGTCATCTGTCAGATCAGTGAATACATACTCACCGCCGGCCATCTTTATCATCGCCGGAATATAGTCAGTGCTGCTTCTCACAACTGCTTTTCCGTCAGTTGAAATGTAGAAGTACGCTACAGTTTTCCCTGTTGCTTCGACATCTTCAAGAGCTGTTATGGCCTCAAGCTGTTTATTAAAGAAGGTTTCTGCCTCCTCTTCGTGTCCGGTCAGCACTCCATAAAGCTTTATCCATTCCGTTCTCCCCATTGGATTGGACTCGTAGCTGGAATAATCGATCAGAACAGGGATGTCCAGTGATTCAAGCATTTCCTTAACTTCCGGACTGTGCAGAATCATAGTTGATTCCACAGCCAGCTCGCAGTCCTCATTCATCAGGGTTTCATAATCAGGGGCATTGTATTTGCCTGCATAAATCACTTTGCCTGAATCGAGAGCAACCTTGACAGAATCAAACGTCCAGCCCTCTTTATCTACGGACACCATCCTGATGGAATCCATGGCATCCATAGCATCAAACAAAGCTACAGACGCAGTCGCTGCATCATAGATGTTTTCTACAGGTCCATTAAGCACCGTAATGCTTTCATCCAGTCCAGCAGGAACAGCTTTTCCTTCAGGTACTATCAGATACCTGCCGTCCGCCTTGATATCCACCACAGCATATCCATCTTCATAGTAGAACACGTTAAATTGTTCAGCGTATTTCAGTTCCATTGCAGAGCTGTATGTCAGACCGTCAATTTCCGGCGCCTGCGCATCAGAACCGGATGATGAGCTGCCGCCGCAGCCTGACAGTACCGCCAGCATTACAGCTGCCATTACCAGAACTGCTATGTAAGTAATATATCTACGACAAAGTTTTTTCATTACTTCACCTTTTCCTTGTACGCTTCAAATATACTGTCCGCCAGATCCTGTTCACCATAAAGCGCACCGTATACTTTGATCCATTCTTTTTTTGCCAGCCTGGATTCTTCATCATCGGAACGATCTATGATTACAGGGATATCCAGTGCTGTAAACTTCAGTTCTACGCTGTTGAGGAGCGTTTTCTTTGTTCTGTTCTCTGCCTCCAGTTCTTTCTTTCCTTTTGCAGTAAGATCCTTGGAGACAGCGTCAGGAAGTACTTCAGATGAAAGGATACACATGTTGATCTTATTCTTCACGATGCTTTTATAGTTGATACTTTCAAGTCCGTCATCAGCTTCATCTGTTAAATAATCAGTAAGCTTCATTTCTCTGAGCATTCCTGAAGCCTTTTCCGAAGCTGAGAATGTACTGTCTGCCGGCACTGTCACAACAACATAGTTTTTCTCCAGACCAGCAGGAATTTCTGCTCCTTCAGGAACAAGTAAATAGTTTATGATATTATTCTGATAAAGCTCCATCGTGATTTCATGCTGCGATTTTGCAATCAGGTTGCCGTCCTCATCATACTCGGCTTCACCATCATCTTTTCTGGTCTCAGTTGTCTTTTTGTAAAGTGCTGTGTCTTTAGTTGCATCAAGCTGCAGCAATACTATGCCATCATTATATCTGAACAGCCTGAAATACTCTGAATACTCAATATCGATCGTTGAATCATACTCCAGTCCCATTATTTCAGGTGCTTTGCTGCTGAGTTTCTCTGTCTCTGCTTCTGCTTTTGTATCATCAACAGTACCATCAGCTTTCACCGGCAATGAAATGAAAATGGAGTACCTTATCCAGTGAGGCTGTGACATTGCAATGGTTCTGCCGATAATTGTATTATTCGCATTCAGTCTTACAGGAATCACGAAGGTTGCAAGTCCGCCGCTGTTTGAGTTTGAATAAATTCTTCCGTTTGCTTTGAGCTGATCGTATTTAGTGCTTCCGAATTCTATAACACCAAATGCCTGCCCGTTCTTAACGATAACCTTAGTGCATCTGATATATGCCAGCCTTCCTGTACCTCCCGACCAGCTGAATCCTGAAGGTGTATAGGTTCCATCCTTAAGCTTTGTTGAATTGTCAACTGCAGATGTACCGCTTCCAGAATCGTCCTTCCATGACTTTGAAACGCTGGCAGTCTGTTTGCTGGTAGCTTTTTTGCCATCTGTTTCATCTTTTTTTCCGGAAGTATTCGGTTTGCCCGGTGTCACAGCTGTATCACTTTTGATCTTTACTGCACCTCTGGAATAGAATATGATCGTATGCTCGTACCACTTGTCATGACTCTTTGAATGAGCCGAAACTGTCAGTTTCTTATCAAGCTCTGAAACCGGCAGAGTATATGAATAATATCCATTTGATTCTGAATATCTGCAGAGCTTGCTCTTTGAAGCTTTCTCAGCCTGTGCGACTGTACCCATATAGAGATAATCATAACCCTGACCTGTCAGTGTTATTGTAGCCTCCATACCCTTTGACGTAACCTTCAGCACGCTCCATTTTATCCCATCTGAAGCAGTCACTATATAAAACATTCTGTTATCTGTATCAGACTTCACCTTGTATGTGCCCTTTGCCAGTTTCTGAGAAGAAGCAGGTTCTTCTGCAGGTTTTTCCTCTTCTGTATTGCCTGTATTACCTCCGGTTTCTCCGCTTCCTCCTGTTCCCTCAGTTATTTCTGAATCCGAAGAAAGCGTGATGTGTATCACATAACTGACATCATGGGGTTCACTCATTGCAATGGTCGTACCTACAATTGTCACATCCTTATTAACATCAACGGCTACGCCACTGAAGGTTGATGTTCCGGCAGCTGAATCCACTGTGCTCGTGTAAAATTCTCCGTTCACCTGAAGTTTTGTATATGAAGTGCTTGAAAATACAATTTCTGCCTTTGCATTTCCGTCATTTATGGTCACTTCAGGACATGTAATCTTAACTTTACCTGTTCCGCCGGAATAAGTGAATCCATCCGGCACATAAGTTCCATCCTCGATTGTATTATCTGATGGTTCCTCTGAAGCCTTGTTCTCAGATTTAGAGTCTGTGGAGACAGCCCTGCTCTTTAATTCTGTTTTTACAGAATCCGGTACTTCACTCTCCTGCATACTGTTTTCTGCCGTATTTTCCTCCGGAACCTCTGCCTCCGGCTCTGGTTCCTCAGGTACCGCTTCTTCCTCAACCGGTTCAAAAGCAGTTTCAGCCTGAACCTGTTCATTCTGCACACCTTCAATATCGCTGTCAGCAAAGGAAGGCGTTATCTGTACAACAACAAGACATAAGGATAACAATATTGAAAATGCTATACTTTTTTTACTTCTCAATTTCACTACCTCTTATCGTATTCTTTTAAAACAATCCGTTATTTAGCCTTGATCATGCGGATCGCACTGTCTTTTGCATAAACGGGGCTGCCGGAAATATTCTTGTAACCAACCACTTTGTAGTAGTATGTGCTGCCTTTCTTGTGACCCGTGATCGTAGCTGTGTTTGAAGTTGTCGTCTTTACAAGCTTGTAGGTTCCGTTCAGGCTTGTCGCTCTGTATACCTTATAGCCGGTAACCTTTGAATTCTTCGTCCATTTAACAGTAATCTTATGGGAGGATGAATATGCAGTTGCTTTAACACCGCTTACCTTTGTACCCATTACTGCGATCTTTGAATTCAGAGTGGTGACCTTTTTCTCTGCTGCCGTCTTCGCTGCTTCTGCTTCGTTGTATTTCTGAAGAAGATCATCATATGATGCCTGCAGACTTTCTATGTCAGAAACAAGCTTTGGGATATCCAGTGTTTTAACATATAATGCTGCGGTATCCTGTGGGCTGAAAGCTCTCGGATTTGAGAAATTAAAGGTTCTGTCATACCATCCCTTTACATAATTCGCACCATCTGTATCACCCTTGGCAATCGAATGTGTTGCTACACTGATATCAGTTCCCAAAGCTGAAACCGGTATTTCATATGTACAGATAGTAGATGTAATTTCTATACCTTCGTCTACGGTCGTTCTCTTTTCTTCAGTTCTGTAAATCCATTCCGACGGATCTGCCGCAGCTGCTTCTTCCTTTGTTCCAACAAATACCTTGTCATATCCATCTGAGTTAAGTCTGAAAATCGCTGTCATTTTACCGTCCTTAACCAGCAGATTGCAGGTATTGTTATCTTCTGCAAGAATCTTACACATTGAGGCAGGATCCGGTACATCTACTTTATATAAGCCATCTGCCGGCACTTCCGATGAAGCATCTGCATTTACAGATATACCTGATACAATCATCATCGCGCATACAATTGCACTTATTATTAATACACTTATTTTTCTATTCATTTCTATCACCACTTTCCTACATACAGCAGGTATCCACATTCAGATACCTGCTGCATCTCACATTCTGGTTTCAAGGTCTCGTTTAAAACTGTTATTTAGCTTTGATCACTCTGATAGCACTGGTCTTGGTATAAACAGTTTTTCCTGCAATCTTCTTATAACCGAATACTTTATAATAGTATGTCTTGCCCTTCTTATGGTTCTTGATCGTTGCTGTCTTTGAAGTTGTTGTCTTGACAAGCTTGTATGTTCCGTTCAGACTTGTCGCTCTGTATACTTTATATCCTGTTACCTTTGTATTTTTTGTCCATTTGAGTGTTATCTTGTGTGAAGTCTTGTAAGCAGTTGCCTTAACTCCTGTTACCTTTGTTGACATTACCGTCAGTTTAGCGTTAAGGTTCTTTACCTGCAGTTCAACCTGCGAACGTGCCTTTTTCTCCTGTTCCAGAGCTTTCTCTGCTGCGGCTTTTGCCTTTTCTGCTTCAGCCTTTGCTGCCTCTGCCTCGGCCAGCGCTGCTTCTGCTTCTGCCAGTGCAGTTTCATCAGCTTGGATCTTTTCTAAAGCAGCATCTCTCTCTGCTGCAATTTCTTCAGTGGTTTTAAATACATCCATAGCAGTATTTGCATGCTGAACATAAATCTTCTGAATAGCTGCTATTTCACCGAGTCCGTTAATCTGGCATTCCACTTTAAAACCTTCTGCCTCAAACATACTCTTCCATGAATCATCATCATCACCAGCCATGTCATTGTTGGCATGGTCTCCTGCCACTACCATGAGCGGCCTGAGAACAATTTTTGTATACCCTGCAGCTTTAACAACTGAAATAATGTTTTCAACCGATGTTGCTTCAGGCTCACCCTCTACTGTTCCCATATAGCAGTTATCATATCCCAGAGCTTCAAACTTCTGCTGCATCTGAGTATATCTCTTCTGGTTCTCATGTGAAGTACCGTGTCCCAGGAATACGAATGCAGTATTCTTGTCAGCAGCTGTAATGCCTGTATATCCTGCATCCTGAGCTGCTGCCTTAGCAACCGCTTTAGCAACAGAAGTTCTGTCTGCATCGGTATTAAGAAGCGGTGTTCCGTACGAAATTTCGATTTTATCAACGTACTTGTTAATAGCTTCTTTCAGTTCATCATATTCTGCTCCTGACATAAGATGTGTAGGCTGAACTACCATTTTCTTCACACCATTTGCTACAGCTCTTTCCATAGCCTGTTCAACATTATCTATTCTATATCCGTCTCTTGACTGGATATGGTTTATAATGATCTGAGCTGTGAAAGCTCTTCTGACAGAATAACCTGGATATGCATCAGCCAGAGCCTTTTCGATAGCTCCTATAGTTGCAGCTCTGTTGTCATTGAAGCTTGTGCCGAAGCTTACAACCAGCAGTTCCTTTTCTCCGATTCCATCCTTATTCAGAGGGTCATCCTTTGATGCATCTCCGGTATCAGCACCATAGTAATCGTATTCCTCTACGAGTGCCTGCTGTTCAGCTGAAAGTCCGTCCCAGCATGCCTTGGCAGCTGCACACATATCATCTGTATATTCATTTCTTGACTGAACATATATCTTCTCAATCATCTGGTCAACTACCGATGGTGAATCAAAAGTGATATAATGCTGCGCACTCCACGTATTCCACTCAGCAGCCTTGGTTTCATCTGTGTAAACACGATGTGTTGAGAACGGAATCTGCTTGCCCAGTTTATCGACATTTACATCAAATTTAAATGTTGAAGATCCATCTTCGTTCACAATAGCTTCAACCGCAGCTGCATCCTTCACCTCATCTGATTCAGTCTGTTCTACCAGTGCAATCTTATCATAGCACTTGACTGTAGAACCCTTTAACGGTATTGTGAACTCAACAGTCGCTGTTGCATTATCATTGACAGTAACTGATGAATTCTGCGGGGTGAACATTCCCAGTGTAGTTGTAACGTCTGCCTGCGGTTCTGTTTCATCCGCATAGGATAATGACATAATCGAACCTGTCATCGTTGCTGCCACTGCCAGTGCTGTTATAACACTCAGCAGTCTTCTGAATTTTTTCTTCATTGATTTCCTCCTCCTAAATGAAAAAACTCCATGCAGCTCCTGTAACAACAAAATCACCTGCCCGTCAGACGGTCAGGTGATGTCATTTTACTGTCGTGGCAATGATCTCATGCTATTAAAAACACTTAGCAAATCGACACTGCCTATAGACCTGCCTGTTACGGAAGCTATGCCTACCTTGATATAAATCTGAACTGAATATCCTGACTTACAGATCTTCAACCAACTGCGCCTTCTCAGATATAACCCAATGGCATCTGCAGCCGTCTCCCTGTTTACAGTGACCGACTCGCTCTGGATTCTCACCAGATTCCTCAAATCAGATTCTTATTTATTTGAGACCATTATACCATGCCATACGACAGATTCAAGCGTTTTCCTATCTATTATTTTAAAACATTATAAGCAGTACAATATGTGTAATTCCAACGTATACAAGCTTTGTTAACTATGTCTGCAATATTTGTTAACGCGCTTTACATCACTCTGATTCCCTGTTATAATTAATGCCAATTACATATACTCTCCGCAGTATCCTGATGGATTTAAAGGAAAACAGGTGAGAATCCTGTACACCGCCAATGCTGTAATAGAGGAGTCGGCTTCATTGATGTCACTGGATATTATTCCGGGAAGGCGAAGCTCAGATGATGATACTTGAGTCAGAACACCAGCTGCAGAGATTGCGAATGTTACGCATAAGATGTGCATGATGCTAAAGTGCATATCTCTATGCGTGTTTTTATTTTAGGAGGGCACTTATGAATAAAATCTTCCGGCTCAAAGAGCACAACACTACCATTACTACTGAAATACGAGCAGGTTTCACCACGTTCTGCACTATGGCTTACATCATTTTTGTGAATCCTGTATTTCTGTCATCGACAGGCATGGATTCAAACGGCGTCATGATAGCTACATGTCTGGCCGCAGCAGTCGGAACTCTGCTCAGTGCATTTATGAGCAACAAACCGTTCGCTATGGCATCCGGAATGGGTATGAACGCATTTTTCGCCTACACACTATGCGCAGGTTTCGGATACACCTGGCAGCAGGCGCTCGCACTGACATGCATATCGGGTATTCTCTTTCTTATCGTTACTGTGTCCCCTTTGCAGGGGATTCTTATCAGGTCAATTCCAGAAAATCTCAAACATGCTGTCACCGCCGGCATCGGTCTGTTCATTGCTGTAATAGGGTTTCTTGACAGTGGCATCATCACCATGACAGCCGGTTATCCCGCTCTCGGCGATCTGTCAGATCCTGCAGTCCTCATAGCACTTGCAGGTCTTGCACTTATAATAATTCTGACTGTAAAAAATGTCAGAGGCAGTCTTATCATAGGTATTGCGTTCACCGTAATTCTCAGCCTTATCGCGCATCAGACACCGGTTCCTGATAAGGTTGTCAGTCTCCCGTCTGCAATCAGCACCGTTTTCATGAAGCTGGATTTCCATGGTCTTCTGCTTGGAGGCGCCAGTGCAGGTGCCGTTATTTCACTGACTGCACTGGTACTGTCACTGACGCTGGTTGATATATTCGATACTGCCGGCCTTCTTATCGGCACATATTCCAAAACTGCAGCGCCTGATGACACTGATTATCACAAAGGAATGCAGCGCATCATGATCGCCGATGCTCTGGCTACAACCTTCGGATCGTTCTTTGGTTCCTCAACTGTAACCTCATATGCAGAATCAGCCGCAGGAATCGCTGCAGGAGGGAAAACCGGTCTTACAGCCTTTACCACGGCTGCATGCTTTACTCTGGCGATTTTTTTCGCACCGCTCACAAGTGTCGTCAGTGCCGCATCTACAGCACCAGTTCTTATTGTCGTCGGGCTTATGATTTTTCTCGAAATCCGCAAAGTTGACTTCAGTTCCATGGATAACTCCATTCCGGCATTCATCACAATCTCAGGTATGACTTTCGGATATTCGGTGACTACAGGAATTGCCGCCGGCTTCATAGCACACGTTCTCTGTAAGCTGGCTGCACGCAAAACTGCAGAAATAAATACAACAGTCGCTGTATTGACTGTTGTGTTTGTTCTGTATTTTATCTTTCTATATTGAATCTGCATTCATTGAAGTATCTCTCACAACTCCCGACTGAGCAGGAGTTTTCACATATAAGAACATACACCTCTGTGTGTACCCTAAAAAAGCAGTGACAGATACATTATATAATGTATCTGTCACTGCTTTTTTAGGGTACACACAGAGGTGTATGTTCTTATATGTGAAAACTCCTGCTCAGTCGGGAGTTGTGAGAGATACTTCAATGAATGCAGATTCAATATAGAAAGATAAAATACAGAACAAACACAACAGTCAATACAGCGACTGTTGTATTTATTTCTGCAGTTTTGCGTGCAGCCAGCTTACAGAGAACGTGTGCTATGAAGCCGGCGGCAATTCCTGTAGTCACCGAATATCCGAAAGTCATACCTGAGATTGTGATGAATGCCGGAATGGAGTTATCCATGGAACTGAAGTCAACTTTGCGGATTTCGAGAAAAATCATAAGCCCGACGACAATAAGAACTGGTGCTGTAGATGCGGCACTGACGACACTTGTGAGCGGTGCGAAAAAAATCGCCAGAGTAAAGCATGCAGCCGTGGTAAAGGCTGTAAGACCGGTTTTCCCTCCTGCAGCGATTCCTGCGGCTGATTCTGCATATGAGGTTACAGTTGAGGAACCAAAGAACGATCCGAAGGTTGTAGCCAGAGCATCGGCGATCATGATGCGCTGCATTCCTTTGTGATAATCAGTGTCATCAGGCGCTGCAGTTTTGGAATATGTGCCGATAAGAAGGCCGGCAGTATCGAATATATCAACCAGCGTCAGTGACAGTACCAGTGCAGTCAGTGAAATAACGGCACCTGCACTGGCGCCTCCAAGCAGAAGACCATGGAAATCCAGCTTCATGAAAACGGTGCTGATTGCAGACGGGAGACTGACAACCTTATCAGGAACCGGTGTCTGATGCGCGATAAGGCTGAGAATTACGGTGAACGCAATACCTATGATAAGACTGCCTCTGACATTTTTTACAGTCAGAATTATTATAAGTGCAAGACCTGCAAGTGCTATGAGGACTGCAGGATCTGACAGATCGCCGAGAGCGGGATAACCGGCTGTCATGGTGATGATGCCACTGTCAAGAAACCCTATTACAGCAATGAACAGACCGATGCCGGCGGTGACAGCATGTTTGAGATTTTCTGGAATTGACCTGATAAGAATCCCCTGCAAAGGGGACACAGTAACGATAAGAAAGAGAATACCCGATATGCATGTCAGTGCGAGCGCCTGCTGCCAGGTGTATCCGAAACCTGCGCATAGTGTGTAGGCGAAAAATGCGTTCATACCCATTCCGGATGCCATAGCGAACGGTTTGTTGCTCATAAATGCACTGAGCAGAGTTCCGACTGCTGCGGCCAGACATGTAGCTATCATGACGCCGTTTGAATCCATGCCTGTCGATGACAGAAATACAGGATTCACAAAAATGATGTAAGCCATAGTGCAGAACGTGGTGAAACCTGCTCGTATTTCAGTAGTAATGGTAGTGTTGTGCTCTTTGAGCCGGAAGATTTTATTCATAAGTGCCCTCCTAAAATAAAAACACGCATAGAGATATGCACTTTAGCATCATGCACATCTTATGCGTAACATTCGCAATCTCTGCAGCTGGTGTTCTGACTCAAGTATCATCATCTGAGCTTCGCCTTCCCGGAATAATATCCAGTGACATCAATGAAGCCGACTCCTCTATTACAGCATTGGCGGTGTACAGGATTCTCACCTGTTTTCCTTTAAATCCATCAGGATACTGCGGAGAGTATATGTAATTGGCATTAATTATAACAGGGAATCAGAGTGATGTAAAGCGCGTTAACAAATATTGCAGACATAGTTAACAAAGCTTGTATACGTTGGAATTACACATATTGTACTGCTTATAATGTTTTAAAATAATAGATAGGAAAACGCTTGAATCTGTCGTATGGCATGGTATAATGGTCTCAAATAAATAAGAATCTGATTTGAGGAATCTGGTGAGAATCCAGAGCGAGTCGGTCACTGTAAACAGGGAGACGGCTGCAGATGCCATTGGGTTATATCTGAGAAGGCGCAGTTGGTTGAAGATCTGTAAGTCAGGATATTCAGTTCAGATTTATATCAAGGTAGGCATAGCTTCCGTAACAGGCAGGTCTATAGGCAGTGTCGATTTGCTAAGTGTTTTTAATAGCATGAGATCATTGCCACGACAGTAAAATGACATCACCTGACCGTCTGACGGGCAGGTGATTTTGTTGTTACAGGAGCTGCATGGAGTTTTTTCATTTAGGAGGAGGAAATCAATGAAGAAAAAATTCAGAAGACTGCTGAGTGTTATAACAGCACTGGCAGTGGCAGCAACGATGACAGGTTCGATTATGTCATTATCCTATGCGGATGAAACAGAACCGCAGGCAGACGTTACAACTACACTGGGAATGTTCACCCCGCAGAATTCATCAGTTACTGTCAATGATAATGCAACAGCGACTGTTGAGTTCACAATACCGTTAAAGGGTTCTACAGTCAAGTGCTATGATAAGATTGCACTGGTAGAACAGACTGAATCAGATGAGGTGAAGGATGCAGCTGCGGTTGAAGCTATTGTGAACGAAGATGGATCTTCAACATTTAAATTTGATGTAAATGTCGATAAACTGGGCAAGCAGATTCCGTTCTCAACACATCGTGTTTACACAGATGAAACCAAGGCTGCTGAGTGGAATACGTGGAGTGCGCAGCATTATATCACTTTTGATTCACCATCGGTAGTTGACCAGATGATTGAGAAGATATATGTTCAGTCAAGAAATGAATATACAGATGATATGTGTGCAGCTGCCAAGGCATGCTGGGACGGACTTTCAGCTGAACAGCAGGCACTCGTAGAGGAATACGATTACTATGGTGCTGATACCGGAGATGCATCAAAGGATGACCCTCTGAATAAGGATGGAATCGGAGAAAAGGAACTGCTGGTTGTAAGCTTCGGCACAAGCTTCAATGACAACAGAGCTGCAACTATAGGAGCTATCGAAAAGGCTCTGGCTGATGCATATCCAGGTTATTCTGTCAGAAGAGCTTTCACAGCTCAGATCATTATAAACCATATCCAGTCAAGAGACGGATATAGAATAGATAATGTTGAACAGGCTATGGAAAGAGCTGTAGCAAATGGTGTGAAGAAAATGGTAGTTCAGCCTACACATCTTATGTCAGGAGCAGAATATGATGAACTGAAAGAAGCTATTAACAAGTACGTTGATAAAATCGAAATTTCGTACGGAACACCGCTTCTTAATACCGATGCAGACAGAACTTCTGTTGCTAAAGCGGTTGCTAAGGCAGCAGCTCAGGATGCAGGATATACAGGCATTACAGCTGCTGACAAGAATACTGCATTCGTATTCCTGGGACACGGTACTTCACATGAGAACCAGAAGAGATATACTCAGATGCAGCAGAAGTTTGAAGCTCTGGGATATGATAACTGCTATATGGGAACAGTAGAGGGTGAGCCTGAAGCAACATCGGTTGAAAACATTATTTCAGTTGTTAAAGCTGCAGGGTATACAAAAATTGTTCTCAGGCCGCTCATGGTAGTGGCAGGAGACCATGCCAACAATGACATGGCTGGTGATGATGATGATTCATGGAAGAGTATGTTTGAGGCAGAAGGTTTTAAAGTGGAATGCCAGATTAACGGACTCGGTGAAATAGCAGCTATTCAGAAGATTTATGTTCAGCATGCAAATACTGCTATGGATGTATTTAAAACCACTGAAGAAATTGCAGCAGAGAGAGATGCTGCTTTAGAAAAGATCCAAGCTGATGAAACTGCACTGGCAGAAGCAGAAGCAGCGCTGGCCGAGGCAGAGGCAGCAAAGGCTGAAGCAGAAAAGGCAAAAGCCGCAGCAGAGAAAGCTCTGGAACAGGAGAAAAAGGCACGTTCGCAGGTTGAACTGCAGGTAAAGAACCTTAACGCTAAACTGACGGTAATGTCAACAAAGGTAACAGGAGTTAAGGCAACTGCTTACAAGACTTCACACAAGATAACACTCAAATGGACAAAAAATACAAAGGTAACAGGATATAAAGTATACAGAGCGACAAGTCTGAACGGAACATACAAGCTTGTCAAGACAACAACTTCAAAGACAGCAACGATCAAGAACCATAAGAAGGGCAAGACATACTATTATAAAGTATTCGGTTATAAGAAGATTGCAGGAAAAACTGTTTATACCAAGACCAGTGCTATCAGAGTGATCAAAGCTAAATAACAGTTTTAAACGAGACCTTGAAACCAGAATGTGAGATGCAGCAGGTATCTGAATGTGGATACCTGCTGTATGTAGGAAAGTGGTGATAGAAATGAATAGAAAAATAAGTGTATTAATAATAAGTGCAATTGTATGCGCGATGATGATTGTATCAGGTATATCTGTAAATGCAGATGCTTCATCGGAAGTGCCGGCAGATGGCTTATATAAAGTAGATGTACCGGATCCTGCCTCAATGTGTAAGATTCTTGCAGAAGATAACAATACCTGCAATCTGCTGGTTAAGGACGGTAAAATGACAGCGATTTTCAGACTTAACTCAGATGGATATGACAAGGTATTTGTTGGAACAAAGGAAGAAGCAGCTGCGGCAGATCCGTCGGAATGGATTTACAGAACTGAAGAAAAGAGAACGACCGTAGACGAAGGTATAGAAATTACATCTACTATCTGTACATATGAAATACCGGTTTCAGCTTTGGGAACTGATATCAGTGTAGCAACACATTCGATTGCCAAGGGTGATACAGATGGTGCGAATTATGTAAAGGGATGGTATGACAGAACCTTTAATTTCTCAAATCCGAGAGCTTTCAGCCCACAGGATACCGCAGCATTATATGTTAAAACACTGGATATCCCAAAGCTTGTTTCTGACATAGAAAGTCTGCAGGCATCATATGATGATCTTCTTCAGAAATACAACGAAGCAGAAGCAGCGAAGACGGCAGCAGAGAAAAAGGTCACCACTCTGAATTCAAAGATCGCAGTAATGGGTACAAAGGTAAGCGGTGTTAAAGCAACTGCATATTCATCCTCCCATAAGATTACTGTTAAATGGACGAAGAATTCAAAGGTTACCGGCTATAAGGTATACAGAGCGACAAGCCTGAACGGAACCTACAAGCTTGTAAAGACGACAACTTCAAACACAGCTACGATCACGGGTCACAAGAAAGGCAGCACATACTACTACAAAGTGGTTGGTTACAAGAATATTTCCGGCAGCCCCGTTTATGCAAAAGACAGTGCGATCCGCATGATCAAGGCTAAATAACGGATTGTTTTAAAAGAATACGATAAGAGGTAGTGAAATTGAGAAGTAAAAAAAGTATAGCATTTTCAATATTGTTATCCTTATGTCTTGTTGTTGTACAGATAACGCCTTCCTTTGCTGACAGCGATATTGAAGGTGTGCAGAATGAACAGGTTCAGGCTGAAACTGCTTTTGAACCGGTTGAGGAAGAAGCGGTACCTGAGGAACCAGAGCCGGAGGCAGAGGTTCCGGAGGAAAATACGGCAGAAAACAGTATGCAGGAGAGTGAAGTACCGGATTCTGTAAAAACAGAATTAAAGAGCAGGGCTGTCTCCACAGACTCTAAATCTGAGAACAAGGCTTCAGAGGAACCATCAGATAATACAATCGAGGATGGAACTTATGTGCCGGATGGATTCACTTATTCCGGCGGAACAGGTAAAGTTAAGATTACATGTCCTGAAGTGACCATAAATGACGGAAATGCAAAGGCAGAAATTGTATTTTCAAGCACTTCATATACAAAACTTCAGGTGAACGGAGAATTTTACACGAGCACAGTGGATTCAGCTGCCGGAACATCAACCTTCAGTGGCGTAGCCGTTGATGTTAATAAGGATGTGACAATTGTAGGTACGACCATTGCAATGAGTGAACCCCATGATGTCAGTTATGTGATACACATCACGCTTTCTTCGGATTCAGAAATAACTGAGGGAACAGGAGGAAGCGGAGAAACCGGAGGTAATACAGGCAATACAGAAGAGGAAAAACCTGCAGAAGAACCTGCTTCTTCTCAGAAACTGGCAAAGGGCACATACAAGGTGAAGTCTGATACAGATAACAGAATGTTTTATATAGTGACTGCTTCAGATGGGATAAAATGGAGCGTGCTGAAGGTTACGTCAAAGGGTATGGAGGCTACAATAACACTGACAGGTCAGGGTTATGATTATCTCTATATGGGTACAGTCGCACAGGCTGAGAAAGCTTCAAAGAGCAAGCTCTGCAGATATTCAGAATCAAATGGATATTATTCATATACTCTGCCGGTTTCAGAGCTTGATAAGAAACTGACAGTTTCGGCTCATTCAAAGAGTCATGACAAGTGGTACGAGCATACGATCATATTCTATTCCAGAGGTGCAGTAAAGATCAAAAGTGATACAGCTGTGACACCGGGCAAACCGAATACTTCCGGAAAAAAAGATGAAACAGATGGCAAAAAAGCTACCAGCAAACAGACTGCCAGCGTTTCAAAGTCATGGAAGGACGATTCTGGAAGCGGTACATCTGCAGTTGACAATTCAACAAAGCTTAAGGATGGAACCTATACACCTTCAGGATTCAGCTGGTCGGGAGGTACAGGAAGGCTGGCATATATCAGATGCACTAAGGTTATCGTTAAGAACGGGCAGGCATTTGGTGTTATAGAATTCGGAAGCACTAAATACGATCAGCTCAAAGCAAACGGAAGAATTTATTCAAACTCAAACAGCGGCGGACTTGCAACCTTCGTGATTCCTGTAAGACTGAATGCGAATAATACAATTATCGGCAGAACCATTGCAATGTCACAGCCTCACTGGATAAGGTACTCCATTTTCATTTCATTGCCGGTGAAAGCTGATGGTACTGTTGATGATACAAAAGCAGAAGCAGAGACAGAGAAACTCAGCAGCAAAGCACCTGAAATAATGGGACTGGAGTATGATTCAACGATCGATATTGAGTATTCAGAGTATTTCAGGCTGTTCAGATATAATGATGGCATAGTATTGCTGCAGCTTGATGCAACTAAAGACACAGCACTTTACAAAAAGACAACTGAGACCAGAAAAGATGATGGTGAAGCCGAGTATGATGAGGACGGCAACCTGATTGCAAAATCGCAGCATGAAATCACGATGGAGCTTTATCAGAATAATATCATAAACTATTTACTTGTTCCTGAAGGAGCAGAAATTCCTGCTGGTCTGGAGAAAAACTATGTTGTTGTGACAGTGCCGGCAGACAGTACATTCTCAGCTTCGGAAAAGGCTTCAGGAATGCTCAGAGAAATGAAGCTTACTGATTATTTAACAGATGAAGCTGATGACGGACTTGAAAGTATCAACTATAAAAGCATCGTGAAGAATAAGATCAACATGTGTATCCTTTCATCTGAAGTACTTCCTGACGCTGTCTCCAAGGATCTTACTGCAAAAGGAAAGAAAGAACTGGAGGCAGAGAACAGAACAAAGAAAACGCTCCTCAACAGCGTAGAACTGAAGTTTACAGCACTGGATATCCCTGTAATCATAGATCGTTCCGATGATGAAGAATCCAGGCTGGCAAAAAAAGAATGGATCAAAGTATACGGTGCGCTTTATGGTGAACAGGATCTGGCGGACAGTATATTTGAAGCGTACAAGGAAAAGGTGAAGTAATGAAAAAACTTTGTCGTAGATATATTACTTACATAGCAGTTCTGGTAATGGCAGCTGTAATGCTGGCGGTACTGTCAGGCTGCGGCGGCAGCTCATCATCCGGTTCTGATGCGCAGGCGCCGGAAATTGACGGTCTGACATACAGCTCTGCAATGGAACTGAAATACGCTGAACAATTTAACGTGTTCTACTATGAAGATGGATATGCTGTGGTGGATATCAAGGCGGACGGCAGGTATCTGATAGTACCTGAAGGAAAAGCTGTTCCTGCTGGACTGGATGAAAGCATTACGGTGCTTAATGGACCTGTAGAAAACATCTATGATGCAGCGACTGCGTCTGTAGCTTTGTTTGATGCTATGGATGCCATGGATTCCATCAGGATGGTGTCCGTAGATAAAGAGGGCTGGACGTTTGATTCTGTCAAGGTTGCTCTCGATTCAGGCAAAGTGATTTATGCAGGCAAATACAATGCCCCTGATTATGAAACCCTGATGAATGAGGACTGCGAGCTGGCTGTGGAATCAACTATGATTCTGCACAGTCCGGAAGTTAAGGAAATGCTTGAATCACTGGACATCCCTGTTCTGATCGATTATTCCAGCTACGAGTCCAATCCAATGGGGAGAACGGAATGGATAAAGCTTTATGGAGTGCTGACCGGACACGAAGAGGAGGCAGAAACCTTCTTTAATAAACAGCTTGAGGCCATAACAGCTCTTGAAGATGTCGAAGCAACAGGGAAAACTGTAGCGTACTTCTACATTTCAACTGACGGAAAAGCAGTTGTGAGAAGCAGCACTGACTATATTCCGGCGATGATAAAGATGGCCGGCGGTGAGTATGTATTCACTGATCTGACAGATGACAGCGGAGCGTCTTCAATTGATATGAGCATTGAGCAGTTCTACAAGACCGCTAAAGATGCAGATATCATTATCTACAATGGAAGTATTGACAGCTCGGTTGCATCTCTTGAAGACCTCAAAGCCAAAAATGAAATAATGTCGAAATTCAAGGCGGTGAAAAACGGCAACTGCTGGTGTACCGGCAGTGCTGTTTACCAGAGAACAGATCTGGCAGCCGACATGATAATGGATATTGGTAAAATTATAGCAGATGAAGAACCTGAAAACGGGTTTATAACCAAACTTAAATAATATCAGCAATTATGAATGAAGATTTCAAATCAGCAAATATCAGAAGGAGGGCAAGGTATACGATGGTTTTCATTGTCCTTGCCATCGCTTTCATAGTGATTACAATATTGAATATTAACATAGGCAATGTGCATATCCCTGTAAACCGGATACTTGGCGTGCTTTTTACAGGACAAGGCCTGGAGGATGACGTCAATATAATATGGACAATAAGAATGCCGAGGATTCTGATGGCAGCTGTTCTGGGGGGAGCCCTGTCTCTGGCGGGCTTCCTGCTGCAGACCTTTTTCAACAACCCTATTGCAGGGCCTTTTGTGCTTGGAATATCATCCGGAGCCAAGATGGTTGTAGCCTTGACGATGATCGTGTTTGCATCGAACCTGTCATATGCATCATCATACGTTCTTATAGCGGCAGCCTTCATCGGAGCTCTGATTTCAACGGGATTCATTCTTCTGGTTTCCAGAAGAATCAACCATATGGCCACACTGCTGGTTGCAGGTATCATGATAGGATACATCTGCTCGGCAGTGACGGATTTTATTGTGAACTTTGCTCAGGATTCGGACATAGTTAATCTTCACGGATGGACTCAGGGCAGCTTTTCGGGTACCAGCTGGAGCAATTTCTGGGTGGCACTGGTATTCTGCGGAGTTGCGATTGTATTGACAATGATGATGTCAAAGCCTATCGGAGCATTTCAGTTGGGCGAAGCATATGCTCAGAGCATGGGCGTTAACATTAAGTTCTTCAAGGTTGCGCTTATAGTTCTTTCAAGTGCACTTTCCGGATGCGTAACAGCCTTTGCAGGACCGATATCCTTCGTAGGGATTGCCGTTCCGTTTCTTGTAAAACAGGGACTTGGGACTTCGAGGCCTATAATCGTAATCCCCGGTGTACTTTTCGGGGGTGCAGTATTCGTAATGTTCTGCGACCTTATTGCCAGAACGATGTTCGCACCGGTTGAGCTTAGCATAAGTACTGTAACCTCAATGTTCGGCGCCCCGATTGTAATATTCATGATGATAAGAAAGCAAAAGAGAGGCATCTGAAAATGACAGTAAATACAAAGGGCTTTCATATGGAAAATGTATCGGTGGGATACAACGGCAAACCGCTGATACGTGATATAGCACTGGACATCAGACCGGGAGAGATACTGACTCTGATAGGACCTAACGGCTCGGGCAAGTCGACTATTCTCAAGAGTATTACCAGACAGCTCAAGCTGATAAAGGGCGACGTCATGTTTGACGGTGAAAATCTGGGAGAGCTCTCATTCAAGGAACTGTCATCCAGGATGGCGGTGATGCTCACAGAAAGACTGAAGCCTGAGCTGATGACATGCTATGATATTGTAGCTACAGGAAGATATCCATATACAGGAAAGCTTGGTTTTCTTACAGCTGAGGATGAGAGGATGGTCGAGGAAGCAATGGAAGCCGTAAATGCTACTGAGGTAGGCCATTGCGATTTCAGTGCTATCAGTGATGGGCAGCGTCAGAGAGTAATGCTGGCAAGAGCGATATGTCAGGATCCTGATGTAATGATACTTGATGAGCCTACTTCATTTCTCGATATCAAGCATAAGCTGGATCTTCTTCATATCTTGAGGAGGATGACACGGGAAAAAGGAATTACAGTGGTAATGTCGCTGCATGAAATCGATCTGGCTCAGAAAATATCCGATAAAATAGTATGTGTAAAAGGCGAAACTATCTTCAGATACGGTGAGCCGGATGAAATATTCAATGAAAAAACAATACAGACACTTTATGATATGGACAAAGGGTATTTTGACACTACCTTCGGAAGCATTGAGCTTCCGGGACCGGTCGGAGAACCTGAAACTCTTGTGCTTTCATCATCGGGAAGGGGAATAGCTGTATATCGCCAGCTGCAGAGGATATGTGTTCCTTTTACAGCAGCAGTGGTGTATACCAACGACCTGGATTATGAGCTGGCAAGAATAATGGCAGCAGATGTTATTACCGAAAAACCGTTTGAAGAAATCAGCGATGATACCTTCAACAGGGTAAAATCTGCCGTGGAAAACTGCAGCAGCATAGTGATTCCGGGTGTGGATATTGGAAGCTGCAACAGCAGGATGAATGAAATAATCAAGCTTGCCGAGGACAGCGGTAAAGTGAAAACTATTGATCAGATTATTGCTGAGAGGAATTAGGGATGGCATTTGAACATTATATCAGAAATGGTCAGAAAATGTTGAGGCTGGGGTATACCTCAGGAACATGTGCAGCACTGGCATCAGCAGGTGCCAGCGAGCTTCTGATTACAGGCAGAATGCCGGAACACCTGTCGATAATGACGGGCAAGGGTATTGATGTCACTGTAGAGCCGGAGGACTTCGGCATGGATGAGAACTCTGCGTGGTGTGCAGTTACGAAGGATGGCGGTGACGATGCAGATATAACTCATGGACTGAGAATCTATGCACGTGCTGAATTTTGCATGCAATCCGGAGTGTTTATCGATGGCGGCGAGGGGGTAGGCAGAGTGACAAAGCCCGGTCTTGATCAACCTCCCGGTAATGCGGCAATCAACACTGTTCCGAGAAATATGATCAGAGAATCCGTCGAAAAAATCATTGATAAGCATGGATGCGGTAAGGGGATTAAGATTACTGTGTATGTTCCTGGAGGAAACAGCATTGCGAAAAAAACATTTAATCCTATGCTGGGAATTGAAGGTGGCATTTCGATACTCGGAACGACAGGGATCGTAGAGCCAATGAGCAATCAGGCTCTGATAGATACAATAGAAGTGGAAATCAAGCAGGCCGCAGAAACCGGTGACAGGGTCATACTGACACCGGGAAACTACGGTAACGATTACATAAACAGCATTGGAATGGATACCGGAGGTATTCCCGTCATAAGGATATCAAACTTTCTGGGAGAAGCTATTGATATTGCCGTATCGATGGGCTTCAGAGAAATACTGGTGATTTCTCATATTGGCAAGCTTGTGAAGGTTGCGGCAGGAGTTATGATGACTCATTCCAGATATGCCGACTGCAGAAAAGAGGTTTTCTGCTCCCACAGTGCAGTTGCCGGGGCAGAACAGAGTGTATGCAAGGCTTTGATGGAGGCTGCTACGACAGACGGCTGTCTTGAGATTCTGGATAAAGCGGGATTGAGAGAAGAGATAATGGGTTCTGTGCTGAAGGCAGTGCAGGCAAATATACAGAGACGTGCAGGTGAGGAAATACTGATTGGTGCGGTAACCTTCTCAAATGTGTACGGAAGACTTGGTGAAACTGATGAAGCGGGAGTGTTGATAAGAAAATGGAACGTGGGAAATATTACAGCGTGAGTGTAGGTGCGGGAGATCCGGAGAACATGACACTGAAGGCGGTCAGAATATTGGAGGAAGCTCCCGTCATAGCAGTTCCTCAGACGAGCTCAGGACAGACAATGGCACTGGATATTGCAGAGAAGGTTGTTGACTTCAGCCGGAAAGAAATTGTGAAGGTGAGATTCACCATGAGCAGAGATCCGGATGTTCTCAGACAGTCTCGGGATGGTATTGCAGACATACTTCAGAAATACATGGATGAAGGCAGAGATGTGGCCATGGTCAATATCGGGGATGTTTCCATATTCAGTACAGCAGTATATATTGGGGAAATCCTTGAAGCAAGAGGCTATGAAACGCGCATGATTCCCGGTGTTACATCCTTCTGCGCGTCAGCTGCGGAAGCAAATATTTCGCTGGTTGAAGGCGATGACAGGTTATCGGTGATCTCAGCGGGAAGTGATATGGACGAAGCACTGGAGTTGCCGGGGACGAAAATAATAATGAAATCCGGTAGACAGATAGATGCCGTAATACAAAAAATCAAAGCACGGAGACTCAAGGCCTGTATGGTCTGCAACTGCGGTCTTGAGAATCAGAGAATATACAAGGATATAGCAGATTATAATCCGGAGGATGCTGCAGGATATTTTGCAGTTGTTATCGTCAGACAGGAGGAGAAAGAATGATACATTTCGTGGGAGCAGGCCCTGGTGCCGCAGATCTTATTACAATCAGAGGTG
>JALEQY010000048.1 GCA_022763735.1 Clostridiales bacterium
ACGATATACAACGGACAGGCGGCTGGATTTGTCAGAAAGCTGGGCTTCAGCAGAGTCGTGCCCGCCAGAGAACTTACTTTACAGGAAATAAAAAACCTGACGTCAGAATTCCACAGAGGCGAAACTCCATGCGAAGTGGAGGTGTTCGTTCACGGGGCCCTTTGCATATGCTATTCCGGCCAGTGTCAGATGAGCAGGATGCTGGGAGGTATCAACGGCAGGAGCGGCAACAGAGGACTCTGTGCCCAGCCCTGCAGGCTGCTTTACAAAGATGACAGAGGCAGACAGCGTTATCTGCTGAGCCCAAAGGATATCTGCACCCTTCAGGATATACCGGCACTGTGTGAAGTCGGCGTGGATTCCCTCAAAATCGAGGGACGCCTCAAATCACCACACTATGTGGCAATCGTTACTGCTGTTTACAGGAAATATCTCGACATGTACAAAGACAAGGGATATGTAAAAGTGGACGCCGATGACATGCACAGGCTGCAGCAGATTTTCAACCGTGGCGGCTTCATGGACGGATACCTGCACGGCAATCCCGGGGCAGGACTTCTCTCCGGAAACAGCCCTAAGAATCTCGGCATATATGCAGGGCGGGTCAGTAAAGTGAAAAAAGGCAGTACCCTTGTGGATATTGAGCCCCAAGGTTCATTGTCGATAGGCGATGGCATTGAAATACACAGCAGAACCACCACTGGAAACGTACTGTCATACGTGAAAAAGCTACCCGATGGCAACGTGCGTATCGGAGATATAAAAGGGCACGTGAGCGCAGGAGACAAGGTTTACAAGGTGACGGACAGAGGGCTGCTGAAGGAGGCAGAAAGCACCTGGACCGGCAGAGAAAAGGTCAGTATACCCGTAACCATGAGCTTCGAAGCTGTGCCGGACAAGCCGCCCCGCCTGACAGTATCGGAAACCGATAGCCGGCACAAAGTGTCCGTGACCGGCGAAACGCCGGTGGAAAAAGCGGTGAACCGGCCGCTCGATCCGCAGAGGGTGAGAGCCCAGCTTGAAAAGCTTGGCGACACGCCTTTTGAATCAGCAGTTATAGATGTTAATGTCGATGCAGAAGCGGCTCTTCCTGTTTCGGTGATAAACAGCATGCGCAGAGAAGCCATAGAGAAGCTGCTTCAGCTGAAGACCCGGACCGGCAGAGTTTCACCGGACGATGAAACTCTGAAGCGCATATTCAGGGATGAGGGGCTTGGTGAACTGACACTTGAGAGACTGCAGGCTGCGAACAGACCTATGCTGTATATATACAGCAGCGAAACTCTGGAGACCCTCGATGCCGCAGAGCTGGTGCCGGACTATGAAGCGGTGTGTGCACCGATTGAACTTTACATGAACGAAAACAGCCTCAGCGGCAGGAAATGCCGGGAGCTGGAAGAATCCGGCGTAAGTGTGATACCATATGTTCTCAACATCAGCAAAGGTGCTCTTGACCGGTATATCGAGGACAATTTCGATGCCATCGTATCCAAGGTGAAAGGGACCGGCATTCTGCTGGGGAATCCCGGGTGGATAATACCTTTTCAGGAAGCAGGTGTAAAGGTGTACGGGGACTATGGTCTGAATGTATATAATCGTCAGAGTCGTATGCTGTTTGAAGAGATGGGGGTTGAGATCAGAGCGTACTCCCACGAAGCTGAAAAGTTTTTTTTCGGGAACATACCTCTTATGATCACCGAGCATCCTGTTACAACGGAAATGATGGAAGACCGAAAAGGTGAAAAGTATACGATTTTGCGGTGGCATACTGGGGACAAATATCTGATTTTCCAGAATAATGCAAAAAATAAGCGGCAGGAAAACGCATTGAATTTTGAAGAAAAACAGGTTCACTACCGCAAATAAATATAAGAAAACATCAAACTAAGCATCGAAATCCACACGGTGATCGTATGGACGGAGGTGCTTATTTTGCGTATTAGAATATATGCGCAAATCGCTGAAAGTATTGAAATCAGTACATTTGAGTACTGAAAAAAATACATTTTAAGAGTGTTGACAAAGGGGAATGTCGGTCGTATTATGTATACAGGATACAGAACACGGTGCACAGGATGCCGTAAGAATATATTCCACAAAAATGAACAGGAGGTAAGTTGATCATGTTTAAACAGTGGGAAGGTTTTAAAACAGGCTGGTGGTGTGAGGATATCCAGGTGGACAATTTCATCTTGCTCAATTACAAACCGTATGAAGGCGATGAAAGCTTCCTGGCAGGACCTACAGAAAGAACCAGAATTGTTTCGGAGAAGGTTCAGGAACTGATAAAACAGGAAAGAGAAAACGGCGGTGTTCTTAAGGTTGACGCCAGCAGAATCATGACAGCAACGGCTTTTGACCCGGGATATATTGACAAAGACAGAGATATAATCGTAGGGCTTCAGACTGATGAACCCCTCAAGAGAGGAATCTGCCCCTTCGGAGGAATCAGAATGGCAAGACAGTCTGCTGAAGCTTACGGAGAGAAAATCGCAGACGACGTGGAAGAGGTCTTCAAATATGTTACTACCCACAATGACGGTGTTTTCAGTGTATACTCCGAAGAAATGAAGCAGGTGAGACATGCAGGCTTCATAACAGGACTCCCTGATGCATACGGCAGAGGAAGAATCATCGGAGACTACAGAAGAGCTGCCCTCTACGGAATCGACCATCTGATCGCAGAGAAGAAAAAGGACAGAGAATTCTTTGCCAACCAGCCGATGGATGAAGAAAACATAAGACTTACCGAAGAAATACATAAACAGATCGTGGAGCTGGGTGAACTGAAGAAAATGGCCGCAATGTACGGCTATGACATTTCGGAGCCTGCAAAGGACACAAAGGAAGCTATCCAGTGGCTGTACTTCGCATATCTCGGTGCTATCAAGGAAGAAAACGGTGCAGCAATGTCAATCGGCAGAACATCAACCTTCATCGATGTATATGCAGAAAGAGACCTGGAGAGAGGAACCTACACTGAAGAGGAAATCCAGGAAATGGTCGATGACTTTGTACTTAAGTTAAGAGTGGCAAGGCATCTCAGAACCCCTGAATACAACGAACTGTTCGGCGGCGACCCTATGTGGATTACAGAAGGTATCGGTGGAATGGCTGATGATGGCAGAACAAAGGTCACCAAAAACTCATACAGAATGCTCAATACGCTTTACAATCTGGGACCTTCACCGGAACCTAACATGACAGTGCTCTGGTCAGAAAACCTGCCTGAACCTTTCAAGAGATTCTGTGCACAGGTTTCCATAGACACTGATTCCATCCAGTACGAGAATGATGATATCATGAGACCTTCATACGGAGAAGACTATTCAATTGCCTGCTGTGTATCGGCTATAGAGATGGGCGAGCAGATGCAGTTCTTCGGAGCAAGATATAATCTGGCCAAGATCTTGTGTCTGGCACTCAATGGCGGTGTGGACGAAAGAACCGGCATGCATCTGGGACCGCAGATGGAACCGGTCAAGGGCGATGGTCCGATCGATTACGATGATGCCATGAGACGATTCAACATATACAGAGACTGGCTGTGCGGCCTCTATGTAAATATCATGAATATTATCCACTACATGCATGATAAATATGACTACGAAAAAATCCAGATGGCATTTCTGGACAGTAAGGTAAAGAGACTGATGGCCTTCGGTATTGCAGGACTTTCGGTAGCAGCCGATTCCTTCAGTGCAATCAAGTATGCCAAGGTATACCCTATCAGAGACGAGAACGGAATTATCGTAGATTACAGAACCGAAGGGGATTTCCCTAAATACGGCAACGATGATGACAGAGTTGACAGTATTGCGGTTGAGCTTGCTGAAGGCACTATTGCAGAGCTTAGAAAGCACCCTACATACAGAAACGCAGTACACACATTGTCAGTACTTACCATTACATCAAATGTAGTATACGGCAAGAAGACAGGCAACACTCCTGACGGCAGGAGAGCCGGAGAACCGTTTGCACCGGGAGCAAATCCTATGCACTGCAGAGATGATCACGGAGCAATTGCTTCACTGAATTCCGTTGCAAAGGTTAAATGGGAAGACTGCAAGGACGGGGTATCGTATACCTTCAGCATCACACCTGACACACTCGGCAAGACGAAAGAAGCGCAGAAGGATGCTCTTGTCGGTCTTATGACAGGCTACTTCAAGCAGGGGGCACACCATCTCAATGTGAATGTTCTTAACAGAGAACTGCTGATGGATGCTTATGAACACCCTGAGAAATATCCTAACCTGACTATCAGAGTTTCAGGCTATGCAGTAAGGTTCAATTCCCTTTCCAGGGATCATCAGAAAGAAGTTATCATGAGAACTTTCCATGAAAAAATATAAATTCTAACACTTGCTTGGAAACGGCATGATTTCGGTCATGCCGTTTCTGTTGCTGTTTCAGCCGGTCTGTGCTATAAATATATAAGAATTCATACAACAGGGAGATCAGTATATGACTATAGGTAAACTTCATTCAATTGAAACTTTCGGAGCAGTTGACGGCCCGGGAATCAGAACGATTTTTTTCCTGCAGGGATGTCCTGCCAGATGCCTGTACTGCCATAATCCTGATACATGGAAAGTGGACGAGGGCGATGATATCAGGCTTGAGGAGGTGCTTCACACCGCGAAGAGATCCATACCGTATTACGGCAAGGATGGAGGTGTTACTTTCTCAGGAGGCGAACCGCTGATGCAGGGCGAATTCCTGCTTGCTGCTGTCAGATTGCTGAATGAAAACGGAATAGGTTCTGTAATAGATACGAGTGCCACATATATCGACAAATATACTGAAGACATTATCAGGGAATGCGAGATGCTGCTGATGGATGTCAAGCACAGTGATGCACAGCAGTTTGAATATATAAGCGGATGCAGTCAGGATACTCTGCTCAGGGTGATAGAGCTTGCCAATAAGCACAATACTCCGATATGGGTGAGGCAGGTGATAGTTCCAGGAATAAACGATACTGCAGATAATATAAAAGCGCTTGCGACCTTCGTCAGGGAACATATGAGAAATGTATATAATGTTGAGCTTCTGGGATACCATGTAATGGCTCTTGAAAAATACGAGAAGCTTAACATGAAATACAGGCTTGAAGGTGTGGATCCTATGGACAGGAAACGCCTTGCAGAACTTTCTCGGCTCCTTCAGGATGAAATGAAAAAAGAATAACAGACAAACGGCCGGCAGAAAATAGGTTAGATATAATCTGCTGGCCGTTGTCTGTTTACATGTTCAATTATTATTATTTGAGGAATTATTATTTGCACTGATAGACAATGCATAAATCATGCCAGAATGAAAAGTTTTTAAAAGCCTGAAAACATCGGGCTTAAGCGTATGCATCCGGGAAAGTGCAATAAAAAACAGGCAAAAAAGTTCTGTTGCCGGAAATTCTTTGCCTGTGTGAAGACGCGTTCAGAAATCATAAGAGAACGGAATTTCAGTATTCATTCGAGGATCTGAAAAAAGCAGAAGCGAAATAGAGACAGATGATGCCGAACACAAGTCTTCCGACAGAAAAATCGTATTTTATTAACGACCCAAAAAACATCAGGGCAATGATGAAGCACATTACAGCACTGAGTATTTTCTTAAAATCCCGTTTTTTACCATTGCTTTTAAATGACATGAAAACCTCCTTGTTTCAAATGTGATTTAACAGTAACGCATTATCAGTGTTTTTAAAAAGAGTTATAACAGCAGGTGTGACCCTTACTTAAGAAAAACGGTATGCTGCTGCATACCGTTTTTAGGTGTTTATTGGTTTATGTAGCTTTACCGAACCGTTAAGCTTCCATGGATTTGAGAGCAGCTTCTTTTTCTGCTTCTCTCGCTTCGAGAACCTTCTTGTATTCATCATCCGTCATTTCTTCCATAGATATCCCTGTGAATCCGTAGAACATGGACACTAGAGGATTCAGCCAGTTAAGGATTGCAAACGGTGCATATCCACCTGCACCCCACTGAGGGCACTTCAGGAAGCTGCTCATTGTAGCTCCACATGTGTTCCAAGGAATGAAGTTTGAAGTAATAGTACCGGAGTCCTCCAGACATCTTGACAGGTTCTTCGGCTTGAGCTTTCTGTCTTCCCAGGCTTCTTTGTACATTCTTCCAGGAAGAATGATTGACAGATACTGGTCGGAACAGAGTGCATTTACCAGAATGCATGAGAATACTGTTACTACAACCAGACCGCCTCTTGTTCCTCTGGCAAGCTTCAGCAGTGCGGCTGCGATGCTTCCCATGATGCCGGTGCAGTCAACGATACCGCCGAATACCATAGCACACATGATCAGTGAAATTGTCCACATCATACCCTGCATACCACCATTTGAAAGGAGACTGCCTACTTCCTGAATAACGCCTGTTGCATTTTCTGGAACAGCAGCTTCATATCCATAGTTGAGGATTGAAGGAACAGATTTCAGAGTAAGACCTGTATGAGCAGTCTGCATAGCCATAAATGGGATTCCAAGCACAACGCCGCCGATAAGTGAAGGCAGTGCAGGGAGCTTCAGAGCAACTGCTACGATTACGAATACAGGTGGGATAAGATACAGGATGCCAACGGTGAAGTTATCGGTTATAAATCCGAGAATAGCATCGATAGTTGCTGTGTCAGCATTACCTGAATGATCTCCGAAGAAACCTAGAATGAGATAAACGATAAGTGCAATACAAAGTGAAGGACCTGTAGTCCAGATCATGTGTTTGATGTGATCAAACAGGTTGGAACCTGCTACTGCAGGAGCCAGATTTGTAGTATCTGATAAAGGTGACATCTTATCTCCGAAATAA
>JALEQY010000118.1 GCA_022763735.1 Clostridiales bacterium
CCACATCAATCTTCTTCCCCACTACAGTTATATATGATTTATCCACTTCAATAAATTCGTCATCGGTTATATTCAGCACACCATAAATATTGCTGACTGAATAAGTGATGAACATTGCTGATATAAAAAATCCTGCCAGCAGTATTTTTTTAAGAATATTATATTCAAATACAGTCCTGAATCCTTTTTTGAGTAAAGTGAACGGATTGAGGATGGACTTGTACTTTCTTTTACCTTTATGGGACAGTTTCTCCAGGTCAAAGTTTCCCTCAGCCGACTCTTCTTTTGTGATCTGCTTATAATGATCATATATAAATTCTATTCCCGAATTGTCATCAATAACCTCAAGCCTTGTATTCCGGTTCTTCGCCTGTATGTAAATATTACCGTTTTTTACCACAATATCCAGATGGACCTCACCATTGTTCTCATTGTAAAAATCAATATTATAGTTTGCAGTCCTGAGCCGTTTGTGATCTCTGATATCCTTGAGATATATCTTGTTCTCGATACGATAGTCCAGATCACCGGCATGATTATTGACCATGTCAGAAACCACCTGACCGTCCTTTATTCTGATTATCCTTGATGCATAGAATTCCGCCAGCTCCTCTTCATGGGTAACCAGTATTACCAGCTTATCCTGGGAAACGGCTTTGATAATATTCATTACTTCGAGGGTATTTCTGCTGTCCAGATTTCCGGTCGGTTCATCTGCGATTACAACTGCCGGGTTTTTTACTATAGCTCTGGCTATACCTACCCGCTGTCTTTCACCACCCGAAAGCATGTCGGCATATCTGTTCCGATACCTGTACATACCTACTTTCTCAAGAACATAGTTGACTTTTTCCTCTATCTCTTTCTTATCCCGGACACCTACCATTTTCAGTGCAATTGCCACATTGTCAAACACGGTCATATTGTCTACAAGATTGTAATTCTGAAAAATATACCCTATATTGAGATTCCTTATGCTGTCGATTTTACCTGCTCGTCGTCCTGTGATTTTCTGGCCGTTGACATACACCCGGCCTTTATTGACCTTATCCAGTCCTCCTATCACATTAAGCAGTGTGGTCTTACCGCATCCGCTTGGTCCCAGCAGTGCCACAAGTCCCTTGTTCTCCAGTTCCAGAGAGGTGTTGTTAATAACATGGATCTCATTCTTTTTTCTTCTGTTGAAATATTTGTTTACTTTCTCAAGCCTGACCATGATCAATCCTCCTCTCTGAAGCTGCCCAGAGCTGTTTTCTTAAACAAACTCCTTGCAAACTTGCCTGAAATCAGCAGTGCCATTACTATCAGAACAATATACAGAACAACATAATCGGAAATATTCATATACTCAATCATAGTATCGATATAATTGACATATCTGCCATGCACCACATGCTCTTTTACCATAACAACAAGCCCCAGGAAAATAAGGTATGCTATGTTTGTCACAGTAACCATCTCAATATCCATTATTCTCCTGATATTTTTTCTGGCAAGTCCCAGCATCCTGAGAATGCTGAAATATCCCGCTCTGGATTTCAGTATCAGTCTGATGACAAAATATGCGATGAAGAACAGTGCCAGTACTATTATCACTGCTATCGGAACCTGTATAATCTCTGTAATCCCATCTGCCCCGTTAACCAGCATATCCTTTAGAGGCAATGTAACATATCCCATGTTTTCAAGGGCGGCTAGAGTCTGATCCATCATCCTGACATCGCTGACATATACACTGACCTGATAATTCCCTTTCCTGAACAGCGCATCATAATCCTTCTGGCTTATGAAAATCGTGCCGTAATGGCTTTCAAAATCCTTGTAGCCGGTCAGTGATTCAAAATTCTTATCTGTATAAATATCCGCCATATCCAGTGTCACAGATTTTTTATAAAAAATGTTTCTGGCTGTGATTTTTATATCTTCCCCCTGGGCTCGGCCATTACTGAAGTAATTGTTTACATCCTCCGGGACGCAGGCCTCTCCTTCATCCACGTTCTTATTGACAGCGATACTATAATATCCTGTTTCTCCGCTCTGGGTCTTGCCGTTGATTGTGATGCTTATACTGCTTGCTGCATTATAGACCCCCTTGCGAAGCTCTCTGACCATATCGGATGTCATATATATATCGCCTGAATACATATATCCGTTTTCTTCAGTATCCTTATATGCCAGACCTACAATTCTGACCTTTGTCTCTCTGCCGTCATCAAAATATATTGTGTATTCCTTGTTGATAATATCAGACATCACCTGTTCTGAGAAATAATAATCGTCTTTATAGCCGGTAAGTATCACTTCATTACGCGTCTGCGGCATTCTCCCCATTACCAGTTTGCCGTCAAATTCCTCAGCCGTTCTCGGATAAGCCTCATACGATATATTATCGTCTTCTAAATAAATGGATCTGTCCAGTAGAATATCATTAGGTGCCGTGGATTTAATATTTTTTACATTGCTGATTGCCTTATAGTCAGCATCCCTGAACTGAGAGCCATCGCTTTTCTTAAGAACAATTCTGTTCTCACTGTAGTTCCAGAAATAGTCATTCCAGCCCAGCTTATCCATTTCCTCTTTCTGATAATTAAACGTGGTATATTCCGAAGTTACAGCAATCACTACAAAAACAAACACCATTAAAAGCAGCAGAAATTTATGCATGATATTGAACGTATTCCGGATTCCAAGCCTTATTCTGCTCATTCCGGATATATTCCCTGTGACAATCTCCGATCTGCCTGCTTCTCTTACTTTTATCTCAACAGGGGCATCAGAAGCCGGCTTTCTGTCTCCGTCATCTTCCGCAATCCTGCCGTCATGCATTTTGATTCTTCGTGTTGCATAGGGTTTAAACTGATCAAAATTATGAGTAACCACGATAACCAGTTTATCTCTGGATATCTCGCTGAGCAGTTTAGCTATACCCTCTGCCGATTCGCTGTCCAGATTTCCGGTAGGTTCATCGGCAACGATTATCTCAGTATCCTTCGCCAGAGCTCTGGCAATAGATACACGCTGCTTCTGTCCTCCTGAAAGCTTTGACACTTTGGTGGATGCGAACTCCGACAATCCCACGCGTTCCAGTATATCCTCTATCCGCCTTTTTATCTCAGCTCTTCTGTAACCATTTATAAGCAGAATAAGCTCAACATTCTGATAAACTGTATAGCTGTTGACCAGATTAAAATTCTGAAAAATATTACCTATATACCTTTTCCGGTATTCCTCAAAATCTGCTGCCAGATAGTGACTTGTCTCCTCACCATTTATGTACATCTCGCCGTCTTCATATGAATCAAGTCCCGAAATCACATTGAGCAGAGTGCTCTTCCCGCTTCCTGATTCACCAGTGATAACAACAAACTCTCCTGTATCCAGAGTCAGATTTACTTTGGAAATACCGCTGGCGATCATTCCTTTGCTGTAATAATACTTCGAAACATTTTTAAGCTGTATCACCGCGCCGCATCCTCTCTTTCACATTCACAGTATACCTTTACTATTTCAGTAGATTATACCATACTTCAACATACATATATATAACAATCCCCCGATAGGTTTTGTGACATTATTTTAATAATACTTCGTGTATATTTTATGGTATCTTCTAAATATCACTAAAGTGTTTTTAATGCTTCTGCGGCCTGACGCACTGATTCATGATCGGAATAGTATTCTTTTATACCGTTTCTCTCGATATATGTTTCATGCCCTTTACCGAGAACTGCTACAATATCTCCTTTTCCTGCAATGTTTATTCCGAAGAGTATCGCCTCTTTCCTGTCGTCTATTTCTATATATCTGCCACCGGAACTCCTGATACCCGTTATAATATCAGAATTTATATCGGATACTTTCTCACTGCGTGGATTATCTTCTGTCAGGATACACAGATCAGCCAGCTTCCCCGCGGCTTCTCCCATACCATATCTCCTCTCTTCTGATCTGTCTCCGCCTGCTCCGAAAATACAAATCAGTCTTCCGTCAAGGTATCTGCGCAATGTGGTGAGCACATTTTCCATACTGACTTTATTATGAGCAAAATCTATTATCACATAAAAATCTTCTGATATATTTATCAGTTCAGTACGCCCTTTTACATGAATTTCCTTCAATGCAGATCCTATAATGTTCTCTGAAACTCCTATATGCAGGCATACAGCCATAGCTGCTGCCGCATCATAAACAGAAAATTCGCCCGGGGAATTGATTGCATATTCATGATACACGTGTTTATGTAATTTCCATAATGCTTTGAATTTCATACCCAGTATATCAGCTGTTCTGAAAGGTTCAGTTTCAGTGAAATGCAGCTCTGCTTTCCTGTCAGTGCCGAAAGTTACTGTTCTGCAGTCAGCGGCTGCCATAATATTGCCCACATTCCTGTCATCAATATTCACTATTCCGGTCCTGCACTGTGTGAACAATCTGCTCTTGCATTCAAGATATTCCGCGAAATCTTTATGTTCACCAGGACCGATATGATCTTGTGATATATTCAGATATATTCCGTAATCAAAAAATATCCCTGCTGTTCGATCCAGCTTGATACCCTGCGACGATACTTCCATTACCACACAGCTGCAGCCTTTTTCGGCCATTTCTGCCATAGCCCTGTGAATTTCATATGATTCCGGAGTTGTATTTATCTGTGGATATTCTATATCCCCGATCATTACACCTGTTGTACCGATCAGTCCGGTTTTTCTGCCGTCCGATTCGAGTATCTTTCGTATTATATGAGCTGTAGTTGTCTTGCCTTTTGTTCCTGTTATCCCGATAGTGGTCATCCTTCTTGCAGGATATCCGAAATATGCTGCTGACATCATAGCCATCGCATATCTGCAGGAATCTGTTTTTATTACTGTGAGTTTATCGGCAAGATCTGCTGCATAACCTTCTTTTTCAAGCAAAACAGCCGCTGCACCTCTTGCAGCGGCTTCTTTTATATAATCATGTCCGTCATAATTCGTGCCCATAATGCATATGAACACGTCCCCTTCTGATATTTCTCCTGAATTGCAGCATATATCATTTATCTCTGCATTGATATCCCCCTGCATCAGATCATATGCAAAATCTCTGCATAATTCTTTTAATTTCACTCTATCCCTCCGTTCTCAGGTCTCTATACAGTTTATTGCCGTCAATTCATATATATTATCCTTAAGGCCGAAAAACTATCTTATTATTACTCCATCACTGAGTTCCCTCTCAAATTCAAGACGATGATGCTTCGTATATATTCCAGGCATCCCGCCAGTGTGAATCATAATCACTTTTTCTCCCTGCTTTATTCTGCCTTGTCTTATCATGTCAACTATACCTGCAAAGCACTTTCCTGTATAACACGGATCAAGGATTATGCCTTCACTCCGCGCCATAATATAAATAGCCTCACGTACTTCTTCACACGGATTGTTGTATCCTCCACGTGTATACCCCATCTCGATATCAAATGGATTCCTGCCGGCATCAATATCAAGCTTCATATTAGTTTTTACCCTATTAAAGTATTCATACAAGTGTTCCATATCTTTCTCATCAAACGGCATTATGGCTATTCCTGTGTATCTTAACGATGCTCCCTCATTATTGAGGCCGCAGTACAATCCAAGATATGTACCGAAGCTTCCAACTGCTGAAAACAGTCGGGCATCATCAATGCCTGCAGCTTCAGACTGTTGTATCAGCTCCAGTGCACATTCATAATACCCCAGCATACCTGTTTCATTGGATCCTCCAAGAGGAATATAATATACTTTTTCACCTTTTGCCTCATATTCAGCAATAAGTTCTCCTGCCAGTCTGTCAAGCTGCTCATCTTCATCGGTTCCGTCACTTTTTCTGATCACAACATCACTTCCCATTATCCTGTCCAGAAGAAGATTTGCCGACAGCTCACCCGGTTCACTTCCAATGCATGCAATCGTGCATTTCAGCCCGTACTTAGCTGCAACTGCCGCAGTGAGCCTGCCATGATTTGTCTGTACACCGCCAACAGTCAGAAGTCTGTCAGCATTCTTATCAAGCGCATCCTTCAGAAGATATTCCAGCTTTCTCAGCTTATTCCCACCTGCACCAATGCCTGTCAGATCATCACGTTTCAGATAGAACTCAACACCCAGTTCCTTTGAAATCCGCGGCAGATAATCCAACGGTGTAGGAAGATTCAGAAACGAAACTTTGTCATATCCTTCTAACATAACTTCCTCCTTCTTATCTCACGATTTATACTTATTATGGTCTTCTGAAAGTACACGGCATACCTGTCACACATTTGCCGCATACTTCCGAACCGATATTTTCTGTACCATCGGTATAAGAGCTTCCAAAGCTGTCATACACTGCAGCATTTTTAAGGCACTGCTCATAGCACAAATATCTGTCAAAGCCTTTTGTGGTCAATGCTCCCGATGGACATGCAGATACACATGCTCCGCATGTTCCGTTTCTTTTATAAAGGCATGCCTCCTCCTTCTGAGGACTGTCAGGCTCAACCTCCAGATCTGTCACTACAGTATTACACCTTCCTGCACAACCCTTCTCTGTGATAAGCATGTTATTAAGCCCGAAGGTGCCCAGTCCTGCAGCATAAGCGAAATGCCTGAATGACCAGTGACTTATAACTTCATCCCTATAAAATACACCTGCCTGAGACGCTGTTGCCGCTTTATAGCCCAGCTGCCTTACTGTATCTATTATATGCTGATTCAGTCTGCCGAACATGGCATTGGTCAGTTCATATCCTTCTGCCCATTCAGGAGATGCCATAGTCCCTGCCTTATTCGTGTCAGGCATCCATTTATTGAAAGGTATGAAATATGCTATCACAATGCGTGCACCCGAAATCACATCACGAGGCATCTGGTGCTCCGGATGTACTGTTTTCTTCAGTTTCATTATATACGGATGCTCCGCATCGGCAAAACCTACTATAGGTTCACCCCACAGTTCATGCAAAGTGCACGAAGCACATTCTCTTTTCACATATTCTATGATTTCTTCTGTTATCGTTTCTCTGATATTCATAAACATCTGTTTTTCTTCTTAATTATGTCAGCTTTCTTTACATCTCACACAGTTTTCCCATCTTCTCATATACATATGCTGTGTCACGCTCATCCATCATTATTACAATAACATCCCCTGCCTGCAGCTTTGTCTTCCCTTTAGGAATAAGCTCATTCTCACCTCTCTGTACCGATACCAGCAGACAATTGTCCGGCCATTCGACGTCTCTGATACTTCTGCCATCCGGTTGCGAACCGTGTGCTATTACAAAATTTGCCAGGATTTTTTCTCTGATATTATTCTGCGGATCATCGCAGCGGCCTGCAGTCTGTCTTGCCAGCAGCCTGTCAAGAAGACTTTCATAAATCGGTTTTGACTTCAGCAGTGATGCGACGATATATGCCACTATTGATACTATGGAAAGTGACAGCATATGATTAAGATTTCCTGTCATCTCAAAAATCAGCACTATACCCGTCAGCGGTGCTCTGACAATTGCTGAGAAATATCCCGCCATTGCCAGCAGCACGAAATTATTTATATATATTGGATTGAGACCGAAATACTCGACCCCTGATGTGGCGAACACACCTCCGATAAAACCGCCCAGCACCAGCAGAGGGAAAAATATGCCTCCCGGCGCTCCTGACCCGAAGCTTACGGCAGAAAAAACAAATCTTCCCGCCAGAATGAACAGTACAGCTCCCAGAGCAACATCAGTATTAGTCAGAAATTCGATCAGGCTGTGACCGCTGCCAAGAAGCTCCGGCGCTGTGAAGCCAAGCACTCCGGCGCACATAAACGGTATCATGATTCTGCCTGTTGTCCCGAGATGTCTGAACCTGTTGTAAAGTTCCTGCACCTTAAGGGTAAACCAGTTATAAAATGCTCCCAGCACTCCGAGCAGCACTCCAAGCAATACAACCATCCAGTAATAGCTTATTGGAAGCTCGTGAATGATTTCAAACTGGAATACTGACGCTTCACCCAGAACCAGCGTGCAGAGGCAGTCCGCCGTAAGTGATGCTGTGGTCACCGAAAGCAGTACTGCTGCAGAAAAATTCTTATGTATTTCCTCCATAGAAAAAAGCACTCCGGCAAGAGGTGCATGAAAGGCTGCCGCAAGCCCTGCACTGGCACCGCATGTCAGCAGAAACTTTTCTTCTGTTTTTCCTCTGTCAAGCCATTTCGATATTCCTTTACCTGCCATCGCGCCTATCTGTATCGACGGGCCTTCTCTCCCCAGTGCGAGTCCTCCGAACATACACAAAAACCCGCCGGCAAACTTGGCCAGTATTATTCTGTACCATTTCTGATCGATCCTGCCGATCATCTCTCCCTTGAGCTGAGGTATACCGCTTCCCGAAATCATAGACTCGTATTTCACAAGACCGGATACTGCTACAGCCATCAATGCCAGTATCGCAAACCATCCTGCAATGTATAACGGGCTCCGTTCAGCAAACTCAAGTATTATCTGAAGCCACCTTCCTGCATACTCCAGAGCTATTCTGTAAATCAGAACGACGATGCCTGCCACGATTCCAACCAGAACGCCTTCTCCAATCAGTATCACCGGAAACCTGTCCGCACGTTTAAGCGTGCCAGGTATATCTTTCTTCAATGTCATCCTCCATCATTTTCGCCCGGTTTTCTTTGACTTCCGGACAATCGTATAATCGTATTATTATATATTTTATGAACTGTAATAAGTATATCTCATTTCAGAGCCGGTTTCACTATTAAATATTATATCCTTCTCTTCTTGACCCTGATACTTCAACCCATCTATAATATACCTTGAATATATACAAAGTGAGGATTTTCACATGCTTTATGACTGCATCATTATCGGCGCAGGAGCTTCAGGTCTTATGTGCGCTGCTGCTATGGAACACCCCATAAAAGGGCTCATTCTGGAAAAAACTGAACATGCAGGCACTAAGCTGCTTATGAGCGGCAGCGGTCAGTGCAACATAACTCATGCCGGATCTATAAAGGATTTCATTAAATGCTACGGGAAAAACGGCGGCAGAATCAGAAGCTGCCTGTATAAATATAATAATAACGTTCTTATTGAATTCCTGGAAAGTAACGGCATAAATACCATCACCCGTGATGACGGCAAAGTGTTTCCTGCTTCAATGGATGCCCACGATATTCTCAATCTGCTTATGAAAAAAACTGCATCAAACGGATTCACGATCCGATACAGTTCTCCGGTTACCGGTATCACCCGTTCGGATTCCACATGGTGCATCAGCACCGGCAGCAGTTCATATATGGCAAAAATCATCATCATCGCCAGCGGCGGCTGCTCATATCCGTCAACCGGCTCAGACGGTTCGTTATTCAAGGTTCTTTCCCACGACCTTGGCATCAGAATAACCGGGCTGAAACCAGCTCTATCCTCAGTTCAGGTTGAGGAGTATCCATACAGCGAGCTTTCGGGCATTTCTTTTGAGAATGCTCTTGTTTCCATATGGCATAACGGCAGCAGAACAATCCAGAATGATGGCCCGGTTTTATTCACTCATAATGATCTGTCCGGTCCTGGAATACTTAATATCTCAAAATATGCATCAAAAGGTGATACACTTAAAATCAATTACCTCCATCCGCTGAACTATGAACAGGTCCTCTCAATGCTGAAAAAAGCCTGTAACGGATCAGGGGCAGACCTTTCAAATATTCTGGCATCCGAATTCACAATCCCGAAGCGGTTCTGTCAGAGCATTGTATCCCGTCACGGCAATGCCTTAAAAAACCTCGCCGGTCAGCTGACAGGCGAGGCATTCAGAATTTCATCTGTATCAGGGTTTAAAAAAGCCATGGCTACAAACGGCGGCATTGACATTTCTCAGCTCGAAACTTCGTCCATGAGTTTCAGAGAACTGCCTGATATTTATGCTATCGGGGAAGCTGTGGATATCGATGGCATCACAGGAGGCTATAATCTGCAGTTTGCTTTTTCTTCTGCCTGTGCCGCTTCATCAGCAATGGCTGCTTCAAATCGTCTGTAAATTCCAATAAGCTCCTCATCCAGCATTGATACTGCTGCACGCTTTAGCTTCTGGGGAACTCCATAAAAGCCTTCTGCGATACTTCCCGCTATCGCCGCCAGGGTATCACTGTCTCCTCCCAGGGAAACAGCTGTGCGGATTACATCTTCAAAATCTGCCCCTTCAAGAAAAGCTGCTATGGCTTCAGGGACAGTTTCCTGGCATGATTCCACATGATGATATGAAGGCCTTATTTCATCGCATTTTCTGCTGAGATCATATCCGTACACTTCTTCTATGTATGCTTTTATCTCCTCTTTGGTATTGCCGGATCTTGCCATGAATACAGCAGCAGCTGTCGCCTGAGCTCCTTTTATCCCTTCAGGATGATTATGTGTGACTTCAGCACTCAGTGCCGCATACATTTCCACATCCTCCAGCATATTATAAAGCCATGCTGCTGATGATACCCTCATCGCCGAACCATTGCCGAAGCTGTTATATGGCTTCGGATCATTAGACAGCAGCCATCCCGAAAACCTGCCGCCATATCCGGCATCAGGATACATGGCTCCTAGCCTCTGCATGGATCTGACAATCTCCTTCTTTGATCTCTCCGGGTCCCCATACCCGTTCATCAGACCCTCGGCAACAGCCAATGTCATTACTGTGTCATCTGTAAATTCCGATCTTTCACTGAACAGCGGGAAATCTTTTGTCTTGATATTGTTAAAATCAAATTCATAAGGACTTCCTATAATATCTCCTAAAACTGCGCCTATCATTTCCTTCTTCCTCTCATCCTGAAATCTTCCTCGATTTTTTCTTTCCACTCTGCTCCTACAGGGACCTCCTGCGTACATCTCATTGCACACAATGCATCTCCTACAACATCATAGGTCAGTCCCAGCCCCTCACTGTCACATTCATATGTGACCGATCTGTCAGCAGATACCCCGAACTTATCTGCCTCTGCAACTGCATCCATATTTGCTCCCAGAAACATAAATTCCCATCCGTATCTTTTTTTCTGATGCTCTATCATACGTTTGACATCCTTATAAGAATATTCCACGCTGGAATTCTCCATACCGTCTGTAATTATCACAAATATCACTTTCTCCGCTCTCATGTCCGCAGACATATGTTTCTGAGCGTTGATTGTCTTCTGTATCGTGCTGCCTACCGCATCAAGCAGTGCCGTGCATCCCATTGTAAAATAATCTCTCTCTGTAATCGGTGCTACATGTTCTATCGGGAACCTGTCATGCAGCACCTCATATCTGCTGTCAAAAAGCACAGTTGTCACTACTGCTTCCCCCGGTTCCGCCTTCTGCTTCTTAAGCATTGAATTAAATCCGCCGATGGTGTCACTTTCAAGACCGCTCATCGATCCGCTTCTGTCCAGTATAAATACCAGTTCTGTCATTCCCTTTTTCATTATGATTACCTCCTTGATTCAGCTTGTAATCATAATATACAGGATTATTCACAACATATGGTCGCTTTGCAGGCGACATTTCACTGACCCAGCAATGGCTGATCGTATGCAAAAAGCACTTCATTTATCTTAAAAACATCATATATATTATTCATTATAAAATATGTAATTATCACATCAAATTTTGAACTGTTGGAAAGGGCATAGCCTGCTTTCATCAGCAGATCGTCAGTCTCATCTTTTGACAGCTCCAGTGCCAGTGCAAACGCCAGTATAGTTTTCTTCGTCGGTGTGTAGCCCGGGTTGTTCTTTATTTTTGAAAAGAGCTTGCGATCTATATTAGCCTTCTTGTATGCCTGTGCATCTGTCATTTCACGTTCATCAATTAGTCTCAGCAGCATATCGGCAAAAGATTCACCTGCCCTGTTAAGCATTTCATCCAGACTCAGAGCTTCATCCTGCCACGGCTGAAGCGTATCACATTTGTACCTGACTGCACTATCATTTACCATAGGAAAGCTGCGTTCTTCCTGCTGCAGCATGCTATTTTCAGAAGGTATCCCATCAGGTACATCACCGTTCATATCCTCAGAACAGTCTGCTGTTCTGCCGAATCTGCCGATACATGTTGCACAGTACTCTTCATAATGCTCGTCAATATAATTATCGTCAACATACTCTCTGACTGAATCAAACAATCTGCTGCTGACTGCCATAGCATCTCTGTCATACAGAACCAGATACACCGTCATGTCCGGACTGTCATCTGAAAGCAGATAATCATTGATTGCTGATACGGCCACACGCATTGCTTCTTTTTTCGGATATCCGTAGCTTCCGGATGAAAGGAGTGGGAATGCCACAGAATCCAGACCGTGAGCTGCCGCCAGCTTCATTGACTCTGTGTATGCACTCCTGAGAAACTGTTCTTCTCCGGAGTTTCCGCCTTCCCATACCGGTCCGACGGCGTGAATTATGTACCTTGCAGGAAGCCTGAACCCGTCGGTCATCACAGCTTCGCCAACCGGACAATGTCCCTTTTTACGGCATGCTCTTGTCAGTCTGTATTCACCGGCAGCAAGAAAAATCGCCCTGCTGGTCCCTGCACCCTGCATCAATCTGGTATTTGCCGGATTAACCACGGCATCCACGTTCATCTTTGTTATATCGTTTCTTACAAGCAAAAAAGGCATGTCTTTTCCTCCTGTTATACTTCTGGTTTATGCAGGACTCACTTTATCTGTCTGAACTTTGAACACAGATAACGCTCCCTGCCCCTGCTTGCTCTGCCATATTCAATAGCTTCGTGCGGGCAGTGAGCAATGCATGCCATGCAATGTGTGCACTTTCCGTTCCATACCGGCCTGCCGTTACTGAGAGATATATTACCCAGCGGACACTTTCTGACACAAAGCCCGCACCCGTCACAGGAATTCTCCGCATAAAACTTTCTGTCCCTCACTAAAAGCGGATAATATATCCTGTTCACAGGTCCGCTGCATATAATTCCTGCAATACCTGTACGGGTATCAGCAAACGCTTCCCGCCCCTGTATCACTTCTGCAATATCAGACAATCTCTGCTCAGCTTTCCCGATTATCTGCTCAGCTTCATCATTTCCCGGTGCATTAAACATGGCAATATAGTTTTCCGGCATCACTACTTCGGCATATCCTCTGTAATTCAGACCTTTATGCTCACAGAGCTTACGCAGATATTTACCTGCATTTCCCGTACTGCTGCCGCAGGTCAGTATAAAATATATGTCGCGGTTCCCTCTGAAATCAGTTCTCATAATCCAGTCCTCCAGAATTCTCGGCAGCTGCCAGCAGTATGTCGGCGCCACGATCACCCAGGGATCGTCCGATTTCACCTCAGAGTAATCTGCATTTTTTATTTTCTCAAACAAATCGGCAATTTCATTCTTTAACACACGATTCACATAGTGAGCCGCATAGGCACTGTTTCCTGTTCCCGAAAAAAACAGAATCATCTTCTACTCCTTTCTTCAAGCCATCTGTACGCACAGTGAGCCAGACCTGCCGCTCCGATCGGACACACTCCTTCGTTAAAGCGCACTTTCGTATTATGAGCCGGGTAGTCACCCCTCTCATCATCAAATCCTGCTGACAGATACATAAATGCTGCCGGAACCTCAGATGCTATGATTGCAAAATCCTCCGATGCATTTGCCTTCATGCCTGGATATGGTGCAATCCCCGGTACACTCATTTCCATCATAAACCCGGCCAGCTGTTCCGTAAGCTCACGGTCGCATATAAGCGGCGGAACCTCCGAAAGCGGTGTTATTACAGCCTCACCGCCATGAAGCCTTGCAATGCCTTCAGCTGTCTCTCGGATTCTTCTCACCAGCAGTTTTCTCTCTTCCGGATCATCAGTTCTCAGGGTTCCCTCCATCTCCGCTGTATCCGGAATAATATTGGCGGCATTTCCTGCCTGAAGCTTGCCGACAGTAAGAACACATGTCTTCTCCGGATCCGATTCACGTGCGATCAGACCTTCAAGGGCAGTATAGATTCTGACCGCAATCTGTATCGGATCCACAGTCAGATTCGGGTATGCTCCATGCCCTCCTTTACCTTTAATACTTATTCTGAAGCCATCTACGGAGGACATCATCACCCCGCTGCTGTTATACATGAATAAACCTTCAGGTATCCTTCCCGGCGCCACATGGAATGCCAGTGCAGCATCCACATGGGGATTTTCCAGAATTCCGTTCTCTATCATATCTCTGCTGCCTTCAAAAGTCTCTTCCGCCGGCTGAAACATGAACTTCACCATTCCCTCAAGCTCATTTTCACATTCCGCCAGCATTTCAGCCGCAGTCAGCAGCATGGCCGCGTGGAAGTCATGTCCGCAGGTGTGGGCCTGCTGACCGGTTTTACAGGCAAATGCTTCTCCGCTTTCCTCCGGCATCGGCAGAGCATCCATATCGGCACGTAAAAGCAGAACGCTGTCGGCACGCTTCCCTAATACAGCTTTGACACCATGTCCGCACAGCTCAGGTTTCAGCCCGTACTCTGTCAGGGTTTTCATCACATAGTTCTTAGCCTTCGGCATATCCAGTCCCACCTCGGCGTTTTCATGAAAAAACCTGCGGTGTGCTATGGTTTCTTCTTCAAGCTCAAGTGCTCTTTTATAAAAATCCCTCATCATTCCCTCCTGTTCGAAGCCGTATTCACAATATATCTATAATATCATTATCTGCTTCCTGACTCCTGTGTATTCTTCAGTTTCCCATGATAATAGAATAATTGCCCGGAGGGTTTTTGTCAAATCAGTCGAAGAGTCTTGTCAGATTATGTTATAATAGTTTTCATGTAAAACCTGAACGGAGGACGAACAATTGATACTGCTGAATGCTACTGATATTTCCAAATCATATACAGTCAAACCGCTGCTTTCGGAGCTTTCGTATGCGATAAACGAGGGTGACAAAATCGGACTGATCGGCGTCAACGGCACAGGTAAATCAACCCTGCTGCGTATCACAGCCGGTATTGAAGATGCTGACAGCGGCAGACTGGTTCTGACAAACAATGTACGGATAGGATACCTGCCTCAGGCACCGGATTACGATCCTGAAGCAACTGTTCTGGAATATGCTGTCAGCCACCTGTGGCCCGAAACTGCCGCAGAAGGTGATTTTCGCTGCAAATCCATGCTGAACCAGCTTGGATTTACAGATTTTAATACAAAGCTCAGCACTCTTTCCGGAGGTGAGCGCAAGCGTGCTGCAATGGCCGGAATCTTTACAAATCCTTCAGATATACTCATCCTCGATGAACCCACCAACCATATTGACAGTGATACAGTTGAATGGCTCGAAAACTACCTGCGAAAATTCAGAGGTGCTATCTTCATGGTAACTCATGACAGATATTTTCTCGACAGAGTTGCCAATGTCATTCTGGAGCTTACCGACGGCAAGCTGTACCGACATGAAGGAAACTATCAGCTCTATCTGGAAAACAGAGCCGCACGCGAGGAAATGGAGCTGGCGGCAGAGCGAAAACGCCGTACACTGTACCGCAGAGAACTGGAATGGATCCGACGGGGAGCACAGGCCAGAACAACAAAAGCAAAAGCTCGTATCGAAAGATTCCATCAGCTCGAGCAGGGACGTCTCGTAATAGATGATTCAGAAATTGAAATGTCTTCAGCAGCTTCCCGTCTCGGAAAGAAAGTAATTGAACTGAAAAATATATCAAAAGCCTACGGCGGCAAACTTCTTATTGACAATTTCACATATACAGTTCTGAGAAACGACCGTATCGGCATCCTTGGCGAAAACGGCTCCGGCAAATCAACAATGCTGAAGCTTCTGTGCGGAGAACTGGAGCCTGACAGTGGAACAGTCGATACAGGTGAAACAGTGAAAATCGGGTATTTCTCACAGGAAAATGAACACATGGACAAATCCCGCCGTGTAATCGAATATGTATGTGATATTGCACATAATGTAAAGACTGCTGATGGCTATATCAGTGCATCCCAGATGCTTGAACGTTTTCTGTTTCCTCCGCATATGCATTCTGTTCCCGTAGGCAGACTGTCGGGAGGTGAGCAGCGCAGGCTCTATCTGCTGGGCATACTGATGAGTGCTCCGAATGTTCTGCTTCTGGACGAGCCTACAAACGATCTTGATATTGAAACACTCTGCATTCTGGAAAACTATCTTGACACCTTCGCGGGTGCAGTCATTGCTGTTTCCCACGACAGACATTTTATAGACCGTATAGCAAAGCATACCTTTGTTTATGAAGGTGATGGCAGAATCGGTCATTATCCGGGAGGTTATACAGACTGGGCGGAAACAAGAAAAGCACTGTCAGAAGAACGTGCAGAATCTGCACAGAAGTCTGCTGTCAGAAAATCACAGACTTCATCAGGTCATAGCAGTACAAACACACCATCCAGCAGCGACGGCAGAAACTCCCGTCCGAAAAAGCTCAGGTTCTCTTTCAGAGAGCAGCGTGAATTTGAAACAATAGATGATGAGATCGCTGAACTTGAATCATCAATATCTGATCTGGACAATGAAATCAACAGCGCCGGCAGTGACTACACAAAACTTCAGGAACTTACAGATAAACGTCAGCAGCTGAGCGATCAGTTGGATGAGAAAATGGAACGCTGGATGTATCTGAACGATCTGGCCGATCAGATTGAAAACCAGAAAGCAAAATAAAATCCCGAACTTAACCTTTTCACGAAAGGAGTCCATCGTATGATAAAACTGTCATCACATGAATTACCAGAGATTTCCCCTCTGTTCAGAGGAATAGACGATTCTATGCTTATCAGCTGTCTGCAGGGGTCCCTTGGAAATGCATATGTCCGTGCAAAGAAAACTCCCGCAGCCGCTGTGATTATCAGCGGAGACTACAGCTTCTGGGGTGGCGATCCCCTGTCAGAAGATGCAGCATACCTGACTGAGCATTTTTTTGACGCAGCAGAAACAGACAGCAGTACAGCAATCTTCCCCGATGACAGACCCCAATGGATCGATACGCTTACAGCCTGTATCAGAAACAACCCCAAAGCAGTGCCAAGATACGGTATCGTAAAAAAGGATTACGATTTTAATCAGGAACTCCTCCAGAGCTTCATCAATAATATTCCCAGGGGATATACTCTCAATGCATTTAATAAAGAGCTCTATCACCAGGCAATGACATCTGACTGGGCAAAAGAGCTCTGTGAATACTATGAATCCTGTGATGATTTCATCAATAACGCTATAGGTTTCGCTGCTGTAAAGGACGGAGTCCTCGTCTCTGCCTGCAGCACCATGTCTCTCTATGACGGTGGCGGCGAGCTTTCTGTAGCGACGCACGAAGATCACAGACAGAAAGGTCTGGCCTATGCATGTGCATCTGCCGTGATAAAAGAGTGCACTTTGCGCGGCATACGCCCATGCTGGGACGCGGCAAATCTTATTTCAAAGAAAATGGCACTGACTCTTGGCTATGAATACAAGGGCGACTACACCATTGTTCACATGGAAAGATAGCGCACACTTCATTAATCAATCTAACACTGATTACTGTCTCTGTTTTCTGAACGGTATGAACGTACCTGATGCAGTGGCAACGATCTTGCCGCTCTGTTTTTCTGTCGCTACGCAGGTGGTTCTGATGAGAGTTTTACCCAGACTTGTCACCTTTGTTGAAAAAATGAATGCACCGCTTAAAAAAGGCCGTATGAAACTTACCTGAATATCTACTGTAGATACACCGTCACTTTCTGCAAAGGCTGCTGCAGTTATTCCCATAGATGTATCAAACATTGAGGAAATCGCTCCCCCATGTATCTCTCCACGCTGATTAAGTTCCCATTCCTGCACACAGAATACAATCTTTGATGACATCTCATCCTCATTGCAGCTCAGGTAAAGAGGATCCAGCATCTTATTAATCCTCAATGTCACCGGATCTATGATCTGTCTTATAATTTCCTGAAATCTTTTATCCATATCCATTTTCAATCTCCTTTAAAACTTCACTTCTGTTTTAGCCGGAACAGTCTCTGCAATCACTGCACCTTTTCTGTAGGATGCCAGAACCTTGGCATCATTATTCAATGCATCATAATAGTCTGATGCATCCATAACAATAAAGTTTGCATCGTTTCCTTCCCTTATACCATATGCATCGCCTAGATGCAATGTACGAGCGGCATTGGTAGTGACAAATTTATACGAGTTCATAATTTCTTCATAACCCAGCATATGACCTGCATACAGTCCCATGAACACAGCATCACGCATAGCTCCGTTGCCCATAGGGTTCCATGGATCGAAAACGTCATCATTGCCGAATGAAACATTGCAGCCTTCAGCTGTAAGCTCTTTTACACGGGTAAGGCTTCTACGCTTCGGATATGTATCCACACGTCCTCCAAGATGCATGTTGACGCATGGGTTAGCAACAAAATTCATTTCTGAAAGCTTGAGAAGACGCATCAGTCTTATCATATACGCATTGTTATAACTATGCATTGCAGTCGTATGTGATGCAGTCACCATATCTTTCATTCCAGTCTCATATGCTCTTGCCGCAACAGTTTCAAGTCCTCTTGAAGCTTCATCATCTATCTCGTCACAATGTACATCTATAAGCTTATTATACTTCTGTGCCAGTTCAAAACATATATTCAGCGATTCCACAGAATACTCACGGGTAAATTCAAAATGAGGAATTGCACCTGCCACATCCGCACCCATCTGCAGTGCTTTTTCCAGCAGATTCCTGCCATCAGGGTAGCTCAGTATACCATATTGAGGGAATGCAACTATCTGTATGTCGATAAAATCTCTTACCTCCTCCCTCAGTTCAAGTATCTCCTGCAATGCCGTAAGGTCGGGATCATTGATATCAACATGTGTCCTGACATACTGCACACCATTGGCAGCCTGCATTCTTATCACCTTGTTCACACGTTCTCTGACATCCTCTCGTGTCAGAGTTTCCTTGCGTTCCTCCCATCGTTCTATGCCTTCAAAAAGTGTACCGCTCATATTCCACCTGGGCTGACCTGCTGTCAGACATGTATCAAGATGCACATGTGATTCGACAAATGGAGGCAGAGCAAGCTTACCGCCATAATCCTTCACTTCTTCTCCGGGCATAGGCTCTATTCCTGAACCGATTTTATCAAACCTGCCATCCGTAACCCTGATATCATACAGCTCTTTTGAATTTTCTATCGATAGATTTCTGAATAACATTATCTTTTCTCCTCTCCGGATCTGTTCCCTGCTGCTCTTTCCAGTAAAGCCCCGACAAAATAGGCTGCTGATGCAATCACCATAGCATTAACGGCAGCTATGCCCCAGTTTATCAGGTTAGCAGCCAGTGCACCTATAACAATACCTGCCACATTGAACCATCTGACAGTCTGCATACATTCATTTTCCTTATAAGTGCTCTTCCTTCTGAAATAATCCAGAATTACTATAGTTCCCACCGGCGGAAGCGCACAGTTCAATATGCTCAGCCAGCCAGTGAAATTCCAGTAAAGCCATATAGCCAGTGCTGTGCCGACTATTCCGGCAATCCAGGTAGTAATTTTCATTCGGACATTAAATATATTGGAAAGAGCCAGTCCCCCTGTATACAAAGCATTATTGTTCGTTGTCCATATGTTCGCACCCAGCACAATAATTGCAGGTATTGCCAGGCCCTGTGCTATCATTACATAAAAAATATCGTCAGCTCCGGTAAATGCCCCGCCTACTGCTCCGAAACAGAACATCAGAGTATTTCCCAGGAAAAATGCTATGACTGTTGTCCATACAGCTACTTTATTATTTTTGGCAAAACGAATGAAGTTTGGAGTAGCTGTACCGCCTGAAATAAAGGATCCGATAACATAACCTATTCCTGTAAACAGAGTTATTCTGCCTGCTGACTGGCTGAATACGGCAACAAGTCCGCCGCCATCCGCTGCTGCTGTAACCATTGAATATACACCCAGTACTACTATCAATGGAACAGATATCGTACTTACTATTTCAAGAGCCTTCATGCCTGTTGCTGCTGTGGCCGTCATCAGGAGACCTGCAGCTATAGTAAGTACCCATTCACTGATACCAAGCATCTGTGCCGTCGGTATAGAGAACATTGCAACACCGACACCGAACCATCCGATCTGAGTAAATCCCAGAACAAACGATGACAGATATGAACCTCTGGTACCAAATGCATGTCTGCAGAGCAGATCCATATTCAGTCCTGTGTCTGAGCCTATGTACGCCAGTATCCCGCAATATGCTGACAGAATCAGTCCTCCAATGATACAGGCCCATATAAATCCTGACAGATCCAGTCCATTGCCCAGCTTGGCACCCACACTCATACTTGCAGAGAAAAACGTGAACCCGAGCATAACGAAAAACATGCTCCTGAATCCCTTTCTCGCTGTTACAGGAACAGCTTCCAGCGAATAATCCGCATCTGCTGTTCCTACTGTCTTTTCTTTAACATCTTCTTTCATTTCAAGCCTCCTCATTTTAAGTAACTGGATTTAAACACTGCATGCTTTCGCTGTTTTTGTAATAGCAGCATAAGCAAAGCACCTGTAAATGCCATTACCGCAAGATAACTGAATACAATTGCATAATTATCCCCTGTCTTATCCAGAATGAACCCTGATAATGCAGGTCCCATTATTCCTCCGATAAAACCATATGCCGTAAAAGTCACTCCGAATATCATTCCAAAATATTTCAGACCGAAATAATCAATAAGAACCGGTCCTGTAATTGTAAAAAGCGTACCGAATCCGAAACCCACGCATGCGGCTGAAATCACCACCGGAACCGTATCGCCGGTACCTGCCATCACTGCATATGCCACTGCCGTAAGAGAAAAAACAATAGCACCTGTTCTTTCACCACCGATAACGTCGCTCAATACTCCGGCAACAATACGTCCTCCACCGTTTACTACATTGAATGCCATCAGTATAGCTGTCCCGGATAATCCCAGTGACACAGCATAATTCCCTGAAAGTGACACCATCGATATGCCTGCTGCTCCCATAAATACCCATACCAGCCATATTATCCAGAAGTATTTAGATCTGAGAGCCTGACCTGTGCTCAAGTCTGCATCGGATACATGTCCTGCCTTTCTGTTCTTTAATGCAGCTTCTTCAAGCACCATTCTATGTGCTTCTTTTTCCTGATCTGTAAAGTGTACTCTATCGGGAGATTCTGCAAAAAACATCGCTACAATATCTGTTGCTGCGATGATCATGATAAGTATCATATTCATTCTGTCATATCCGGCGATTTCCATCAGTAAATTTGAAACAGGTGACATAACAGCTGCCGCTGTACCGAACACAAGATTCAGAATACCGCTTGCCAGCCCCTTGCGATGAGGCATCCACTGCTGTGCAGTCGTAAGACCCGGTCCATATATGAAACTGCATCCCATGTTGACCACAAACCCCCACAGATATACTCCGTATATGCTTTCTGCATTCATCACGATTACCATTGCAGTGACGTTGAACGCAGTTCCGATCAGTATACATTTTCGCATTCCGACTTTCATATGTATCCTGCCGCTGAAAAACATACAGACCGCCAGTGCAAACAGCATGAATGTGACTACAGACCCCGTTTCTGCGGCTCCAACATTGTACTTTTCCTGCCAGAAAGTGCTCATTATTCCGGGGTACCCGAATGCCAGATAACCTGACCAGAAAATTGCCATGCAGCATCCCGTTATCGACAGAGCAGCTTTCCTGTTTCTGCTTCTCATTTTCCCTCCTGTAATTTAACAATTCTTTCTCATTTTAATCCAATTTTTTTTGCCTGTAAACATGTAAAGCAGAAACGTAACACAAAAAACATTTTCTATGTGTGGAAAAAAACATCGTTTTAATATATACTGTAGTAGTTGTTAAAAAAACAGGAAATGTTTCAGATATGTTTCCTGCGTAATATAAATGAAAGCAGGTATATTTGCAAAATGATTTATAAGAATATTCTAGAAGCTATGGGCAATACCCCTATGATACAGCTCAACCATATGGTGCCTGAGAATTCCGCACGCATTCTTGTTAAATTTGAAGGACTGAACGTAGGAGGTTCCATCAAAACAAGAACAGCCTACAACATGATCTGCGATGCAGAGAAAAAAGGGCTTATAACGGAAGATACCATTATCGTTGAACCTACCAGCGGCAATCAGGGCATCGGACTTGCACTTGTAGGCGCCGTGAAAGGATATAAAACAATAATCATAATGCCGGATTCGGTAAGTGAAGAACGCAGAAAACTCATCAATCACTACGGCGCTGAGCTTATACTGATTCACGATAACGACAACATCGGTGCATGTATCGACGAATGTCTGAATACCGCCCTGCGTATGGCGGAAGAAAACCCGAATGTATTTGTTCCTCAGCAATTTGAAAACCCGGCAAATCCTCAGGCGCATCGCAATAATACAGGGCTGGAGATTCTGCAGCAGGTTGACGGACCTATTCACGGCTTCTGTTCAGGAATAGGCACCGGCGGTACGATTACAGGAATCGGAGAAACCCTTAAGGCAGCAAATCCTGATATGGAAATATGGGCTGTAGAGCCTGCACATGCAGCAATTCTTTCAGGGGGTACAATCAGATCTCATGTACAGATGGGGATCGGCGACGGAGTTATCCCTGATATCCTTAATCAGGATATCTATCAGGATATCTATATCGTACAGGATGATGAGGCTATCCGTACAGCTCAGGAGCTCGCTTCCAGAGAAGGCATAATGTGCGGCATTTCAAGCGGCACCAATGTAGCGGCTGCTATCCAGCTGGCAAAGAAACTGGGTCCCGGGAAAACCGTAGTGACAGTTCTGCCGGACACAGCGGAAAGGTACTTCTCCACTCCGCTGTTTGAATAACATGTAAATCAGTGTATTTGAAAAGGGGCGCTATGCCCCTTATTTCAATTCCGGAGACTGTGAAATAAAGTCTGTAAATTAGCCTTCTATGGTAATACAGATGTGGAACAGCTGAAATCAGCCGGTCCTAATTTACAACAACAATATAAATTATGCTTTTGAACATGTCAAGGACTCCTTCGTTTCTGAGGAGTCCTTGCTGCATATTGAGAGTATTTTAAAGTGGGATTCGGCCTTCATACATGATGGCAAATTCACCATAGGCTTTTCCCCAGCCTCTGAGTGGCTGAGTCCATTTTTTTGTAGCCTGCAGGGTAGAAAGATATAGAGATTTCAGCAGAGCTTTATCGCTTGGAAATACCGTCCTCTGACGGTTCAGTTTCTTGTATGTGCTGTTCAGGCTTTCAATTGCATTTGTTGTGTAGATGACCTTTCGGACATCTGAAGAAAACTTGAATATCGGAGTCAGTACATCCCAGTTGTGCTCCCAGCTCTTCATTGCGTTAGGATATTTTTCATCCCATTTTTCCTTTACTCGCTGCATGTTTTCATATCCCTGATGTTCATTTGGCGCAAGATAAATAGTCTTAAGATCTGATGCAAACGCCTTCATATCCTTGTAAGATACATATTTTAAAGTGTTTCGTACCTGATGAACTATACAGCGCTGATATTCGGTATTCGGAAAAGCTGCTGCAATAGCTTCTTTTATTCCTGTAAGCCCATCAGCGCAAATCACCATGACATCTTTTACTCCGCGGTTTTTAAGATCATTCAAAACTCCAAGCCAGTATTTGCTGCTTTCGTTTTCTCCTATCTGAAGACTGATAACGTCTTTTTTGCCTTCCAGGGTTATTGCCAGAATTACATAGGCTGCCAGCTTCTTTATACGGTTATCTTCTCTTACAGAAAAGTGTACGGCATCTATGAACATTACAGGATAGATGTCATCAAGTGGTCTGTTCTGCCAGTCTTCAATCTCCTGCAGAATTTTATCGGTAACATCAGAGATAAAACCTTCACTGCATTCAAAACCGTATATTTCTTCAATCTGGTCTGAAATCTGTCTGGTCGTAAGTCCTCTGGCATACATGCTTATGATTTGCTGATCTATACCGGAAATGTCTTTCTGACGTTTCTTTACAACCTTCGGTTCGAAACTGCTTTGTCTATCCTGCGGGACATCA
>JALEQY010000012.1 GCA_022763735.1 Clostridiales bacterium
CTGTTCCTTCAGCTGCGGCCATATAGGTCTGCTGTCATCCAGCTTCCATTTCATTTTTCCCCCTCCTTTGCACCAGTTTTGTTTCTTATTAATCTCCAGTCCCAATACTCAATTGTGTTTTTGATTTTTTGTCCTATTGTCATGTTGTCTTATGTGCTTAGGACAATAATAAAATAACTCATCCCATGGGATTTGTCAATAGGTTTTTATACAAAATGTGTAAAATGTGCAAAACCCACATTCATTTTGCACATATGGAAAACTATTACAAATAGAGTCCCTAGCCCTACATGCTCACAATCTAAAAACAGCAATATCGCACTGCGATATTGCCTCACTAAAAATCATTCCAATAGCCCACGTACATTTTCCATAAGAGACTCTTCATCCATGGCACCTATGACATGATTCACCAGTGTTCCATTTGCATCAATAAAATACGTTGCCGGAATCGACACCACATCATATGCAGAGGAAGCCTCCATCCTATTATCAAAAAATACAGGGAAGCCAAACCCCTCTTCATCTATGCATTCTGCGGCGGATTCAACAGTTTCCCTCATTCCATCCGTCATGTTAACCATCATAAACTGCACATCTTCACCATACGCTTTATACGCCTCATCAAAAGCCGGCATTTCACTTCGGCACGGAGTGCACCAGCTTGCCCAGAAATTCAGTACCACCGGTCTGCCTCTGAAATCTGACAGATTAACCTCATGACCTGACTGATCATACACTGTGAAGTCAGCAGCCGCAACCTCGTCGCGGACACCAGCACCATCAGAATCTGCGCCAGCCATATTATATACAACATAAGCAGCCGTCATAAGAACAACAAATAAAACCAATATCAGAATCACGTTCATTTTTTTACTCATCATATTGCTCCTCTCTACCCCAGAACTGCAATAAACCTTCCCATATAGCCTGTAACCATCAGAACTCCCACTGCAATCAGCAATACTCCGCACACGCGATTTATCGTCCCGTAGTTCAGTTTGATAAAATCAAACGCCGATTTCATTCTGTCAATCAGGACTGCACTGAGAATAAAGGGCAGCCCGAGCCCCGCCGAATATGCCAGCAGCATAAATATTCCCGCTGTCACATGCCCCTGCTGCGAAGCCAGCATCAGCGCCGATCCCAGGAATGCACCGGTACACGGAGTCCATCCTACTGAAAACACAGCCCCGAAAAGCATGGCAGATACGAATCCCAGATTTCCCGTATCAAACGAATGCTTCATGCCACGGAACAAGTTCACATTAACCACCCCTAGATAGCTCAGACCGAAAAAAATAACAATAAGCCCCGTCACCACATCAACAACCCTGCTGTGCTCTGTCAGAAAGCTGCCCACTGTACCTGCCAGTGCTCCCATCATAACAAAAACGACGGTAAATCCAATAACAAATCCCGCCGCACATTTTAAAGTCGCAGCCGGCTTGCGCTCTCCGCCGCCTGCGAAGTATGAAACATATATAGGAATCATAGGCAAAAGGCACGGTGATATGAAGGTCAGCATGCCCTCCGCAAAGGTTATAATATACTGCATCAAAGCTGCATCACCCCTGCCAGTGCCGGTATCAGCTGTTTCTTTCGTGATACGACTCCCTTTAATACTACTTCTCCTGATTCTGCCGGTATATCATATGCATCTGAAATGTATTTTCCTGCACCTTCACCGCAGCATAGAAGCTCTGTTGACTCGTTCAGTATATCGGTAAGCATGAAGTATATAAGCTGAAGTCCGTTGGAACGAAGCACTTTCGGCAGATATGCCTTCAGTTCGTCTTTTACAGCATTCAGTTCCTCTCTGCTCATTGAACTGATCTGACCGACTCCAAAGGTGACATCACTGATATTGAACTGCTTGAAATCCTGGAAACATATCTCATTGGCACTTTTGCCCTTAAAAGAACTTCCTGCATTAAACATTTCTACAGCCAGCTCCTCAAGATCAACTTCTGCAATTGCCGCCAGTCTGACAGCTGTACTTTCATCCACTGGTGTACATGTTGGCGATCTGAAAAGGAGAGTGTCCGAAATTATCGCAGAACACAGCAGACCCGCGATTTCCTTTCTGATTTCAACTGAAGCCTCGTCATACATCTGAGCAATTATGGTTGCTGTACAGCCTACAGGCTGATTTCTGAAAAATACCGGGCCCATAGTCTCAATACTGCCAAGTCTGTGATGATCTATAATCTCAACGATTTCCGCTTCTTCTATACCTTCTACAGCCTGAGATTTTTCGTTGTGATCCACCAGTATCACCTGTTTCTTGGCAGCCTTCATCAGACGTCTTCTGGATATAAAGCCTCTGAACTGGCCGTCACGGTCAAGAACCGGGAAATCACGAAACTTATGCTTTGTCATTTCTTCTTTGATATCGTCCACATAATCTGTCATGCTGAATGTTATCAGCGAACCCTTTGTCATAAAATGGCTTACTGGTATGCTCTGATTTATCAGACGCGACACTGTGAATGTATCATGCGGTGTACTGATTATTACAATGCTCTGCTCCACAGCCTTTTTGACAAGTTCATCCGATATTTCCACGCCATTGCATATTACAAGGCAGCTGGCATCTATATCTATGGCACATTCCTGTGCCTCATAGCGATTGCTGACTATAACCAGATCGTCCTTTTCGATAACCTCCTCCATAAGAGAGGAGCTTGAAGCTGCAATTGTCACCTTGCCGCCTGTGAAATATCCGTTTTCATTTCCTGTAATGAGGTTTCCGTCAAGGGTCTCGATGATATTTCTGTATTGAGTCTTCGCTTCTGACAGTATTCTGCTGTCATATACATCCATGTATGATTTAACAATGTCTCCTGTGGACACTATGCCGGCAAGTTCTCCATCGATCAGCACCGGAGTTGTCTTGTTGTTTTCTCTCTTCATCTTTTCCCAGGTCTGCCGTATGGAAGTATTCGGTGCAACACCTTCATTTTCATGAATATCAAGATCCTTAACCTGCAGCTTGACGTTCTGAAGCAAAGTCGGCGGCTGTACTCCAAACCGGTTCAGTACATACTGAGTCTCCTCATTTATCTGACCAGCACGTCTTGCCGAGTAATAATTACCTGTTGTTTTTCTTTTAAGCTCCGCATATGCTATGGCGGAGCAGATGGAATCTGTATCAGGATTCCGATGTCC
>JALEQY010000021.1 GCA_022763735.1 Clostridiales bacterium
TTATTATGCCTATTAAGGATTTACGCAATACAACCGAGATTTCTAATATCGCACACAAGGAACAGGAGCCTATTTTTATTACCAAAAACGGATATAGCGATTTGGTTGTGATGAGTAGTGAATTATACGATAAATTTGCAAGAATGAATCGCATCGACCAAGCAATCTTCGAATCCGAGCAAGAAATTGCTAACGGAGCAGAAGCAGTTGACGCAGAAATAGTTTTTGCAGAATTGGAGAAAAAACATTTTGGATAAATACAAGGTAAAAGTCAACCCCAGAGCAATCCGTGAATTAGACCACATTTACGAATATATCGCAAATGAGAAATTGGCTCCTGAAAATGCCAAAGGACAGGTTGGCAGAATTAAGAAGGCTATTTTGAGCCTAGACACATTTCCACAGTCTCATCAAGAGCGTAACGAGGGCAGATATGCCGGAAAAGGTTACCGTCAGTTACTGATTGATAATTATATCGCCATTTTCCGCATTGATGAACCATGCAAAACAGTTTATGTAGTAACAATACAGTATCAAAGACGAAATCTATAACAAAAATGGAAGGTACCGTGTTCTTCTGGCCCTCCGCTATACAACTTAAAATTTATTTATAGAATTTTCAGAATAGTATTGACAAAGTCGTTATATAAGCATATAATAAAACCATCAAAAGGAACTACTACATAACAAGAAGTAGTTTATAATACAGAATAACGGAGGTAAGACCAAAAAAATAATTTGTAAGCGTCCCTAGTACGAAACTAAATATAATGAAATGGAGGTTAGAACAGTGAAACTCAAGGAACCTAAGTAAGAGCCCATTCGGCAGGTTGTGCTGAATGGGCTTTTCAGTGTTCATATATTATACTTTAATTATATCCATCCTTTTCATTCTCTTTCATCCTGTACTTCCCGATCAGTTAACATCCGTCCTGCTTAGTATCGCAGCCGGTGTTTTCCTGATGGTTCTGAATACCGGCATCAGCCCGAACACGATATTGAATCCGTATATCAGCACCGCACAAAGCGCCAGTACCATCGAATCCATATAGAACATATCCTCAAACCACTGCATCTGTGAAAGCTTGCTGAGAATATATGCCATAAATGCAAATCCCGGCATACTTGCTATAGTCGTAACGGCAAGTATCTCTCCCATAAACATCTTGTAGATATCACCTTTCTTGACTCCAATAGCTCTGTAAACGCCGACCTCTTTGACTCGTGACAGGAATGAGGCTCTGATGATCAGGAAAATCTCAATGAAGGAAATCACAAGCATCACACCCGCCAGAATAAGAGACGATACTACCGAGGACCAGATATCATCCTTGTATTTTTTCCTGCTTTCGGCATAAGTATCCTTGACGTTTATCTGCGCATCCTTGAAAGCCTGCATCGCTTCAGCTTTGTCCACAGGGCATACTGTGATATTCTGACTGTGACTTATCAGATTATACTTCACAGTATCGTTATTTACCAGCATATAATCACTGTCATATGCATCTGAGTAATATCCCACAACAGTGAGTTTTTTGCCGTTGACTTTCTGCTTTATCTCCTTGCCTATTTTCATATCCTCTTCATTTTTCTCATTGACCAGGACCTCATAATCATCTTCCGGCCATTCACCCTTCTTCAGTTCTATATCTGATTTTTTAAGCTTATAGTCTATAACATCTTCAGCAGAATTATCCGTTTCGGAATAAGCTGCCGAATCCGTCACTTCATTTTCTTCTGAATTCCTGACATTGGCAAGAATATTAATGAACATACTCTGATCTGCATATATACACGGGCTCATCCTGTCAGCAATCCCCACTATTGTCATATCTCGCATATTAGGTATACTTACGGTCTCATCAAGAAAATCCTCCGGTACTGAATACCCTGCAGATTTGGTCCACTGCTCTTTTATCACTTTATTGAGAAGCATTTTGTCAATCACTATTTCCCTGCTGTTTTCCGGCAGCCTTCCTGCGACTATATCTGATTCTTCAAGCTTACCGGATGCAGATAATGAGCCTTCGATATCAGCAGAGCTGTCCTTTGTCTGGTAATAATCATCAAAAACCATGGAAAGTGATATCTTTGAATCACCAGGCATTATGTATTCAAAATCATCATCCTTCTCATAGGTCTCATAAGTACCCACATCAATCTTCTTCCCCACTACAGTTATATATGATTTATCCACTTCAATAAATTCGTCATCGGTTATATTCAGCACACCATAAATATTGCTGACTGAATAAGTGATGAACATTGCTGATATAAAAAATCCTGCCAGCA
>JALEQY010000028.1 GCA_022763735.1 Clostridiales bacterium
GGTATATTTCCTGCACAGAGTTATCAGTCAAGCCTGCTGGGAGGTTTCAGGGAAGTGGAGACGGACCCGGAGAAGGCAACTATAGTCTATGAAGCCATAGAAAAAAAGATTTCATCCTATGATCTGCGGAGAATATACAAGGTGTACCTGTCATGTGATTCCGACAAGGAAAGTAAAATCCTCAGATATGTGGTGCTGGGCTTCAGGCAGGGATCGTCGGTGTCCATGCTTCACGGCGATCAGATCGTGTTTGATATACAATCCATTGAGAAGAAAGTGAATGTGGAAATCGAACGCATGCTTCAGTTTGTCAGATTTTCTGTGATGGAGGATAATGTTCTGTACAGCAGAATAGAGCCGGACAACGATGTTCTGGAGCTTCTTCATACCCATTTCTGCGACAGATTCAGGAACGAGCCTTTCATAATCCATGATGTCAGGAGAAAAAAAGCACTGGTGGCATATCAGAAACGCTGGTATATATCAGCCTTTGACGAAACTGATATTCCTCAGGTGTCAGAAGAAGAAAAGGGCTACAGAAGACTGTGGAAAAATTATTTTGACAATATAGCGATAAAAGAGAGAAAGAATCCGAGGTGTCAGAGAAACTTCATGCCGGTCAGATACTGGAAGAACCTGACTGAAATGAATACGTTGTGAAATCTCCGGACATTACAGCATCGGATAAAATATAGAAAACAGCATAATACATTGAAAAAAGCGCCTGGAAATTATATAATTTAATTAAATAAAATGATAGCATGATAAAAGAGCGATGCCGGGAATTAAGGGACGCTCTCAGATGAAAGTGAGGTGTTCATATGCAATATCAGATAAAAGGTGAAACATTGCCTGTGGTAATCTGTTCTCTGGAACCAGGTGAAAGTATGATAACAGAAGGCGGTGCTATGTCCTGGATGTCTGCGAATATGCAGATGGAAACAACAAGCAATGGCGGTGTAGGCAAAGCTCTGGGACGGATGTTTGCCGGTGAGCATGTTTTTCAGAATATATACACTGCTCAGGGCGGTAAAGGCATGATTGCGTTTGCATCGAGTTTCCCGGGATCCATCAAAGCCTTTGAAATAAGCCCCGGAAATGAGCTGATATGCCAGAAGGGAGTTTTTCTTGCCGGAGAATCAGGTGTGCAGCTGTCGGTATTTCTCAACAAGAAAATCGGATCCGGACTGTTCGGTGGTGAAGGCTTTATTATGCAGAAGCTGAGCGGCAGAGGAATTGCCTTTGGTGAATTTGACGGATATGTGGTGGAGTATGCACTGAAGCCTGGGCAGCAGCTGGTTGCTGATACAGGACATCTGGCAGCAATGACAGCAAGCTGCAGTATGGAGATAAAGACAGTACCGGGAATGAAGAACAAATTCCTCGGCGGCGAGGGACTATTTAACACAGTGATTACCGGACCTGGAAATGTCTGGCTTCAGACGATGCCGCTTCCTAACGTCGCGGCGGCAATCAGACCATATATACCGACAGGAAATTAGGAGATGACGTATGGATAGCAGAGTTAAGGAGATACTAGATAAAAGTAAAAAGGTTGTGTTCTTCGGAGGCGCCGGAGTATCTACGGAGAGCAATATACCGGACTTCCGTTCGGAGTCGGGTCTGTACAAGGCCATGAACGATTACGGATACTCGCCGGAGCATATGCTTTCGAGAACATTCTTTATGAAACATACTGAGATGTTCTTTGATTACTACAAGAATAATCTGATATACCCTGATGCACAGCCGAACAAGGCTCATCTGGCACTGGCGAAGCTTGAGGATGAAGGTAAACTTATCGGAGTGGTTACCCAGAATATAGACGGGCTTCATCAGAAAGCCGGAAGCAGGAAAGTGTTCGAGCTTCACGGATCAGTGCTGAGAAACAACTGTATGGACTGCGGGGCATACTATGATCTGGATTTCATAATGCAGGATGAAAACTGCGAAAAAGGAATACCGAGGTGTCCGAAATGCGGCGGAACAATCAAGCCTGATGTGGTGCTTTATGAAGAGGCTCTGGATGATGAAGTGATAAGAGGCGCAGTCAGTGCCATCAGTGAAGCTGACACGATGATAGTAGGAGGCACATCACTTGTGGTATATCCTGCAGCAGGTCTTATCAATTACTTCAGAGGCAAGGACATAATACTGATAAACAAGTCTGAAACAGGCTATGACGACCGTGCAACTCTGGTGATAAACGATTCTATCGGAAAAGTACTTGGCGACTAGTTTTTGTTTGCCCTCTGCATTAAAGTATGGTATAATTTTTGCAATGCAGTTTTTGATAGAAGCGAGGCTGCAGAATGACTTGAATAACATGAAGACGAGGTAAAACTATGAATATATTAGTGGCCAATGACGACGGGATTGAAGCCCGCGGAATGAGAGAACTGGTAATTGCACTTTCCGCGAAAGCAGATATTTATGTGTGTGCACCGGATTCACAGAGAAGCGCCAGCGGTCATGGAATAACAGTATCCAAACCTATAATTGCAGAAGACGTACCTTATGAGAATGCGAAGGCGGCAGTCAGACTTTCGGGAACACCGGCTGACTGTGTGAAACTGGGTATGAAGATATTTCAGGACAGAGGTATTAAGATAGACATGGTCTATTCAGGAATAAACCACGGAGGTAATCTGGGAACAGACACGCTATATTCAGGAACTGTTTCTGCAGCAATAGAGGGAAGCATCTGTGGAGTGCCATCAGTAGCGGTATCAGTAAACAGCCATGAGGCGACACATTTTGAGTATGCCTGTGAGCTGGCGGTCAGTGTTCTTGAGAAAGCATCAGACAGAATATCTCCGGATACTGTACTTAACATAAATACACCTGATCTCCCTAAGGAAGAGATAAAAGGACTGAAATATACAACTCTTGGCAACAGAGAATACAAGGAATTTTTTACTCCGGCCATGCTTGAGGATGGAAGAAGAGCGTACAGATATACAGGTGATCCGGTAATATATGAAGGACTTCCTGATACGATCGATGTGATAGCAATGCAGGAAGGATATGCTTCAATCACACCTCTTCACAGAGATCTTACTGATTATAAGCTGGTTGATGAAATCAGGAACTGGAGGATAGAAGAATGAGCTTTATGACTAGAGAAGATACAGCTTTTGTTGTGATAGATTTTCAGGAGAAGCTTATGCCTGCCATGAGCGATAAGGAAATTCTGGAAGATAAAACAGTACGTCTTGTAAAGGGAATGAAGACGCTGGGTATTCCGGCTGTAGTGACACAGCAGTACACTAAAGGAATCGGACCTACTATCCCGTCTATAGCTGAAGTGCTGGGAGAATTCGAACCTGTGGACAAGACAACATTCAGCTGCATGAAAAATGAAGAATTTATCACGAGATTCAGAGCGCTGGGCAGGAAGAATATAGTGGTATGCGGAATTGAGGCACATATATGTGTGCAGCAGACAGTTCTCCAGCTGCTGGAAGAAGGTTATAACGTTTACGTCCCTGCTGACTGTATTTCATCGAGATCTCCAGAGGACAAAATGTGGAGCATCTCCAGGATGGGAGAAGCAGGAGCAGTGATAACCTCATATGAAGCGGTTCTTTATGAAATTCTGGGAGGATCCAAGGAAGAAGGATTCAGGCAGATTTCTGCCATAGTAAAATAAATTCGGAAACCGGGGCATACAGCTATGTACATGTTTGAAAACAGGATAACAATAGACAATAGAGAGATACTAGAAGAATACCTCAACGGATATGAGTACAAGACATCCGGACTTTCGTTTTCGGCTCAGTATATGTGGAGAGACATCAACATGTTCAGCTGGGACATCATAGGCGATTATATGTGTATTTCAGGAATCAGTCATCTGGAGCTTGAAGACGGGATAATACTGCCATTCATGTTTCCGCCGCTGACGAGAACCGGTGAATACGATAAGGACTCGCTGAGAGAAACCATTTTCAGGGCAAAGGAGCACTTCGAGAAAAAAGGTCAGCCCTTCAGTCTGAGGCTTGTTCCTTTTCACCTCATGGAGATAATAAAGGAAGCCTGTCCCGAAATGGTTTTCAGGGATGACAGACCGAATTATGACTATATATATCTGACCCAGGATCTCATAGACCTCAGGGGAAGAGCTTATCACAGCAAGAAGAATCATCTCAATTACTTCCTCAGGACATATGATTATGAGTATATCGAGATGACTTCAGATATGGCAGATGATGCTATGAAATTCATAGCTGAGTTCAATGCGAGAAAAGAAGTACCCGAGCATGAAATGGAAATGCTCAGGATGGAAGAGCAGGCAATGGAGGATGTATTCCGCAATCTGGAAAAAGTCGGATACAGTGCCGGTGCTATTCTGATAGATGGGAAAATTGAAGCTATCGCCATAGGCGGCCAGCTCGGCAGGAATACAATTACCGAGCATGTAGAGAAAGCCAATGTGAACTATAGAGGTCTCTATCAGGCCATCAACAATGAATTCTGTCGTAATGTGGCTTCAAAAGCCAAATATATTAACAGGGAAGAAGATATGGGTATCCCTAATCTCAGAAAAGCGAAGCTTTCGTACAAGCCTGTCAAGCTGCTGGAAAAATATATAGGAGTTTTTAAATAAAACAATCCGGATAAAGAATGAAACCGGTATTTTATCCATGTTATAATTTCGTTAAAATATTAACACGGCTGCATGCAAAAGGGTTGATATTGAACGAAAATATGTTATTATAACAGTAACAGGCTGGGAGCATAGGCATAACATGGTTAAAAATATAACAGATGTAATGTGAGAACACATTTATAAGGAGGAAATTAATTATGAGAGATGTTGTAATCGTAAGTGCAGCAAGAACACCGATCGGCAGTTTCGGCGGTGCACTGAAGTCAGTTCCTACAAGAACACTTGGTGCTATCGCTGTAAAAGAAGCTATCAAGAGAGCTGGAATCAAGGCTGAAGATATCGATGAAGTAGTTCTGGGCTGCGTACTTCAGGGCGCATTAGGTCAGAACGTTGCCAGACAGATTGCAATGGATGCCGGAATCCCTAAGGAAGTTCCTGCAATGACTCTGAACAAGGTTTGCGGTTCAGGTCTGAGAGCTATCTCACTGGCAGCACAGATGATCAAAGCAGGCGATGCTGACATCGTTGTTGCAGGTGGTGCAGAAAACATGTCAATGGCTGCATATGCTGTACCTTCAGCAAGATGGGGCGCAAGAATGAACAACACTAAGATGGTTGACATGATGGTTAACGATGGTCTGTGGGACGCATTCAACGATTATCACATGGGTATCACTGCAGAAAACGTAGCAGAGCAGTGGGGTCTCACAAGAGAAGATCTGGATGCTTTCTCAGTAGCATCACAGGAAAAGGCTGAAGCAGCTATCAAGGCTGGCAAGTTCAAGGATGAAATCGTTCCTGTAGAAATCCCTCAGAGAAAAGGCGATCCAATCATCTTCGATACAGATGAACACCCTAAGTTCGGATCAACTATGGAAAAGGTTGGCAAGCTGAAGCCTGCATTCAAGAAAGACGGTATCGTAACTGCAGCTAACGCTTCAGGTATCAATGATGCCGGCGCAGCAGTTATCGTAATGTCAAAGGAAAAGGCTGACGAACTCGGACTTACTCCAATGTGCACAATCAAGTCATATGCATCAGCAGGCGTTGACCCTAGCATCATGGGCATTGGTCCTGTTCCTTCATCACAGAAGGCTCTGGAAAAAGCTGGTCTGACAATCGATGATATCGATCTGATCGAAGCTAACGAAGCTTTCGCAGCACAGTCACTGGCAGTTGGTAAGGATCTGGGAATCGACCCTGCTAAGCTGAACGTAAACGGCGGAGCAATCGCACTCGGACACCCGATCGGAGCATCCGGCTGCAGAATCCTCATCACTCTGATCCACGAAATGGCTAAGAGAGACGCTAAGACTGGTCTTGCTACTCTCTGCATCGGCGGCGGACAGGGAACTGCTATCGTAGTAGAAAGATAAGATATCTGATACATAAACAGCTGAAAACAATGGCGTACGGATAATCATCCGTACGCCGTTTTTAGTGTAATATGAGACTGCCGTTATCTGTCAGATGATTTCTGACAACCCATCGGCCCGCTCAGCTGCAAAAGAATTCAAATATTACAGTATCCATCGGGTGGAGCAGATAGTCGATACCGTGTGCGGCATCAATGAAGCTTACCCGGCCTTCGCGGCACTGCATCACACGTTCTGCCAGCAGCCGCGATGACAGGTTCCGGCTGCAGTTCCCACCGGTCTCTGACGGCGATATGGTAACTGTGTCAGGCCATGAGTGATCGGAGATTTCTCTGCAGCACAGGTGAAGAAATATTATCTTCAGAAAAAAGCGAGTGTGGTCCTCCCCATAGGGATATAAGAGTGTTTTTATTAACAAACAGCTCCCTGTAAGCCTCAGCAGTACAATCTGCAGCAGCTGAGGCAGGCAGAGCATCAGGGATCTGAACATCAGCGGGAAGCATTGATATATCAAGATCTCTGTTTCTCTTAAGAAGTTCAGGGTCAATGACTGCAGTAAAAGAACCCAGTGAAGCCAGCTCTTCTGACAGGCTTTCATATTTTATTACTGCCTCCATTGAATCCAGCAGCACTGACGGACCGGCAACCGGCTCGAATTCCTTTGACCAGGGCAGCGAACCGAAGTCGGCATACTGTGCCGGAAACAGCGGTGCCGTGCCTGGTGGGGCATCATCGCTGTCGGCATTAATAATATATCCTGATAGCATCTCGCAAGCCTCATCCTGAGTGAAGCTGCCTATGACGGTGCGATCGCAGGGCACATAGTCCTTCCTGTATTGAGCGGGAGTTTTCCCATGCCATGCCGAAAAACACTTATTGAAATAGTTCGGAGAAGAAAATCCGCACTCCTGACTTATCTGCATCAGCGTCATATTGCTGAAGACCAGGAGCTTTTCGGCGAACTCCAGCCTGATGGCATTCACGAAATTCTGGAAATTGAAGCCCAGGTTTTCCTTGATAAGGTGAGACAGATAATATGAACTCAGGTGTTCAAGCTGTGAAATATCGTCAAGAGAAATCTTTTCTTTGTAATTGAGCATAATATATCTGGTGATGCGGCACAGACGCTGCAGGTCTTCCTCGCTCATGTCCTGGGAACTTGTCTTGTACTGGAAATCCTCCATGCATTCCTCACATTCGAAGAACATATAGCGGATATCAGGATAAATATCGTTGAATCTGCCGGTATCTATATGCATTGAAAGCATGAGTATGTCCTCGGAGGAATCATGTATCTGGTGGCAGTGTTTGCTTTCACCGGCGACATTGAGAAATGAAATCTCAAAGGGCAGATTGTCTCTATATGAAATACTTTCGAACAGCATGTCGCACCTCCTGCTTAATTATAACATCCTGAATGCATATTTTGCTGGAAAAAGCTACGGATTTTGCGCTTATAAATGAGAAACGGCATGTTTAATAAAATTCAGAAAAATATTCAGCATTTTGCATATCAAATCCTGACAACAAATAGATTTTGATGATATGAGAATATATTGTATAATATAGACAGATAAAGAGAAAGGAAAGGTGCATGTTATGGCTTTAAAGAAAATATTAGTGTTAGGTGTCGGTGCACAGGGCTCGGCAGCTGCTCAGAGACTTGATGAGGATCCGGGTGTGGCAGAAATTATCTGCGCCGATTACGACAGAACAGCAGTTGACAACCTCGTAAAAATATTAAAAAAGGCAAAGGGAGTCCAGGTGGATGCTCACAGCAAAGATAGTATCGTTGAGGCTGCACGTGGTGTCGACCTGATCCTGAATGCTCTGCCGCTGGAGTGTACAAAGAATGTACTGGATGCGGCGCTGGAAGTAAAAGCAAATTATCAGGATTACGCAGCAACAACTTCGCTGCATGAGGACTGGGTGGAAAGCGTCAGAATCCAGTACGATGTCTACGGACCTAAATTCAGGGAGATAGGCAGAACTGCAATAGTAGGAACCGGATCGGCTCCCGGTCTTATCTGTGCAGCGACAAGGGATGCCATGAAATATCTGGATACCTGCGATACGATCTACAATATCGTGTGGGAAGGCGTTGAAGCGAAGAGATTCCAGCCCTTCTGGTGGTCTCCGGTAACAGCTCTTCATGATATGAGTGAAAAAGGATATGCCTTTATCGACGGCAAGCTGGTCCGCACACCAGCCTTTGAGATGCCGATAAAAAGAAAATACGATTACATGGATGAGGAAATCACTTTTGTGGAGCACTGCCACGATGAACCGCTGCATTACAGCTTCAATGCGGAGAAATTCTTCAAAGGTGCTAAAAACGCCTACTTCAAGTATGCAGGCGCGGGAGTGGATTTCGCGAAACCACTTTACCGTGCCGGTCTCCTCTCCCACAAGAAGGAGATTATCAACGGCGTTGAGATAGCTCCATTTGACATGGTTCTCAGGCATGTGCCGCCTGCACCGAAATTCAAGGATGAAATCAGGGAAATCATAGATGAAGGTCTTGTTACCGATTCCGGATGTATGGTCATCGAGGCTTATGGAAAGAAGGATGGTAAGGATGTGCTGGTTGAAACCCATGTGTTCGCACCGGGTCTGGTTGAATCCTACGAAAAGGCCGGCATCACAGCGGAGATGTATCTCACAGGACAGGGCGGTTATCTTTTTACCAAGCTGTTTGTAAATGACAAGTTCGATCAGACCGGACTCATCTCATCGGACATGCTGACCTTTGAACAGGTAGACTGTTACTTCCAGTACGCAGCTGAGCTTGGAATAACTCTTGAAACCAAGATCAAAGAACTGTAATCCAATATGACGCATATGGCAGGGGGATCGCTTTAACGGAAAATAACCGTCAGGGCGGTGCCCTTTCTGTGTGCTCTGGTGAATGCACCGGCTTTCCTGATAAAACACGTTGCAAACATTGATATAATGGGGGTATAATATATACATATGTGCCTGCATGAAACGGACGACACTACGGCATGCAGACAGAGTCCATTTTGCACAAATCAATACGGAGGATAAAGATGACCGAGATCAGAAAAGACGTGATAAAAGAAGATGCGTCAAATGAAGCAGCTTCAAACTTTATTCATAATATCATAGACAAGGATCTGGAAACCCAGAAGTACGGAGACAAAGTCCACACCAGGTTCCCGCCGGAGCCCAACGGATATCTCCATATCGGACATGCCAAATCCATCTGCCTGAACTTCACGACAGCCCAGAAATACGGCGGAAAATGCAACCTCAGATACGACGATACGAACCCTGTCAAGGAGGATATGGAATACGTCAACTCCATCGAGGAAGACGTAAGATGGCTGGGCTTCGAATGGGACGAAAGACTGTGGGCATCAGACTATTTTGATGAGATGTATGACTGTGCGCTGACATTAATAAAGAAGGGCAAAGCGTACGTCTGCGACCTTAATGCAGACCAGATCAGAGAATACAGAGGGACACTCAAGGCACCGGGCAAGGAAAGTCCGTACAGAAACAGAAGCGTAGAGGAGAACCTGCAGCTTTTTGAAGAAATGAGAGAAGGGAAATACGCTGATGGCGAGAAGGTGCTCAGAGCGAAGATAGATATGGCATCGCCTAATATCAATATGAGAGATCCTGTTATCTACAGAATCGCTCATGCAGAACACCATAACACAGGTGATAAATGGTGCATCTATCCGATGTATGATTTTGCTCACCCGATCGAAGACGCCATCGAGGGCATCACCCACTCAATCTGCACACTGGAATTCGAGGATCATAGGCCTCTGTACGACTGGGTGCTTCAGGAAGTAGGCAAATGGCCCGCACCTCCTCAGCAGATTGAATTCGCCAGACTCAATCTGACAAACACAGTAATGAGCAAGAGATACCTCAAGGCAATGGTGGATGATGGCACAGTTGAAGGCTGGGACGATCCTAGAATGCCGACCATCGCAGGCATCAGAAGACGCGGTTATACACCGGAGGCAGTACGTGACTTTTGCGAAAGAATAGGCGTTGCCAAGGCAAACAGCACTGTTGAATCGAGCCTGCTGGAGCATTGCGTCAGAGAAGATCTGAAGCTCAAGGTGGCAAACAGGAATGTGGTAGAGAATCCGATAAAAATCGTGATTACAAACTATCCTGAAGATCAGCAGGAAGAAATGGAAATAGAGAACAACAGAGAAGTCCCTGAAATGGGGAATAGAATGGTGCCTTTCAGCAGAGAACTTTATGTTGACGGTGACGATTTCCTGGAAGTTCCTGTGAAGAAATACTTCAGACTGTTCCCTGGCAATGAGGTCAGATTCAAAGGTGCATATTTTATTACCTGCAATGAAGTTGTCAAGAATGAAGACGGCAGCATCAGAGAACTGCTTTGCACTTATGATCCTGAGACAAGAAGCGGCAGCGGCTTTGAAGGACGTAAGGTCAAAGGCACTATACACTGGGTAGACGCTAAGACAGCAGTTAAGATAAAGATCAGAAATTATGATTATCTGATGCTTGATCAGGAAAACGGTGAGAAGGTGATGAATCCTGATTCCCTTATTGAAACCATCGGATATGCTGAGCCTTCAGTGGCAGATGCACAGCCGGGAGAACGCTTCCAGTTCTTCAGGAAAGGGTACTATATCGCGGATGCGAAGCTTAACACCGGGGATGCCGGCGAGGAGAAGGTTTTCAACAAGATCGTAGGCCTGAAGAGCTCCTGGAAAAAATAAAAGACAAGGCAATTGCAGCTTGACAGACCGCCCGCAAGGGCGGTTTTGAGAATATAACAGAAGAGGTACAATAAATGGACTATTACAAAGCATCCCTTGAAATGCACGAGAAAAACAAGGGCAAGATGGCTGTGGCAAGCAAGGTTAAGGTGGAGACTAAGGATGACCTTTCCACGGCATATACACCGGGTGTTGCGGAACCATGCAGGAAGATCCACGCAAATCCTGAAGATGTATATAAATACACCAACAAATCAAATATCGTGGCAGTAGTTTCCGACGGTTCGGCAGTTCTGGGACTGGGAAACATCGGCGGACTGGCATCGATTCCAGTAATGGACGGTAAATCACTGCTCTTTAAAGAATTCGCAGGCATTGACGCATTCCCGATTTGTCTTGAAACTCAGGACGTGGATGAAATCGTTAATATCGTTAAGAATATCGCACCGACTCTCGGCGGCATCAACCTTGAAGACATTTCGGCTCCGAGATGCTTCGAGATTGAGGAGAAACTCCAGGCACAGGTTGATATACCGGTCTTTCACGATGACCAGCACGGAACTGCAGTTGTCGTATCAGCTGCGGTTATAAATGCGGCCAAGCTGACGGGCAGAGAGTTCAGTTCTGTCAGAGCTGTCATCAATGGCGCAGGTGCTGCAGGTACAGCTATCGCCAAAATGCTGATGAACCTGGGTATCGAGGATATTGTCGCATGTGACAGCAAGGGAATACTGACCCGTGACCGCGGAGACCTCAATGAAGCCAAGAAGCGACTTGCGGCGGTGACAAATAAGGATAATATCACCGGAACTCTGGCGGATGCTGTAAAGGGACGCGATCTGTTTATCGGAGTATCAGCGGCTAAAGTGCTGACTCAGGATATGGTGAGATCCATGAACAAGGATCCTATGATCTTCGCCATGGCAAATCCTGAGCCGGAGATACTTCCTGACCTTGCCAGAGAAGCAGGAGCAGCGGTAGTGGGAACAGGCAGATCAGATTACCCTAATCAGATAAACAACGTGCTGATTTTTCCTGGACTTTTCAAGGGAGCACTGGCAGCAAG
>JALEQY010000045.1 GCA_022763735.1 Clostridiales bacterium
GAAGCGCTGAGAGCCAATACAATAGGTTCAGCGATAGTATACGGCAGAGATGATGAAATCGGAACCCTTGAGGCAGGAAAACTGGCGGATGTGATAGTGCTCGACAGGAATCTGTTTACAGCAGATGTGGAGGAAATCAAGGATGCGGAAGTTGTTCTGACAGTCATGGATGGAAATGTAGTTTTCAGACGATGATAATAAGCAGTTGAGCCGGTGCGCAGGCACCGGCTTTTTGTTGGTCTGAAACATTTAAAGCACAGACAATTTGTTCTCTAAAACTATTGAAAGAAACAGCGTTTTATATTAAAATATTTTGTTAATAAGAAACATAAACAGAGTTGATTAAAATATAAAAAAGCAAAACAGGAGGTAGCTATGGCACACATTTTTGAGGAACCATCGAGAACGTTCAGTGAATATCTGCTGGTACCGGGTTATTCTTCAAAGGAATGCAGAGTGGATAATGTTTCCCTCAAAACACCGGTAGTTAAATTCAGGAAAGGTGAGGAACCGGAGCTCACAATGAATATCCCTCTGGTATCAGCGATAATGCAGGCTGTTTCCGGGGATGAACTTGCAATCGCCCTGGCAAAGGAAGGCGGCATTTCGTTTATTTATGGATCACAGAGTATAGAGAGCCAGGCGGCAATGGTAAGAAAGGTCAAGTCACATAAGGCTGGCTTTGTAACAAGTGATGCGAATATAAGACCTGATCAGACTCTCAGAGAACTGCTTGAATTAAAAGAAAGGACAGGCCATTCAACTACAGCGGTTACAGAAGATGGTACTGCCGAAGGCAGAATGGTGGGTCTCGTGACAAGCAGAGACTATCGTATCAGCAGGATGTCACTCGATGAAAAAGTGTGCAACTTCATGACACCTTTTGAAAAATTAGTATATGCTGAAGAGGGTGTGACGCTTTCTGAAGCAAACGATATTTTATGGGAACATAAACTTAACGCTCTGCCTATCGTGGACAAAGACCAGAGATTGACAGCGTTCGTTTTCCGCAAAGATTATAATTCACACAAAGAATATCCGGACGAGCTGCTTGATGAACACAAAAGATATGTTGTAGGTGCCGGGATCAACACAAGGGACTACGCAGAGAGAGTGCCTGCTCTTGTAGAGGCGGGAGCCGATGTGCTTTGCATAGACTCTTCAGAAGGCTATTCGGAATGGCAGAAGATGACTCTCGACTTTATCAGAGAAAAGTACGGTGATACTGTCAAGGTAGGTGCCGGAAATGTTGTTGACAGAGATGGATTCAATTATCTGGCTGATGCGGGCGCTGACTTTATCAAGATCGGTATCGGTGGCGGGTCTATATGCATCACAAGAGAGCAGAAGGGTATCGGCAGAGGTCAGGCTTCAGCTGTTATTGAGGTGGCTAAGGCAAGAGACGAATATTACGAGAAGACAGGCGTGTACATTCCTATCTGTTCAGACGGCGGAATCGTTTATGATTATCATATGACACTGGCGCTGGCAATGGGTGCTGACTTCCTGATGCTGGGAAGATATTTCTCAAGATTTGATGAATCTCCGACAGCCAAGCTGAATATAAACGGAACTTATGTTAAAGAATACTGGGGAGAAGGTTCCAACAGGGCAAGAAACTGGCAGCGTTACGATATGGGCGGCGACAGCAAGCTTTCCTTCGAGGAAGGCGTTGACTCATATGTACCGTATGCGGGACCGCTCAGCGACAATGTGAGACAGTCACTCCAGAAGGTTAAATCGACTATGTGCAACTGCGGTCAGCTGACAATTCCTGATCTGCAGAAGAATGCCAAGCTTACTGTGGTATCTGCTACAAGTATCGTTGAAGGCGGAGCACACGATGTTATTCTGAGAGATACATCAGGAAATAACAACAGGTAAAGGTACGGACTATGAAACACGACAAAATAATTGTACTGGATTTTGGCGGACAGTATAATCAGCTTATCGCCAGACGTGTCAGAGAGTGCAATGTTTACTGCGAAGTGCACCCTTATACTATGAGCATTGAGGAAATCAGGGAAGCTGACCCGAAGGGAATTATTTTTACCGGTGGGCCTAACAGCGTATATGGTGAGGACTCTCCGCAGCATTCTCTGGAAATATATGAAATGGGTATTCCTGTTCTGGGTATCTGCTACGGAGCTCAGCTTATGGCGTATCAGCTTGGTGGAAAGGTAGAGACGGCTCCCGTAAGCGAATACGGCAGAACTGAGGTGGATATCGACAGCAAGGCTGGTCTCTTCAGGTCGGTGTCAGATAAAACTATCTGCTGGATGAGCCATACTGATTATATCAGTCAGGCTCCCGAAGGCTTCGAGGTTACGGCGCATACACCTGTATGTCCTGTGGCAGCTATGGAAAACAGGGACAGGCGTCTCTATGCTCTGCAGATGCATCCTGAGGTTATGCATACTGTAGAAGGCACCAAGATGCTGGAGGCATTTGTCAAGGATGTGTGCGGATGCAGCGGTGACTGGCAGATGGGTTCTTTTGTTGAAGATACCATTAAGGCTGTCCGTGAAAAAGTCGGAGATGGAAAGGTGCTGTGTGCGCTTTCCGGCGGTGTAGATTCATCCGTTGCTGCGGTACTGATGTCAAAGGCTGTAGGAAAACAGCTTACGTGCGTTTTTGTTGATCATGGTCTTCTTCGTAAAAATGAGGGCGATGAGGTGGAAGCTGTATTCGGTCCTTCAGGCCCTTATGATCTGAATTTCATTCGTGTAAATGCTCAGCAGCGTTTTTATGATAAGCTGGCGGGCGTTGAGGAACCGGAGGCCAAGCGTAAGATAATCGGCGAGGAATTCATCAGGGTTTTTGAGGAGGAAGCCAAGAAAATCGGCGCTGTTGACTTCCTGGTTCAGGGCACGATTTATCCTGATGTCATCGAGAGCGGTCTGGGTAAGTCGGCTGTTATCAAGTCCCATCATAATGTGGGCGGGCTTCCTGATTATGTGGATTTCAAGGAAATTATCGAACCGCTTCGTATGCTTTTCAAGGACGAGGTTCGCCGTGCAGGTCTGGAGCTGGGTATTCCGGATTATCTTGTCTTCAGACAGCCGTTCCCGGGTCCGGGGCTTGGAATCAGAATTATCGGCGAGGTGACAGAGGAAAAAGTAAAAATCGTTCAGGATGCTGATGCGATATATCGTGAGGAAATAGCTGCGGCTATGGATGCCGGATTGATTCCGAAGTATGGTGAACCGGGGACTCTGGGACAATACTTCGCAGCGCTGACAAATATGCGGTCGGTAGGCGTAATGGGAGATTTCAGGACTTATGATTATGCTGTGGCTCTGCGTGCAGTAATGACGTCTGATTTCATGACGGCTGAGGCGGCGCATCTGCCGTGGGAGGTTATTGACAAGGTGACAACCCGTATCGTAAATGAGGTGAAACATGTGAACAGGGTAGTTTATGACTGCACTGGGAAGCCGCCGGGAACGATAGAGTTTGAATGATGTAAAAATAGCGGGAAGCCTTATAAATCAAGGCTTCCCGTTTTGCGTGCTTGCAAAATGCTTGCAGTTTTTTTGACTAAATTTAATAGTAAAATATGTAATATGTTTCTAAAAAACAGGTCTTGGAGATGAATAGAAATTCATTTTCAAGGCTTTTTTATTATTAAAAATGACAGAACGTAAAACTTATTTCAATTTTAAGCTTGACATATTATTTATGTTGTGGTAACTTATGAATATAAAGACGGTACGTCATAGATATTTCAATTATAAAAGAGATATGAACTTTACAAACATATGAAAAGGAGGTATAATAAAAAAGAATTAACAGAAAGATTTGTAACTTTGAAACATATAGATATTCATAACAAAATTGGAGGTAATTCACATGACATTAGAAAATATAGCAAGCGTAACGGCAGGACAAATTATGACAAGGGTAACAGCAGATAAGGATGCCGGTGAAAAAGTTATTGAAAACGTTAAGGTTCTAATTCCTAAAGCGATTTCATCAGGTGTAATCGTGAAAGAGGA
>JALEQY010000086.1 GCA_022763735.1 Clostridiales bacterium
CATGGGGTGCATTTTACATATTCATACTTTGGCCTTTTCTGATGAAATGATGAAGATTAGTGAAGAATGTCTGTTTTGTGTGGCAGAAGGCAGAAAAGCTGTGGTATAATGATTCCACTATGGAAAAGAACATTCTGCTGAAAATTGCATATGATGGTTCGGGATTCCACGGATGGCAGAGACAGCCGGACAGACCGACGGTTCAGGGAACGCTGGAGAAGCTTCTGTCAAAGCTGATAAAGAGCGATGTGACACTTAACGGAACCAGCAGGACAGACGCAGGTGTACATGCGCTGGGACAGTGTGCATCCTTCAGGGCGGATGTCAGGATACCGGTGCAGCGGCTTGCCATGGTCATGAACAATACTCTGGCATCCTACGAGAAGGGACCCTTTGCACTGTCACCGGTGAGAATATTATCGGCAGAGGAGAAACCTGATGATTTTCATGCGCGCTTTGATTCCAGAGGCAAGAAATATATTTACAGGCTGAATACAGGTGGAATCAATGTGTTCCGCAGGAATTACGTTTATCATGTGGCAGAGCCCCTTGATCTGGAGGCGATGCGGAGAGCAGCGGAATATATAACCGGAACTCACGATTTCAAATGCTTTGAAGCATCAGGAAGTGACATCAGAGAGAATACAGTAAGAACAGTGCACAGCCTTGAAATTCTGGAGGATGATATATCGGGAGATATTCAGATACACGTTTCAGGTGATGGTTTTTTATATAACATGGTAAGAATAATAACAGGAACCCTGGTGGATGTGGGACGAGGCAGGATAACGCCTGACAGCCTTGAAGACATCATTCTGTCGCAGGACAGAGGGAAAGCAGGACATACGGCACCTCCATACGGGCTTTATCTGGCAGAAGTGTACTACTGATCATATTAAACGTACTTTTGATTTCGGTAACAGAGGAGAAAAATATGGACAACAGACCAAGCTGGGATGAATATTTCATGGAGATGGCTGCACTGACAGCAAGACGGTCGACATGCCTGAGACGGCAGGTCGGTGCTGTGATAGTCAAGGACAGACATATTGTTGCCACAGGCTATAACGGTGCTCCCAGAGGACTGCAGCACTGCGGAGACAGAGAAGGCGGATGCCTTCGCCAGCAGCTGGGTATTCCGTCGGGAGAGAAGCATGAGCTCTGCAGGGCTCTGCACGCAGAGCAGAATGCTATAATACAGGCGGCAACTCTGGGACAGAGCATAGAAGGAGCGACTATTTACATCACACATCAGCCATGTGTCATATGTGCCAAGATGATAATAAATGCAGGAATCCGCAGAATAGTGGTCAAGGAGGGATATCCCGATGAGCTTTCTGTTGAAATCCTCAGGGAAGCAGGTCTTGGTATTATAATGTTAGGAGAAAAACAGTGACAGCAACAAGTATGGATTTATGGGGCCCGTTTCTTGTGGCCTTCGCAATATCGCTTGCAGTGACACCGTTTGCCATATGGGCAGCACCTAAAATAGGGGCGATGGACATTCCTAAGGATGAGAGAAGGGTGCACAGCAAGGCAATGCCGAGATTCGGCGGTATTGCGATATATCTGGGAAGTGCCATAGCAATGGTGATATTCATAGGAGACAAGACGGGTATACCTGGTGCTCTGGTAGGCTGTACGATGATATATATTCTGGGACTTATTGATGACCTCAGGGAACTGAAAGCGGTGTACAAGCTGGCGGGACAGATCGTATGTGCATCAGCCGCTTTTGGATTCGGTCTTCGGATACATTTCATAACAAACTATTTCGGAGAAGGAAATATGATGTTCGGAGATGTCTTCTGCTATATAGTTACCGTAGTATGGCTTGTGTCCATAACCAATGCACTGAATCTTATAGACGGACTTGACGGTCTTGCTGCCGGGGTTGCGGCAATATCAGCTCTGTGTATAGGATATGTGGCATATATTCACGGACAGTATGTTCCTACTATAGCTATGATGATAATAGCTGGAGCGGCACTGGGATTTCTCCCTTATAACTTCCATCCGGCGAAAATATTCATGGGAGACAGCGGCTCGGAACTGCTGGGATTTGCAATAGCGGCATTTTCCATACTGGGCACGGTGAAAAGCGCCACGATAGTGGTGATGATTATTCCGGCTCTTGTGCTGGGACTGCCGATATTCGACACTGTGTTTGCAATAATAAGACGTGTTATCAGGAGACAGCCCATCGGAGTCGGTGATAAGGAGCATCTTCATCACAGAATAATGAGAGCAGGTTTCGGACAGAGAAGAGCTGTAATGCTGCTCTACTGTATCAGCGGCATCATGGGAATTGTGGCGACTCTGTACAGCAGAGGCAATCAGATGGTGGAAACCCTGGGACTCAGTGCAGTTGCCATCATGCTGGTATATGTGCTGCTTTCAGATACTGGTAACAGAAACATCAGTCTCAAGGCACAGAAAATCAGAGACAGGAAAGAGGATAAGGATAAATGACATCTGCAGAAGATTTGAATTCGATAAGAAATCGTGATATTCTCAGAATGATGATAAAGGTTGCACTGCCGATAGCACTCCAGAGTCTAATAGGTTCAAGTCTCAGTCTGATAGATAATCTTATGGTGGGAAGACTCGGGGAGCTGGAGCTTAATGCAGTGGGAGTATCCGTGCAGATATTCACAATATACTGGATGATGATGTTCGGATTCTGCAGCGGTGCGGCAACATACATTTCACAGTTCTACGGTGTCAGAGATATCAGGAATATAAAAAGAACTGCAGGCTTCACCATCACGGTCGCAATGAGCGCAGGTCTGCTGTTTTTTATTGCATCAATGGCTTTCCCGCAGTATATACTCAGGATATTCACCAGATTTCCGGAAGTTATTGAGACAGGAGCAGTATATGTCAGGATAGGAGCGCCGACATTTCTCATGCTGGCGGTGACACAGCCCTTCACAGTGGCTCTCAGGGCAACGCAGCAGACAAAGCTGCCGCTGTTTGCCAGTGCCATTGCGCTGGGAACGAACACTTTACTGAACTATGTGCTGATTTTCGGCAAATTCGGTATGCCGATGCTGGGGATAAGAGGCGCTGCTCTGGCGACATGCATAGCCAGACTGCTTGAAATGCTGCTGATACTGTATATAGTATTTGTGAGAAAGAATATGCTGGCAGGCAGACCCTCCGAGTTTTTCAGCTATGGCAGAGAACTTGTCGTCAGGATAGTGAAAAACGCACTGCCGACAACTGCCAACGAGACTATGTGGAGCATAGGCATGTCCCTTTATATAGCAGCATTCGCCAGAATAGGGATCACAGAAGGTGCAGCTGTACAGGCATGCAATACCATTAATAATCTGTTCATACTGGCAGCCTTCAGCATAGGTGATGCGGTGCTGATTCTGGTAGGACAGAAGCTGGGTGAAGGCAAGGCTGAGCTGGCATATCAGATGTCAAAGAAAATGACTGTCATGGGCATAATCGTCGGACTGGTGATGGGAGCCGGCCTGATAATATGCGGTGAACCGATACTGCAGCTTTTCTCGTTTACTGAGGCAGGCAAAGCCTGTGCTGAGAAAATACTGATAGTTTACGGGGCGACTCTGGTGCTTTCCCTCTATAACGGCATCCAGGTGACAGGGAACCTCAGATGCGGCGGCGATACGAAATATGCGATGATTGTGGAGACCGGCACGGTATGGATTATCGGAGTGCCTCTGGCGTTCATCACGTCCCTTTATCTGCACTGGCCTGTGTATTTCGCAGTCCTGGCCGTCAAAATCGAGGAGGCGGTGAAAGCCTGCTTCCTGACCAGAAGATTTTTCAGCAGGAAATGGCTTAATAATGTAATCAGAGATATCGACTGATAAAGAATAAAATTTTCAAAAAATTATTTCACATTTACAGCAAATCAGTGTATAATCTTAACAACAGGTGAAAGGAGATAATAAGTGTTGACATATATAGCAGGGGCAGCGGCAGGTCTGATATTCGGTGGAATTATCGGACTTCTGAAAAACATTTTTATCTGGCAGAGATACCTGAACAGAAGTGCAAGCAGCAATAGTCAGGAGACCGGTGCCGGAGATGTGTACATCAGGGCTATGGTCAGCTATTTTGTAAATATACTGACATTGGTGATTGCATTTTTCATTAGGAACATATTACCCTTTGACGGAATAGCATTTCTTATCGGAACGGCGGCAGCACTTGTGATAATGAACAAGGTGCTGGCTTTCCGTCAGAAAAAAAGTGAAGATATACGGGAGGAGGCATACAGGCAATGATCGAAGCGATGCACTCAATCGGGCTGACTGATGGTATGATAACAAGCCTGGCCATTACAATTATATTATGCGGACTTTCTATATTCGCAGGACGGCGGCTGCAGACAGTTCCATCAGGATTTCAGAATTTTGCAGAGTGGGCAGTGGGAAGTCTCTACAATTTCTTCGAAGGAATCATGGGAGCGAAGGCTTGCAGACAGTACTTCCCTCTGATAGCAACATTGTTTATTTACATTCTGTTCTGCAACTATGCAGGTTTACTGCCTGCATCGGGACATATACCGGGTCTTGCCGCACCGACAGGCTCTATAAACTGTCCGATGGCTATGGCGATTATAGTGTTTGTGACAATGTTTGCCGCAGGAATCAGAGAACATCACGGGTTGGGATATTTCAAGCATTATTTCAAACCCTTCGCGTTCCTTTTCCCTCTCATGGTGCTGGAGGATCTTGTAAAGCCGGTATCGCTGACACTGCGACTTTACGGCAATATATTCGGAGAGCATACGGTAACAGGTTCATTCTTTGATCTGGTGCCGATAGGGCTCCCGGTTATCATGCAGGCGCTCAGCGTGCTGATGGGCCTCATTCAGGCACTGGTGTTCTCGCTCCTTGCTGCGATATACATCAAGGAAGCAATGCCTGAGGAAGAAGAACACCTTTAGGATATTTCAGGAAGATGATAAAACAGGTCGGATACAGAGCATGTTGCAGTGCTTTGATTCAAGATAGATAAATAATGAAACCGAAAGGAGAAAAAAACATGGGTGGATTAATAGCAATAGGAGCAGGTTTAGCAATCGGTCTGGCAGCAATAGGTCCTGGAATCGGTCAGGGTATTGCAGCAGGTAAGGCTCTTGAAGGAATGGCACGTCAGCCGGAAGCAGCAGGTATGCTTCGTACCAATATGATATTATCCTTCGCATTTATGGAATCTCTGAGCATATACGGTCTTCTCGTTGCATTCTTGCTTTTCGCCAAGATCTGATGAATGATATTGCTTTTTACAGATATGCAATAGAAGGGAAGACGAAGATATGATTGAAGCATTGGGAATCAGTTTGACAGAGTTTATATTTTATCTGATAAACTTCCTGATCCTGGTCGGCGTTCTGACCAAGTTCCTTTACAAACCATTTCTTAATGTGATGGAAACCAGGAAACAGTCCATCAAGGACGCCCTTGACAATGCGGAGCTCACCAACAGGAGAGCCGATGAGAAGATGCAGAACTACAACAAGCGCATCGCCAGAGCCGAAGAGGAAGGCAGAGAGATTATCAAGGAAGCCAGAATAAAGGCGGATGCCCAGGCCAGACAGATAATCGAGGATGCCCAGGCAGAGGCCGGTGAAATCATGAGCAAGGCCGAGAGGACCATTGAGCGTGAGAAAGAGAAGGCTATGGAGGAAATGAGACAGGAAATAGCCACTCTGGCACTGCTTGCTGCAGAGAAGATTGTCGAGCATGAGATTCAGAGAGTCGGACAGGAAGCGATCGTTGATGAAGTTATCAGACAGGCAAGGAGTACAGGATGGCGGAATTAACCATAGACATGACTTATGGTACTGCTTTGTATGAAGCTGCCAGAGATACAGGCAAAACGGAAATTATAATGGAAGAAGCAAGTGAGGTTCTTGGAATATTATTACAGGAACCTGATTTGTATGACTTCATAAATTATCCTGCAATTTCGGCGGCAGAAAAAAAGCACGCTATAGAGAATATCTTCGGCGGGAAAATATGTGATGAACTCCTCAACTTCATGTGCATACTCATAGATAAGAGCAGAACGATGCATTTCGAGAGAATCGTCAAGGTGTACAAGAAGCTGCTTGACAAAGAGGAGGGTATCTCATACGGAACTGTGTATTCGGTGATCCCGCTTACAGATGAGCATATTAAAGAGCTGGAGGATGAAACCTCCAGACTTCTCAAAGCTAATGTGAGACTGACAAATGAAATAGATCCCAGACTGATCGGAGGCATCAGGATCCTGGTGGAGGGTAAGCTTATTGATGCTTCTGTCAGGAAGAAATTTGACGATCTGGAAAGCCGGATCAGATTAAATCAGGGAGGATAAGAAATGAACTTAAGACCGGAAGAAATAAGTGCAGTCATTAAGGAACAGATAAAAAACTACAAAAATCAGATAAATGTTTCGGACTTCGGTACGGTAATTCAGGTAGGTGACGGAATCGCCAGAGTCTACGGTCTGGAAAACTGCATGGCAGGAGAACTGCTGGAGTTTCCGGATGGAACATACGGTATGGCTCTGAACCTGGAAGCAGACAATGTCGGAGCGGTAATTCTCGGATCCGACAGAGAAATCCGCGAAGGCGATGTAGTCAAACCTACAGGCACAGTTGTTGAAGTACCTGTAGGAGAAAACATGCTGGGGCGTGTTGTCAATGCTCTGGGCCAGCCTATCGACGGCAAGGGACCGATCCATACAACAGAAACAAGACCGGTGGAATCACCGGCACCGGGAGTTCTCCAGAGAAAATCCGTACATCAGCCGCTGCAGACAGGTATCAAGGCAATAGATTCAATGATTCCTATCGGCAAAGGGCAGAGAGAACTTATCATTGGAGACAGACAGACCGGTAAGACAGCGATCGCTGTTGATACTATACTTAACCAGAAGGGTGAAGACGTTATCTGTATTTATGTCGCTATCGGACAGAAGGCATCGACAGTGGCACAGCTGGTACAGAACCTTGAAGACAGAGGTGCGATGGAGTATTCAATCGTCGTATCGGCAACTGCATCAGACGTTTCGCCTCTGCAGTATATCGCGCCGTATGCAGGCTGCGCCATGGCGGAATACTTCATGTATCAGGGCAAGGATGTTCTGATCATATATGATGATCTGTCAAAGCATGCCGTTGCTTACCGTGCAATGTCACTGCTGCTCAGAAGACCGCCCGGCAGAGAAGCCTATCCGGGAGATGTATTCTATCTCCATTCAAGACTTCTGGAGAGAGCAGCCAAGCTTTCGGATGAACTGGGCGGAGGTTCAATAACGGCACTGCCTATTATTGAGACTCAGGCCGGAGATGTATCGGCATATATTCCGACAAATGTAATTTCCATTACCGACGGACAGATATTCCTGGAGACAGAGCTGTTCTTCACAGGACAGAGACCTGCAGTCAATGCCGGTATATCAGTATCCCGTGTAGGCGGTAATGCACAGATAAAAGCCATGAAAAAGGTAGCAAGTTCAGTCAAGCTGGAACTGGCACAGTACAGAGAGCTGGCAAGCTTCTCCCAGTTCGGCTCCGATCTTGACAAGGAAACTCAGGAACGGCTGAATCACGGTGAGATTCTTATGGAGATTCTGAAGCAGCCTCAGTATCAGCCGGTACCGGTACAGCATCAGGTTATGATTATCTATGCTGCCATCAACGGCTACCTGACAAACATAGGTGTGCAGAATGTCAAGGAATTCGAGAAAGGCTTCTACGAATTCATGGATACACAGTATCCGGAGGTGGGCAGATCCATCAGGGCAACCGGACAGCTCGGCGAAGAAGCCGAAAGTGAACTTAAGGAAGGCATTGAAGTATACAGAAAAGACTTCCTCAAAAGCCTCGGCTTAAGCGGAATGGATATGATCGAAGACTAATGATAAAAACTAAAACAGCGAAAAGGGAGGTGTGAGAATGGCAGCTGAAAGTATGCAGGACATAAAACGCAGGATCAGAAGCGTTACCAGTACAGAGCATATCACCAACGCCATGAAGCTGGTGTCGGCAGGCAAACTCAGGAAAGCCAAAGCCATATTTGAGAAAACAAATGAAAACTCACACTATATTACACATACAATAGCAGAAATTTTCAACAGCAGTCAGGATATTCCCCCGGAATATCTTGCAGGCAACAGAGAAATCAAAACGACCTGCTATATTATTGTCACGAGCTGCCGCGGACTGTGCGGAGGCTTTAACAGCAATGTTCTCAAGGAAGCCCAGCGGGAAATCGATGCCGACTGGGAGAAGCCGGTGATTTTCGCGATAGGAAGCAAGGGCAAGGAATACTTTGAGAAGCGGGGCTATGAAATATACGGTGATTATCTGGCCCCTCCCGAAAACATTTCCTTCCTTGAAACAAGAGAAATGAGTGTGCCTATCATAGAAATGTACAACAGAGGCGAGATCGATGAAGTGGTGCTCATTTACACATCCTTCATCAGCTCGATGGAGCAGGAAGTGAAGAACGTGACGCTTCTTCCTTTTGAGATCGAGAAGGATCCTGATATCATAAGGAACTCCAAACCTGTTGAGTATGAACCGTCAGTAGAAGCAGTGTTCAACTATCTGGTTCCGAAATACGTGGAGATGATGATTTACGGTGCTGTCGTGGAATCTGCAACATGCGAGCACGCAGCCAGACGAATGGCAATGGAGAACGCTACAGACAATGCCAGAGAAATGCTTGATAAGCTTTCTCTCAATTATAACAGAGCCAGACAGTCAGCTATCACAGACGAGATCATAGAAATCGTTGCCGGTTCAGAGGCACAGAAATAGGAGGCGAAAATGAACAAGGGAATAATACATCAGATTATAGGTCCCGTAATAGATATAAAATTCAGAGAAGAGGAGATGCCTGAGCTGCTCAATGCCGTTGAAATTGAATTCAACGGCAGGAAGATCGTGACAGAAGTTGCACAGCACGTCGGTGATGATGTTGCCAGATGTGTATCTCTGTCATCAACAGATGGACTCAGACGCGGCATGGAAGCTGCAGACACGGGAGAGCCTATCAAGGTGCCTGTAGGAAAGGGTGTCCTCGGCAGAATGTTCAATGTTATCGGGGAAACCATCGATGAGAAGGGTGAAGTGGAAACTGAACTCAGGGCGGCTATCCACAGAGCAGCTCCGCCCTTTGAGGAGCAGGACACTTCGGCTCATATCTTTGAAACAGGTATCAAGGTAATCGACCTTATAGCACCATATACAAAAGGCGGTAAGGTAGGCCTTTTCGGAGGTGCGGGAGTAGGTAAAACCGTACTTATTCAGGAACTTATCAACAATATAGCCAAGCAGCACGGCGGCATTTCGGTTTTCGCCGGCGTAGGTGAAAGAACCAGAGAAGGTAATGACCTGTACTACGAGATGATCGAGTCAGGTGTAATAAACAACACAGCTATGGTTTTCGGGCAGATGAACGAACCGCCCGGTGCCAGAATGAGAGTTGCCCTCACGGGGCTTACAATGGCTGAATACTTCAGAGACAGAGAGAATCAGGATGTACTGCTGTTCATCGATAATATTTTCAGATTCACCCAGGCAGGTTCAGAAGTATCTGCACTGCTGGGCCGTGTGCCTTCAGCTGTAGGTTATCAGCCGACACTGGCAACCGAGATGGGTGCTCTGCAGGAGAGAATCACGTCAACCAAGAAGGGATCCATCACATCGGTACAGGCAGTATACGTTCCTGCCGATGACCTTACCGACCCGGCACCGGCGACCACTTTCGCTCATCTGGACGCAACGACAGTGCTTTCCAGAGCAATTACAGAGCTGGGTATCTATCCTGCGGTAGACCCTCTGGAATCCACTTCGAGAATAATGGACCCTCTGATTCTGGGTCAGGAACATTACGAAACCGCCAGAGGGGTACAGGAGGTTCTCCAGAGATACAAGGATCTGCAGGATATCATCGCTATCCTCGGTATGGATGAACTCTCCGATTCAGATAAGCTGATTGTTGCCAGAGCCAGGAAGATACAGAGATTCCTGTCACAGCCATTCAGCGTTGCTGCCCAGTTCACAGGCATGGAGGGCAAGTATCTGCCGCTCAAGGAAACTATCCGCGGATTCAAGGAAATCCTCGAAGGCAGACACGATGAGATCCCTGAGCAGATGTTCCTGTTTGCAGGCGGTATCGATGAAGTCGTAGAAAAGTTTGAAGCCAGCAGGAAATAGGACATTGCTATGTCATACTGCATGAATACAGAATCAGGAGATTATTATGGCAAATAGTGTGAAATTGGAAATAATGACTCCTTCCAAAATGTTCTATCGCGGCTATGTCGAGCTGGTCATCGCCAGAACACTTGAAGGTGATGAAGGCTTCATGTACGGACATTCCTGGGCCTGCAAGCTTCTTGACATAGGAGAACTCTGGATACAGGAAGCCGGAGCAGCTCCGGATGATTTCAGAATTGCAGCTGTTTCAGGCGGGTTCATAGATGTCAAGGACAGTATCATCATATATACCGATGCGGTGGAATGGTCTGAAGACATTGATATGGAGCGCGTACTGAGTGAGAAAGCCAAGGCCGAGGACTGGCTCGTGCAGCATGAGAAGGATGCTGATCCTAACGATGTCATCAGAGCCAAGATCGCCATAACCAAGGCTATTACCCGTCAGAATGTGGCCGGCGGCGGCATCAGGAGGAAACGATAGATGAGCAATGATACGAGAACTGCTCTGATCGGTATCATTGTCGAGAATGAGACCTCGGTCGATGCGCTTAACACGCTGCTGCACAGTTACCGCAGAAATATCATCGGACGTATGGGCGTACCGCACCCGGTCAAGGAACTGTCGATAATCAGCATAGCCATCGAAGCAGATCAGAACACGATCAGTGCGCTGTCAGGGAAGCTGGGGGCACTGGAAGGCGTAAGTACCAAAACTATATATTCAAAAAAATAAAACATGATCCGTCCGGATCTGATGTGTTCCATATACAGAATGGAATACATCAGCACCGGGCGGTTTTAAATTGCGGTGAAATCATGATAGATTCCGCAGCCGATAAAACAATCAGTAAACAGGAAGGTATGAAAATGAGAAAAAGGATTCTGAGAGATGATCACATTGCAGGGTTCAGAGAATACCTGTCAGTCAATGAAAAAAGCACGGTGACAATAAGCAAATATACCCGTGATGCAGCGCGGTTTATGGAATTTGCTGCCAGCAGACCGGTGGACAAGACACTGGTGCTGCAGACCATTGGAGGCACCGGTATCAGAGTGTCGGAGGTGACATGTTTCATAAAGTACAGTTTAACGGGTCCCTGATGAAAATTTTTTCCTATCCAGAAATACCTCCTGAAAAGGGGTATATATACACCATGAGGCTACAGAAAATTGAATTATTAGACAATCAGAATCGCCTTGAGAATTTCAACATTTTATAGACTTGAGCTATTATACTATCACAAAATAAACCTTTCTTTCAATGGCGTTATTTTTTGTGCCCGTTTTGGAGGAAACAGCGCTCCGACGCCGTTTAACAGCTGAATAATGTGTTGAAAAAA
>JALEQY010000129.1 GCA_022763735.1 Clostridiales bacterium
TTTCTGTAGGATCTTCTTCTCATTATATGGCTCCTGAGATTGGATGCAAAATCCTCCGGCAGCTTCTTGATATCGCTTTCAATAATCGTCGGTTCATCATTGAAATGAATCGCTTCAGTCGGACATACAGCCCCGCAGTGCATGCAGCGTATGCACATCCCCGGCTGTGCAAGCTCCGGACTGCCATCAACATCCTGCAGTGCTCCAAAAGCACATACATTAATACACGTCATACATTCAATGCATCTTCCTTGATTGATATTTATCATTTTGTCCTCCCTTAAATCCCGCAAGGTATCTCAAACCCCTGTAGCTGATTTATTTGACCTATATATAATAGCCAAATTAAGGTATTTCGTCAATTGTTTATGAAAAATGTACTCTGTCGTGTATTATAAAAAAAATATTATTCCACTTGACAGTTGCATACTCGTTCAACTATAATGTCACCATAGACAACAGTTGAATACGCGCGCAACTATATAAAGGAGGGCTATTATGGGAAGAAACGAAGCCTCATGTGACTGTGCTGTGATCCATGAAGATATACTGCAGCACGTGAAAGATGAAATGGTTCCCGAAAATGAACTTGACAGCATGACAAAGCTTTTCAAGGTTTTCGGCGACAGCACCAGAATAAGCATTCTGGCAGCTCTGAACTGCCACGAAATGTGTGTATGTGATCTGGCTGTCCTTCTGGATATGACCAAATCCGCCATTTCGCATCAGCTCAGGGTGCTCAGAGAAAACAATCTTGTGAAATTTGTAAAGAAAGGAAAGCACGCCTACTATTCTCTCGCAGATGATCATGTCAGAGAAATACTGGACGTTGCACTGGAACATATCAATGAGTAAAGAGAAAATATATATTATAGAAAATCTGGACTGCGCCAACTGTGCAGCCAAAATGGAAAGGCTGATCCAGGCAATGCCTGAGGTGGATGAAGCAAGCCTGACCTTTGCCACAAAACAGCTTCGTGTATCTGCCGAAGATCCTGACGCACTGGTACCCGAAATGGAGCGGATATGCAGCTCAGTCGAAGGCCCTGTCCACATCACTTCAAAGGATACTGCAGGTCACGGGGGTTCTGCATCCCTGTCCAGGGCAGCAAAGGCCGGCTTCTGGAAGCAGAATGCCCCGGAGCTTATACCGATAGGTATCGGAGCAGTGATGTTCGTAATCGGGCTTGTCGCTGACTTACCATTCTATGCGACACTTATAATATGCGGTGTGGCATATCTCATCCTGGGATGGCGCGTGCTGCTGACAGCATTGAGAAATATTATCGGCGGACAGGTTTTTGATGAGAACTTCCTCATGTCCATCGCAACTATTGCAGCTTTCTGCATAGGTGATTTCGCTGAGGGTGCCGGAGTTATGCTGTTTTACCGTATAGGAGAATTCTTCGAGCATGTCGCCGTGGAAAAAAGCCGTACTCAGATCATGGATGCTGTGGATATGAGGCCTGAAACTGTCAATCTGGTTATCGGCGACGAGTGCGGGTGCGGGTGCGAAGAGCATGAGCATGAACACGACGAGTGCGGGTGCGAGGAGCATGAGCATGAACACGATCATCACGGATGCGGGTGCGAAGATCACGAACATGAACACGAGCATACAGACAGCATCCGTGTAATCCCTGCAGCAAAAGCAAAACCAGGTGATATTCTCCTGGTACGCCCCGGAGACAGAATCCCTCTCGACGGAATCGTTGTCGACGGAGAAAGCAGGATCGATACTTCTCCAGTTACAGGGGAGCCTGTTCCTGTTAAAGTAGCTGCCGGAACAGAAGTTATTTCGGGCTGCATGAATATCCAGGGAGTTCTCAGAATAAAAGTTGTCCGACCTTTATCCGAATCCATGGTGACACGCATCCTCAACTCAGTTGAAACAGCTGCGGCCGGCAAACCTAAAATCGACAGATTCATCACCAGATTTGCCAGAATATATACACCTGTAGTGGTTATAATGGCTCTCCTGACAGCCATCATACCTTCTGTCATCACAGGAGAATGGTCTTTCTGGATCACCACAGCCATAACCTTCCTGGTAATCAGCTGCCCATGCGCACTGGTCATCAGTGTACCTCTTGCTTTCTTTGCAGGCATAGGTGCCGCATCAAAGCTGGGGATACTTTTCAAAGGCGGCATCTCGATAGAGGCCCTCAGAAAAGTAAAAGGCATTGTAATGGATAAAACCGGCACCATCACAAAGGGCGATTTCAAAGTACAGCAGATATATACTGCTGACGGCACAGATTCTGACAGGCTTCTGGCAATAGCAGCGGCATGTGAATCAGCCTCCAATCACCCTATCGCAGCAAGCATCACCGATGCGGCAGTGCAAAAAGAACTCGATGCACCGCGTGCCCTTTCCATAGAGGAAATCGCAGGCAAAGGTATCAGAGCAGAGCTTCCGGACGGAACTGTACTGTGCGGCAATCTGTCACTTCTGGATCATTACGGGGTCGATACTTCAGGCATCGGCAGTGCGGATCCGGGAACGGTAATTTACCTGGCCCTTAACGGTAAGTATATCGGCTCTATCCTGATCTCCGATACCATCAAGCCTGATGCCAGGGAAGCAATCGCAGCGCTCCGCTCCAGGGGTCTCACCGCTGCAATGCTCACCGGCGATGCGGCATCCAGTGCACAGGCTGTTGCAGCTGAAACGGGTATCGATAAGGTTTATGCACAGCTGCTGCCTGAGGAAAAGCTGGATTCCCTCAACAGCCTGCGTGAAGAGGTAGGTCCGGTAATGTTTGTCGGTGACGGCATCAACGATGCGCCGGTACTGGCAGGTGCTGATGTTGGTGCCGCCATGGGCAGCGGTGCGGATGCGGCAATCGAAGCGGCGGATGTTGTCTTCATGAATTCATCAGTTGCTGCTATACCTCAGTCTGTTAAAATCGCCGGTTCTACCGGAAGTATCGCTATGCAGAATGTGGTTTTCGCACTGGCGGTAAAAATCATCGTAATTCTGATGGGCTTTGCAGGCTTAGCTAACATCTGGGCCGCGGTTTTCGCTGACACGGGAGTTGCAATGCTCTGCATCCTCAACTCCCTCAGGCTGCTCTGGAAAAAGTTCTGATTCGGGCTGTGTAAATTCTGAGCCCGTGTTGCAGAAGTTCTGATCCGGGCTGCTGCACTTAAACTTTTGGCTCCATTCAGCCGGGTTCTTACGAGGAGCTTTCATGTTATAGCTGGCGGGACAGCACACTTTGGTGTATAATATTTCCTGGTGCGGCCAGCGCCGGAACACCGACGACAATGGCCAAAGCAATAACGATGACTATCGATACTGCGAGGTTTACAAATGGATACAGCAAAACGAAACATTATAATAGCCGATATCGGTCTTTTACTCGTCGCCCTGTTCTGGGGCGGCGGTTTTGTTGCCGGGAAATTCGGCCTGACGATACTGCCTCCGCTGACACTGACCGCCTACAGATACATGGGTGCTGCTACAGTCATGTTCATTTTCTGCCTCAGGAAGCTTCGTCATTTCAGAAACAGAAAAGTCTGGCTCTATGGTCTGTTCTGCGGCATCAACATGTTTATCGGCAATTCCCTGCAGACCATCGGACTTCTGTATACTACAGCCGGCAAGCAAAGCTTCATAGTGTCACTTTACATACTGCTGGTTCCGCTGCTTTCCTGGCTCGTCCTGCGCAAAAGGCCTGCAAACAGTGTAATCGTGGCTGCCATAATCGGTTTCACCGGTATTGCTCTCATCACGCTGACGGATAATTTCACAGTCGGCAAGGGCGATCTGTTGACCTTCGCTCTGTCGCTGACTTTTTCGGCGCAGATGATTTTTACTGCTGCGGTGGTCAGGGACATCGATGCCACGGTGTTCACTTTTATTCAGCTGCTGGTAGTGGGTCTTCTGTCATCGGTTTCAGCAGTTATCCTGGAGGAACCTGTCATGCCTGCGGAGATCCTGGGTATGGCGGTTCCGGGTATTCTGGGACTTGTATATGTTATGACTTTTAATTCTGCCTTCGCGTTCCTGCTTCAGAATATCTCTCTGCGGTTCGCTCCTGCAAATCACGCGGCGATCCTGCTTTCTCTGGAGACTGTGTTCGGTACAATCTTTGCAGTCACTGTCGCCGGGGAGGTTTTCTCGATGCGCATGATCGCGGGTTGTGCTCTGATGTTTACTGCTATCGGAATCGTTGAGATCGGGGCTTT
>JALEQY010000094.1 GCA_022763735.1 Clostridiales bacterium
GACGTGCCGAAGCCGAACATATTATTTGGTCTGAAGCACATGGTGCCGTTGGCGCTTTCGTGAGAAGCGATGGCCATGACGAACAGACAGTTCACATCATAGTTCTGCTCCGCCTGCCAGAACGCTTCCTCAAGCCCGACGAGATTTCCTGCAGTTACAAGCTTCAGATCAGAGACGGATGCACCGCTGGGTCTGCTTACATCAAGCTGCATGATCTGAGAAGTGGAATAGGAAGGGAATGATTCCTCTTTGATCACTTTTTTTACTACAGTTTCCCTCAGCCTATCTGAGAAATACACGTTATGTGCTTTATCGGATTTCTGGCTGGCGAGGGTCTGATCGGCACTTATCGCCATGGAAGTGATTTTGTCTACAGATAATTTCATGCCGACAAACAGCAGTACAGCAGAAAAAATCAGTACGGATATGATGATTATTATCGCCTGCGGCGATATAAAACGTTTCTTAATATTGTCCATAAGTACCTCTTTAGCTTGAAATAAGCGGCTTTTTTATATATTATAAGAAATGTGGAGGAAAAACTCAACCTCTGCATGATGTTAAAATAAAATGCGTAGCGTATATCGCTAAAACGGAGCATAAAATGTTGTACCATATAGTCAGACTGTTATCATTAATACTGATACCTGCAGTAATGCAGATGAATCTTGTCAGTTTAGTATCCACAAGTCCCGAAAAAGCCGTCGAAGATTTTATGAACGGGCTTAAAGCAGGAAACAAGGATGTTATTTCCAGACATATAGACAATGAATACGTCAATTTCCTGATAAACGCCGAAGGCGGCGGAGAAACTGCAGATCGCATAAACGAAGCACTGTTCAGGAACTTTACATATAAAATAGAGAAGATAGGCACTAAAAATGATGTGGCAGTGGCCAGGATACTGGTGGAGAACAGTGATTTCAGCAATGTGGAATCCGATTATGAGAAAAAAGCATACAAGTATATAACAGATAATCTTTACAATGATAAAACATCGGATAAAAAAACTCTCAGCGGAAAATGTCTGGAGCTGTATATTAATCAGATAGAAAAAGCGGCGGATAAGGGGGCAGTCTGTGAAAATGTGGTATATGTATCAATGATAGATGACGGATACTATGGATGGAACATTGTCGTCACTGATGAGCTTATGCATGATATAATGGGAAACTTTGAGCTGCCGGCAGAATAAAAGTTAAAAAAAGCTTGAAATAGCACAAAAATAGTGTATAATTATTTGGTACGCATTTTGCGTCAGATCCTTGCGATAAAGAATTTTATCGCCATCAAGTCCATAGGGAGGTGAAAATAATGACTAACTACGAAGTAATGTTCATCATCGATCCTGCATTGGAAGACGACAAGAAAGAAGCTACTGTAGAAACAGTAAAAGGCATCATCGCTGCTGAAGGCGAAGTCGGCAATGTAGACGTATGGGGAATGAGAAAGCTCGCATATCCTATTCAGAAGAAAACTGAAGGATATTACGTTGTTATCGAGTTTGCGGCACAGCCTACTTTACCGAAAGAACTCGACAGAAGACTCAGAATTTCAGACAACGTTATGAGACACCTGATCGTAAACAAAGACGAGAAATAAGAAAAGGGGTGCAGTATGAACAGTGTTGTACTGATCGGAAGATTGACAAGAGACCCTGAAGTAAGGTATATATCCGAGAGCCAGATGGCAGTGGCCACTTTCACAGTTGCCATTGACAGACCTGTCAGATCAGGTCAGGAGAAAAAAACGGATTTTCCGAGAGTCACAGTGTTCGGCAGACAGGCTGAGAACTGTGAGAGATTTCTGGCAAAGGGCAGGCTTGTAGGTGTTCAGGGAAGGATACAGACAGGCAGTTATACCAATAAAGACGGTGCTACAGTGTATACTACAGATGTGGTTGCCGACAGAGTAGAATTTTTAGAATGGGGAGACAGGAACGAACGTGCAGGCGGACAGCCTCAGGGCTATCAGCAGAGCGGCGGGTACCAGCAGAACAGCTACCAGAGCGGTTCAGGTAATGATGCCGGCGTACCTGAAGGATTCCAGGCCATCCAGGATGACGATATTCCATTCTAAAAGAAAGGAGAAAATATCATGGATAACAACAAGAGACGTGGCGGCATGAGAAGAAAAAAAGTGTGCCAGTTCTGCGCTGATAAAACAGAAACTATAGATTACAAAGATGTAGAAAAGCTGAGAAAGTATGTGACAGAAAGAGGCAAGATTCTGCCTAAGAGAATAACAGGAACCTGCGCTATTCATCAGAGAGAGGTTACAAAGGCAATCAAGAGAGCCAGAATCGTTGCTCTGCTGCCTTACACAGCTGACTAAGACAATAATTGATTACAGAGAGCGATCCGCAGTGATAAATCCGACGGGGCGCTCTTTTTTCATGCGAGAATGATCATCATTGTGCACTACAATACAGGAATACCCCCTGTTTTACAATAATATTAAAGACAAATCAATATTTTTATGTTAGAATAAACGTTACGGATTAACACAGTGATAATCGTAGCTATTATAATCTGAAGGGAGAAATGATGTATCTGCTGCTGATTTTTGTTATGTCCCTTTTCGTACCCCTTGCAGTATTGCCGGGAATGATAAAACGAGGGATGCAGTCACCATACAGAATAGTATTATACGCTGCACTGTCTTCCTCTGCTGCTGCGCTGCTGGTACTCATAGTGGCATCTGCCTCCGGAGAAAGCGTATACGGACAGATAAGTGCCGCAGTAAACGAAATGGCAGGTGTGCTGGCAGATAATGAGACGATGATAGATGTGCTGGGGATGAAGGATATGACCGCCGGCGAAAGGACAGACCTGATTGTGAAACTTTATCAGGAAACCTTTAAAGCTCTCCCTGCATCAATAATGACATTTAACGCTGTTGTAGCGTATTTTGAATATATTCTTTTGAGCAGAACCATGAAGAATGCAAATCCCGGTGTCAGGCTCATGCCGAAGTTCAGGGAGTTCACACTTCCCGGTGGAGCGATATGGGGAATACTTATAATGTATATGGTATCATGGCTGATGACATCGGCAGAGATGCTTTCGGATGATCTGCTCTATGTGAACATGGATCTGATTTTTGATTTTGTTTTATCCCTGCAGGGCATATCAGTAGTGTTCATGCTTTTTCATATGAAAAAACTGCCTAAGGCAGTTGCTGTAATAATCATTATAGTATTGTGGGGGACATATATGGGACGCTGGATGCTTGTTCTTCTCGGTATGTTTGACATACTGCTGGGGCTTAAGACGAGAATACAGAGCGGCAGGTCCAGAAGATAGCTTCAAAAATACAGGAGATAGTTATGTACGTTGGAAGAGTGGAAAAACTGCTGGCATTCTATTCGGCAATGCCGATGTGTGTGATAAATTCACAGGGAAAAGTAACGAGAGCCAGCCATAAGATCGTGGAAGTTTTTAAATACGACGGCATTGTTGATGGTGATATTTTCGCACTGACAGGACTGAAACTGCCTGATATAATAAATGCTGCCGAGCAGGACACAGCACTTTACATAAAACGGAACGACAAGAATTTCAAAGTTGTGGCAGGCTTCATCGGCGAGGGTGAGATGGCATCAATCGCGATGTACTTTATCGACAACACATCCTTTGAAACATTGAAAGACATTTATAATGAAGAAAAGGAATGTATGGCGATAATAAATGTCGATAATTATGATGAACTTGTTTCAAGTGCCGGGGATACCAGAACATCAGAAATCTCTACAGAGATAGACAAGCTTATAAGGGGCTGGGGAAAGAAGCTCGATGCGGCAGTTATACGATACAGAGATCACCTCTATGAGATGATACTGACTAACAAAAGCTTCAAGGTGCTTGTAAATAACAAGTTTTCAATACTGGATGACGCCAGGAATATCGAGACAGAGACGGATTTCCCTGTAACCCTGAGTATAGGTATAGGTATCGGCGGCAAGACTCCGGCAGAGTGTGACTCATATGCGGAAGAAGCGCTGGATCTGGCGCTGGGACGCGGGGGAGACCAGGCAGTTGTCAAGAATGTCAAGAATTTTGAGTATTACGGAGGCAAGACCCAGGGTGTGGAAAAAGGATTCAAGGGTAAATCCAGAATTATAGCGCATGCTCTGAAAACTCTCATGTCTCAGTCATCGAAGATATTCATTATGGGTCACAAAAACCCTGATCTGGACAGTTTCGGTGCAGCTCTGGGAATCAACAGAGTTGCCAGAAGCATAGGTAAGGATTCATATATTCTGCTGAACTCATATAATGATGCACTGGCGGATATAGTGGCAGATGCCAAGGAAATCGGAGAGTATGAATTCATTTCTACAGAAAGGGCGCTTTCCCTGGCGGATGAGAATGCTCTCACCGTAATTGTGGATACTCACAGACCATCTCTTGTAGAAGCCTATGAGCTTGTGGAAAAATGTGCGAGAACAGTAATAATAGACCACCACAGGAGATCAGAGGATGCTATTTCCAATACGATACTGTCATATATGGAAACTTATGCATCGTCATCATCTGAGCTGGTTACGGAAGTGGTGCAGTACGCGTGCGAGAAGAGAGTGATATCAAAATTCGAGGCGGATGCACTGCTGGCAGGAATCATGGTGGACACCAACAGATTTGCTGTAAAAGCGGGAGTCAGAACCTTCGAGGCGGCATCGTGGCTCAAGAGGAACGGTGCGGATCTTGAAAAGGTCAGAAGATACTTTCAGTCGGATTCGGAGAACTTCAAAGTCAGAGCAGCATGTATCGCCAATGCGGACTTTTATGATAACGGTATAGCTATGTCCATTTGTCCGGGAGAGAATCAGAACTCACAGATTGTCAATTCCCAGGTCGCAGACGAGCTGCTGACCATCAAGGGTGTCAAAGCCAGCTTCGTTGCGGGAAAAAACGAACATGGCAGGACGGTTGTCAGTGCACGTTCGCTGGGAGATATAAATGTACAGATTATCATGGAAAAGTTCGGAGGGGGTGGACATCTGAACACTGCAGGTGCCCAGGTGGACTGTTCGCCTGAAGAGATTCTCGAACTTATAAGACAGACAATAGATGAAGGTTAGAAAAGGAAATTAGAAATTCGTGAGAACTTCACATTAGGAGGATAGAATTATGGTAGTTATTTTATTGAAGGATGTTAAAGGAACAGGCAAGGCAGGCGAAGTGGTAAAGGTAAGTGACGGATATGCCAGAAACAGGCTTATACCTAAGGGACTTGCCAAGGAGGCTACTGAAGGCAATATAAGAAACCTTGAGAAACAGAAGGAAATAGCTGACGAGAAGAGGGCAGAGCAGAAGGCTGCAGCTCAGAAGCAGGCAGAGAAGATAAATGAAATCACTTTGACTATAAGATCAAAGGGTGGCGAATCAGGCAAGCTTTTCGGATCGATCACATCAAAGGATATAGCAGATGCTCTTCAGGAGCAGGAGAATATCAAGGTTGACAAGAAAAAGATAGTTCTTGACAGCCCGATTAAACAGACAGGATCTTCAGAAGTGACTGTCAAGCTTTTCCCTGAAGTGACTGCAGTTCTCAAGATAAATGTTATTATCTGAGCTGCCGGACGATAAGGAGACTGAATAATGGAAGGAAGAATTCCTCCCCACAGTGTGGAAGCTGAAAAGTCTGTTCTTGGTGCAGCCCTGCTCTCGAAGGATGCACTGTTTGATGTAGTGGAAATAGTAAGGGCAGAAGACTTCTACGATGAAAATCATAAGGAAATATACAAGGCAATGCTGGAGCTTCACAGGAAGAATGCTCCTGTCGATGCGCTGACAGTTGCCGAGGAACTCAAGAAGAGAAACAGCCTCAACATGGTTGGAGGCAGAGCTTATATAGCATCCCTTTCATCAGGAACCCCTACAACATCAAATGCCATGGAGTACGGCAGGATAGTGGCGGAGAAAGCTGCAGTCAGAAGACTGATAAATACTGCAGATGATATCGTGACAAAGGGATATGAAGACAGCATGGATGCCAATCAGATGCTGGACTATGCCGAAAGCGGCATATTTGAAATATCACAGGCAAGACAGAAGGGGCAGTATACCCATCTTAAGGATGTGCTGCTTACAAATATAGAAATAATAGATAAAGCCTCACAGCTTGACGGCGGGCTGACCGGGGTGACAACGGGTTTCAAATATCTTGATGAGAAAACATCGGGACTGCAGAAATCCGACCTGATAATACTGGCAGCCAGACCGGCAATGGGCAAGACTGCTTTTGCCCTTTCCCTGTCTCTTAATGCAGCAGTAAAGGGTGGAGCATCGGTGATGATATTTTCGATGGAAATGTCAAAGGAACAGCTGGGACAGAGGCTGCTTTCCATGGAATCAAAGGTGGATATGCAGAGTCTCAAGACCGGCAGGCTTGAAAGGCGTGACTGGGACGATATCAATATCGCCCTTGATGTACTGTCAAAAGCAAACATACATATTGATGATACTGCAGGCATCACTATTATGGAGATGAAGAGCAAGTGCAGACGTCTCAAGGCAGAAGAGGGTCTTGACCTTGTGGTTATCGACTATCTGCAGCTGATGACACCTGAGGGTAAGGCGGATTCAAGAACTCAGGAGATTTCTGTGATATCAAGGAATCTCAAGCTGCTGGCACGTGAACTGGACTGTCCGGTCATAGTGCTTTCACAGCTTTCCAGAGCGCCTGAGACGAGAACCGATCACAGGCCTATGCTTTCAGACCTGAGAGAATCAGGCTCTATTGAGCAGGATGCCGATATAGTTATTTTCCTGTACAGGGACGATTACTACAACGAAGATACTGAGGTGCCGGGAGAATGTGAGGTAATTATAGCCAAGCAGAGAAGCGGCCCGACAGGGACTGTCAAGATAACCTGGCTCGACAAACTGACCAAATTTGTTGACAGCGCAGGGACAAATAATCTACCGGGATTTTAATACGGAGGATTTATGGGTTTCAGAAAAGAAAAAATCAAGGACTATTTTCTGCTGGACACAAATGTGGAGAATATGTTCATAAATGAATATATGGCTTCTGCACCGGGAGATTTTGTCAAGATATATCTTTTCGCTCTCATGTACTGCGGACTGGACAGTGATCTGACAAATGAAGATATTGCCAGGCATCTGAATCTGGATATTGAGGATGTGCTCAAAGCATGGACATACTGGGAAAGAATGGGAGTAATAAGAAAAATAAAGGATTCTCCTGATGATAAATTTGATTACAGTGTGGAATTTGTAGTGCTCAAGGAACAGCTCTATGGTGATAAGACCGGCAGAAAGGGATATTCATCAGGTCACAACCTGCATTCCTTCATGGAAGATAAGGAGATCCGTGACATGTTCGGGGATATTGAGCAGATAACAGGAAGAGTCCTAAATGCAGCGGAGATGAATGAGATTGTTTCATGGATAGATGATTTCCAGGCTACACCTGAAATCATCACATACGGATATTCATACTGTATGAAGAAAAAGAAAAAAAGCATTAAATATATTGAAGCTGTAATAAAAAAATGGGCTGGCGAAGGGCTGAGAGATGCGGTTGCTGTAGAGAAATACCTCAGTCAGTTCGAGAAGAAACAATACCTTTACAAGAGAGTGTTTCAGGCACTGGGATTTGCCAGAAATGCCACAGAGGAAGAGAAGAAGATAATGGACAGCTGGTTTGAGACTATGGGCTTTTCTATAGAAAAGGTGCTGTCGGCATGCAGCAGAACTTCAGGAATCTCAAATCCTAATATAAATTATGTCAATAAAATACTTGTAAACTGGTACGAAGAGCAGAAAGGCGGGGCACCGGGATCCGGGCCGGACAGGAAAGAGCTCACTACCAGTGATATTATGAAATATTATGAAGTGCTGCGTCTGCAGGAAGAGGAGGAAGCCGAAGAACGACGAAAAGAAGTGTTCGAGGCAGTTCCGAGAATCAGAGAAATCGAAGACAGGATAAATGCGCAGGGTGCAGAAATTTCAAAAATCATTATTTCCGACAGGGTGGACCGCAAGGCAGCCATGGAGGAACTGAAATCGAAGATGGATGCATTAAACACCGAAAAAGCATTCCTGCTTACGGATAACGGTTTTGAACTTGATTATATGGATGTTCACTACAGCTGTCCGAAGTGCAAGGATACCGGAATGCTTGAAACAGGAGAAAGATGTCAATGTTTTGGAGAGATAACGAAGGAAAAAATCAGACTGACAATAAAGCCTCGGAAAGCGGTACAGTAACCAGGCAGACAATGAGCAGAGAGGAATTCCTGGCGGAAGATGCTGAAGCCAAAAAGGTCTATGATGAGATCATGAATCTGAGGAAAAGCGTCGAGACCCTCAGATCAGCAGACAGTCCTGTTTCGGAAACGGAGACTGAGGGTGATTCAGGCAGAGGAGGACCCGGAGGTACGTATCTTGAGGAAACTGAAGAAGTTATTGCCGCCAAGCAGGCAATCATCGACAGAGCCAGAATGGATGCGGAGAAAGCCAGAAAAGAAAGAGAAGAAATCAGGCTCAGAGAGCTTCAGCGCAGGGCAGAAGAGCAGAAGGTGATTGAATCTGAGAAACAGGCAGCGATGGCCGCGGAGGAAGCTGAGAAAAAAAGACTTGAAGCTATAGAAGCAGAGAAGAAAGCGAAAGAGATCAGCAGGAAAAAAGCACTGGGTGATATGGAAGCAGAGCTTCTGGCACAAAAAGCCGAACTGAGCCATACTGCCACAGATGAAGAAATGGCTGATTTCTTCGATGAAAAAGAGGAAGATCCGGATCTCAGCAGTCTGGAACTGGCAAAGCTTGAGCTTCTCAAAGCACAGAAGCACCAGGATAAGGTACTGGATGTAATGTCCACCCTTACAGAAAAATCGACCGAGAAAATGGCTGTTGAACAGCAGCAGAAGCTTTCGCAGCAGCAGATGCTGCTTCAGGAGGAACAGCAGAAACTCAACAACCTTATTGAACAGCAGAAACACGAACGCCTTAAAAGAGCTGAAAAGGCTCAGGCTGAAAAGCAGATCAGAGAACAGAAGGCCAGAATAGAAAGAATAAAAAAAGAAGAAAAGGCCAGAAAGAAAAAAGAGGATAAGGAGTCCAGACATAAGGAAAAGGAACGTCTTCGAAGGCAGAAGCGTGAAGAAGCTGAGAAAGAAAAACTTGAGAAAGCCAGAAGAATAGCAGAAGCTGAGCTCGGCGGCGGAGTGGTGAACGTTCATAACATGAAGATAAACACCAGGCTTAAGAGTGTGGCTCGTTTCTCATGGAGAGATATTCTGGGTATTGCCAGTAAGAAAGAGAAGAATGCCAGGTCTGAAGATGAAAGAAATGCATTGAAGGACGAAAGAGAAAAGAGGCGTGAAGAAGCCAGGGCTGCTGCCGATTTGATGGCAAAAAAGAGAATTGAAAATTATGAGAAAAGCCTTGTGGGCAGAAAGCTGCGCAGATTCAAGGATTTCTGTGAGAAATACAAAGCCGGACTTCTGACACTGTTTGCTATTGTTCTTATGGCAGGCGTAGGCACAGCCGGTGTGATCAACTACTGCACTGCATATGAATATTCGTATAACGGCAAAACGCTGGGTCTTGTCAAATCCAAGGCGGATGTGCTTGAAATAACTGATCTGGTTCAGGGCGCACTGACCAAGGAAAAGGACATGAAGGTAATTATCGATGCCAGAGATGATATTTCCTTCAAGCGTGTTCCTGCACTGGGCGGAGTCAAGATAGATACGTCAGAGGAAGTGCTGAAGCGCCTTACATACATGGGTGATCTCAATGTGAAGGCATACGGTATATATGTCAACGGAAAGAAGGCAGGGGCAGTGGAGAACAAGGAAATCGCTGCAGATGTGCTTCAGGAGATCAAAGACAGATATTCAACAGGCATGGAAGGTGCCGAAATTGAAGAAGCTGTATTCATAGAGAAAGTCAAGGTACAGCAGAGCAATACTGACCTGCAGGATATCTCCACGAAGGATGAGATGGTGGAAAAACTGTGCACCAGCGGCAGGAAGGAGACTCTCCACAAGGTTGTTCCTGGTGATACACTGGCGGATATCGCTAAACTGTACACGGTCAGTGAGAATGATATCCTGAAGGACAATCCGGATATTGATCCCAAGAAGCTTGTTGTCGGCAGTACAATTGTGATAAAGCAGAATGCACCGATTATCACTGCCAAAATCACTGAGCTGGTGACATACGATGAGAAGATAGAATACAAGGTCATTAAAAAAGATGATGATGACATCTATGAGGGAGATAAAGAGGTTACACAGAAAGGTAAAGACGGGTCCCGTGAGGTTACAGCCAGGATCGTATCTGTAAATGGTGAGCAGATAGAAGAAACCGAACTGGTTACAACAGTCACAAAAGAACCTGTAAATAAAATAATCCATGTAGGAACCAAGGAACGACCGCCTACAGTAGGTTCAGGCAAGTTCATATGGCCTTTGGACGGAGGATATACAGTTACTTCAGAATTCGGACAGAGATGGGGAAGGCTGCATGCAGGTCTCGATCTGGGATGCCCGGTAGGAAGCAACGTTCGTGCCGCAGATGGAGGAACTGTAACGCAGGCGGGATATCATGGATCATATGGTTATCTGGTTGTTATTGATCATCAGAATGGGATGGAGACATATTATGCCCATAACAGTCAGCTGCTTGTAAACGTAGGAGACAAGGTATATCAGGGACAGCATATCGCAGAATCAGGGAATACCGGCAGAAGTACCGGACCTCACTGTCATTTTGAAATACATGTTAACGGATCAGCCGTTAACCCGAGGACATATCTGCCGTAGTGTATAAAAAACAGAGCATATCGTAATGATGCGTATGCTCTGTTTTTTTTTTATCTGTTTTCAAGAGACCATTTAAGAATACTGATTCCGCTTCCGGATACATTGACTATAACGTCAAGTTCTTTCTGTGTATTGACCGGAACCGAAAAAGACAGGCTGCTGTCAGCACGGAAGATAAGTATATTCCCCTGGGGACTGCTGTATGTTGTTCTGCCGCTCTGACCGGATGTAAAGCTGCTGTTGTTCCCGGATGTACCGGAATATTTGGAAATTATTTCTGCAGCCGTTGTTTCGGCAGCATAGAAGCTGTCACTGTATTCAGTGACAGCTTCAGCATCTCTGAGCTCCTGGCTGACCACTGTATAGGATGATGCCGTCAGACAAAGAATCAGCAGGATCACGGCAGCGCAGAGGGTAAGCATGAGAGTCACAGGGAGAAAAGTTTTTTTCATCAGCTGCCTCCTTTCTTCTGAGGTATCATGAATTCCAGATTGTATATCTGATTCTTTCCGGGATTTTCTGATATCGTTATTTCAAAAATAATACATCCGTTTTCTTTCATCCTGTTTATATGAGCTGTATATGAAGATGCTGACTGAGATGAGGGATGCATATCCGAGTCATAATACAGCGTGAGGGTATTACCGGAGATAACAGTACTCCTGTGACCGTGCATATATCTGGCAGTTCTGCTGAAGCTGCCGTCTGCAGCTTTGAGAGTATCTGCTATGGAGGAAGCTTCAATAACGGCTCTGTTGAGAGCTGCCGCATTCTCACATTTTTTTTCGGCCTGGAAATACAGCCATACGCAGGCTGTTATGGAAACCGACATAAAAACAGCAAGAAGAGAAATGAATATGATTCTGAGGTGCCTGAGGGACAGACGTTTTGGCGAAACCATGTTAAGTGAAAACCGTTCTGGTATGATTTTTTTCATTATCTATTCAGCCCCTTCCCTTCCCGTCAGACAGATGTTTACTGATGCAGACTGACCGTTCTGTGTTTCAAAAGAGATCTCAAGGAGATCGTTCGTGATAAAAGTGAAGTCGCAGTTCTGCAGTTCCATTATCCCGGTGCCTTCTTCGGGGGAAACAGCAGCCCCTTCGTCTGTGCGGATTTTCTGAAGCTGCCCGTCGTATGTGAAATACCATGTTTCGCTGACATTGTCATCTGATCCTGTTCTGAACACCAGAGCAGGGATTTCCCCGCCTACAGAAGCAGTTCTGACTGAGGATGGATCTTCACAGCTCCTGATCATGCCGGCAAAATACATATATACATCCCGAAGTTCACGTGACGCACCGACCGCTGAATCAATTCTGTATATGCCGGTGCACAGCGCGGCGAGTACTGACGAAAACAGTATAAATGCGCATATAATTATTATCACGACGGTCCTTTTCAATGGAAGGCACTCCTTTCATTTCATATAAAGTCAGTATAACAATTCATACAAGGTTTTGCAATAAATCATGTTCTATGCGGGGAAATGGCAAATATATTGTACTGATAAGGAGGTGTCTCATGGAAAACCATGTTGTGACCATCGATAACAGGCAGAGGATATCCATTACGGATATTTCCGAAATCGACAGCTTCGATGAGGAAGAGATAAGGGCCAGTCTTAATGACGGGGCTATGATCATCAGAGGAGAAAAACTGCATATCCAGACCCTTGACCTTGCAGCAGGCAGGGCAGAGATCGCAGGAGTCATCAATTCGCTTATGTACGTTAGAGTCAGAGAGAAAGGCGATAAAGGCTTTCTGGCAAAAATCATGAAATGATGCATTTTACAGAACTGATTGCATCACAGGCAAAAACTGTAGTGGTAATGCTCAGCTGCGGTATTATGGTGGAAAGTCTCTGGCAGGCCAGGAAAATACTGCAGCAAAGGGCTGAATCCATATGTGTCCGGCTGCTGGAGGAGGGCCTGTTCTGGGTCGCTTCGGCAGCTGTATTGTCCATGTTTCTGTATTACTGTGCATACGGAGAAATATCTTTTCATGCAGCATTCAGTTTTTTGGCGGGGCTTTTATTGTGGAAAAAAATATGCTGTGGTATAATCAGTTCATGGGAAAAAAGAGACGAAGCAGAGAATTCAGGAACAACAGCCAGGTCATCGATATGGATGAGGCAAGAAAAAAACGCCAGGCGAAAAGGCGTGAAGAGAAAGCACGCGAGGAGGAGAAGGCACGAAAGTACGCCAGGCAGCATACAGCAGGAAAAATGGCCATCAGAAGACAGAAAAGGAGAAGAAAGATTCTGACGGGCCTTATTATTGTGGGAATAATCGGAGCAATGAGCCTGTCGCTTGTCAATATAATATCCTTGAAAAAAGAACAGCATGACGTACTGGCTGAACAGGAACAGCTGAAACAGCAGAAACAGGAACTGCAGAAAGAACTGGAGAATATCAGTGATTCTGAAAATATCGAAGAGCAGGCGCGAAATCAGCTCAGGCTGATCAGACCGGGTGAGACGCTGTACATGCTTCCGGATGAGATAACAGATAAGGATACCAGCACAGACAGTTCAAAGGATCAGGACGAATAATGATGAAAATAAAAGAGATAATTGTTGTAGAAGGTCGTGATGATACCGCAGCAATCAAAAAAAGTGTTGACGCCATCACAATAGAAACACATGGATATGGTATAAATAATAACACATGGGAGCTTATCAGCAGGGCTTATGAAACAAATGGTATCATTGTATTTACCGATCCTGATCATGCAGGAGAGCAGATAAGACGAAGGATACTGGAACGATTCCCTGATGCCATGGAAGCTTTTCTGGACAGGAATGATGCAGATAAGAACGGGGATATCGGAATTGAGAATGCTTCCCCCGAGAGTATCAGAGAGGCACTTGCCAAGGCGAAATGCTCTGCCGATATGAGCGATGAACTGTTTACTATGGAGGATATGTTCATTACCGGACTTCTGGGACAGGCAGATTCCGCCTCGAGAAGGAAGGCCGCGGGTAAAAGACTGGGAATAGGATATGCTAACGGTAAAGCTTTTCTGCAGAGGCTGAACAGATTCGGGATTACCAGAGAAGAATTCTGCAGGGCACTTGAGGAGATATAGATGAAATTATATTCACCATCCACTATTGCAGACATCAGGGAACGCTATAATTTCCAGCTTTCCAGGAGTCTGGGACAGAATTTCATAACAGACAGAAGTATTATCGAAAGGATCGTAGAAGGTGCAGGAGTCGGTGAGAATGACCTGGTTATTGAGATCGGTCCTGGAATCGGAGTACTCACTGCGGAAGCGGCAGAAGCAGCGGCAAGAGTCATAGCTGTGGAGATTGACAGTAAGCTGATTCCGATTCTGTCAGAAACCCTGGCGGAATATGATAATATTAAAGTAATAAATCAGGACATTCTCAAGACGGATGTCAATAAAATAATAGAAGAAGAGAAGGCGGCAGGAAATTTTACGGGGGCGGTCAGGATAATCGGCAATCTTCCGTACTATATAACTACGCCTATTATAATGGGGCTCCTTGAATCAGGAGTGAAAGCGGACAGTATAACTGTCATGATGCAGAAGGAGGTCGCAGACCGCATCAAGGCTTCTCCGGGGAGCAAGACTTACGGCGCTATTTCAGCTGCTGTTCAGTATTACTGTATTGTTGAACAGATTGCATCAGTTCCAAAAGAGGTCTTTGTACCTCGCCCGAAGGTGGATTCGGCTGTGCTGAATCTTCATATCAGGAAGGAGAAACCTGTGGAACTCACAGATGAGAAGATGTTTTTCGCATGTATCAGATCAGGCTTCGGACAGCGTAGAAAAACGCTGCTGAATTCTCTGACCGGTACGGCGGGTCTTTCCAAGGAGGACATCAGGAACATATTATCCACTGCCGGGATAGATCCGGTAAGAAGAGCGGAGACCCTGAATATGGAAGAATTTGCTGCAATTGCCAACGAAGCGGCAGCATGCAGCAGGAGACAGAGGAATGAATAAACTGAGAGGATTTTATAACAGATTTTTAAAGAACTATATAGTGCTTATGATAATTATCGCAGCGGGACTGTATCTGGTCATTGAAACTCTTGCCAGACACTCTCTTATAGACAGTGCCATGTTTTTTGTACAGCATCCGCTGGTAACAATATGCAATGTGATGCTGATATTCGCACTGCTGTCGCTGTCGATGCTTTTCCGCAAGCGGGTATTCGCATTATGCCTGCTGTCCATGGTATGGCTGATTCTGGGTATAATCAACGGTATAATTCTTTCCAACAGAATGACGCCTTTCACAGTCAAGGATCTGAGCAGTCTGGGAGACGGTCTCACGATAGTGACAAATTATTTCAATACGAAGACAATAATTCTCGCGGTAGCGGCAGCTGTTGCCATTATTCTGAGTATAATTCTGCTTTACCGCAAAACGCCGAAACTTAAAGAAAAGGTCAGATACAGGAAAGCCTCAGTGGCGATTGTTCTGATATTCGCGCTGACTTTCGGTGCAGTACAGGTAGGCATGAAGGCAGGGGTTCTCGACACGTTCTTCGGCAATCTGGCATACGGATACAGAGATAACGGAGTTCCGTACAGCTTTCTTGTAACATGGGTCAAGACAGGGATAGACAAGCCTGCTGATTATTCCGAAGAAAAGATAACAGGCATCTTCAGAAACGGCGAGCTGGGAGATGACGGGATATACACTCCGGGTGATGATGATGAGATAAACCCGGAAGGCAAGCCGAATATTATATTCCTGCAGCTGGAATCCTTTATTGATCCGACTCTCGTAGAGGGCCTGGAGTTCTCTAAGGATCCGGTTCCTAATTACAGGAAACTGATGAAGGAGTACTCATCCGGATATCTGACTGTTCCTTCGGTAGGAGCAGGAACCGCCAATGTGGAATTTGAAGTAATGACAGGTATAAGCGCCAAATTCTTCGGTCCGGGAGAATATCCGTACAAAGGTATTCTCAAGGAAGTGACCTGTGAAACAACTCCTTATGATCTGAAGCAGCTGGGGTATTCATCACATGCCATTCATAACCATCGAGGTGCGTTTTACGGCAGAAACAAGGTATTTGCCAACATGGGCTTTGACACTTTCACATGCCTGGAATACATGAATAACGTTATGAAGACTCCGAAAAACTGGGCAAAGGATGGTATCCTTACAGAGCAGATTCTGGATGCGCTTAACAGCACTGACGGCAGAGATTATATCTATACAATATCAGTTCAGGGTCATGGCAGGTATCCTGACGAGGAGGTGCTTGAGAATCCTGTGATCACTGTTACGGACGCTGCCAGCGAAGAAGAGAAGTGGGGATATGAGTACTATGCCAATCAGGTGTACGAGATGGATCTTTTTGTCAAGGAGCTTACTGATACCCTGGAGAACTACGATGAAGATGTTATCCTTATAATGTATGGAGATCATCTTCCGGCACTTGATATGACCGAAGACAGGATGAAGAACGGTTCACTGTATCAGACAGAGTATATCATATGGGATAATTTCGGTATGGAAAAGAAGGACATGGATCTCTATGCCTACAATATCACTGCTGAAGTCCTTGATAGACTCGATATATCGGCAGGTATGATGACTAAATATCACCAGAATTACAAAGACAACAAAACATATCGTTCGGATCTCAAGGCCCTCGCATATGATATGCTTTATGGAGAACAGTACATCTATGGCGGTGAGAATCCTTTCGAACCGACGGATCTGAAGATGGGCGTCAAGGATATCAAAATAAATGAAGTGGTACAGATCGGAGAAGATTATTATATCAAGGGCGAGAACTTCACAGAGTTCAGCAAGATTTCCCTTGATGGAGACATACTCAAGACGGTATATCTGGGGCCGACTATTCTTGCCCTCAAGGAAGAAGTGGAGCCTGAGGACGTGTCAAGGATGAAAGTCAGTCAGGTGGAAAAGAATAAAGAGATCCTGAGTACGACAGAATAGTGGAATTCACGCAATTATCAGAAAATAGCACTGGTGTGCTATTTTCTTTTTATACGCAGTTCTTATAATAATCCGTAAAATAAGCTGAAAATTCAGCAAACTAAGAGAAAGGAGAGGTGGTGTATCGGTGATACACTCAGGAGAATTATGAGAAGAGCGATAAGAAAAACAGCTGCTGTCATCATGGCACTCGGCCTTGTGCTCTCGCTGGCAGCATGCGGAGGGGCGAGCGAACCGTCCAGCATTATTATCAAGAATGCCTCGGTATACACAGTGAATGAAGATGAACCTGAAGCTGAAGCTGTAGTAATTAAGGACGGTATCATCGAATATGTGGGTGACGAAGGTGGTGCTGCTGAATATGAATATTTTTGAATCTGATATAGAGGATGTTTCCAACGTGACGCCTGTTACAACCATATTTGACGGTAAAATCGTATATGAGCAGGGAGCACAGGAGGATGAATAAATCGTAACAGAGCAAGCTCTATGCAGATGAAGACAGGCGGCAGATTCTTTGACAACGCTTCAATATGAATATATAATAAGCTGGTGGGAGACACCAGCTTATTATTTATCTGGAGACAAAACCGGAGAAATCCGATCTGCTGAATAAAACAGCGGTCAATACGATGCAAAAATGACAAATATCTGAGGGAGAGGCTTATGATAGAACCTGTTATGATGATAGGCACGATAATAATGATTCTGCTTATGGGTACAGTTGCACTGCTGGCACTGATCCTGGCTGCACGAAAGCCTACGTCACTCAATAGAGGACTGCGGACCATGAGCATTCTGATGCTCTGCTGCAGTTTATTCCTGAGGCGGTAAACCCGCATAAAGAGCACGGGAGGAACGGTACACTGTTTTTCAGCGGTATGCTTATTCTCTATATGATATGGGTCATAATTTTTGATTACAGTACAGTTGACATGAGACTGCAGGATTTCCTGAGCATCATGATAATAGATCCGTTGTTTGTTGTGTACTGCCTGCTGGCAGTAGCAATCATATATTCTTTCTTCAGAAAAGATCCTCTTGAACTTTTTTCGGTGCAGAACGAAAAGGACAGGAGTGAACAGCTTTCAGCTTTCGTTGCCGAAAAAGGGCTTACGCCCCGTGAGACTGAAGTGCTGGAGCTGGTGTGTGCAGGTGCGAGCAATCCGGGTATTGCTGAAGAATTGTGCATTTCAGAATATACAGTGAAGCGACATCTGAACAATATATTTCAGAAGTCGGAAGTCAGCAGCAGATATGAGCTGATTTCAAGGGTGCTTAAGGGATGATCGAGCTGTTTTGGTATGTAAAATTCGATAATTGACGATATATGCGCCGCAGATGCGGCAAGGTTTGGCAGGAGGTTGCGAGATGAGAAAAGTAAAGGTGCCCACTCTGGAAACGGAGCGCCTTATCCTGAGAATGTGGGAAAAGAAAGATGCAGGTGCGCTTTACACTTATGCAAAAAACCCGAATGTTGGTCCCCATGCGGGCTGGAAGCCCCATGCCAGCGAAGCGGAATCAAGGGAGATCATTACAGAACTGTTTCTTGCCAATATGTGCTGGGCGATAATCGATAAGAAGTCCGGCCGGCTGATCGGCAGCATCGGATTCGAAGAAGATTACCTTCGCCCCAATGTCAGAAGCAAGGAACTGGGATACTCCCTGTCCGAAGACTTCTGGGGCCGGGGCATCATGACGGAAGCAACCCGTCGGCTCATAGAATACGCTTTTGAATTTCTGAAGCTGGATATCCTGAGCATCAGGACAGGAGAAACCAATAAACGAAGTCAGCGCGTCATCAGCAAATGCGGATTCACATACGAGGGAACTCTCCGCAGAGCATACAAAGTGTACGACGGAACCATCAGAGAAACACGATGCTATTCAATGCTCCGGGAGGAGTATGAGCAGCTGAAGTCGGCTGCCATATAACCAGCAGCCGGGAGGACAGATAATGGCAAAGAAAAAAGACAAGCATACACATAAGACAAATGCTATCAGAATTGTTGAAGCCGAAGGCATACCGTATCAGATGTATGAGTACGATGCACCTGAGGGTTTCATGGATGGTGCATCGGTGGCCAGATCCCTGGGGCAGGATCCGCGGCAGGTATTCAAGACTCTGGTCACGGTAGGAACCAGCAGAGCGTACTACGTCTGTGTGATTCCCGTTGAGAAAGAGCTTGACCTGAAAAAGGCCGCGAAGCATTTTGGCGAAAAGAAGATTGAGATGATATTGGCTCGAAATATCACGAATGTGACAGGATATATCAAAGGCGGATGTTCACCGGTAGGTATGAAAAAGCTGTATCCGACGGCTGTGGATCAGGCTGCGGCTGAGTTTGAGATGATAATGGTCAGCGGCGGCAAGGTGGGGCTGCAGATGCAGCTGCCAGTGAATGCGCTGTTGAAAATTACGGGAGCTGAGCTGGTGGATCTGACAGTGTAGATGAGATTTCGACGTTTCTATGAAATATTTGATAAACACGTCGAAATTATTGCTGTTGGAAGCTGAGTGTATAGGTGATTTTCGACGCATGCATGCTATTTAAGGTGTGAAGCGTCGAAAATTATTTGGAAATAGACAGATCTGACTTATATCATGGTAAATAATGTAAAGAATTTCGGCGTTTAATATGGCTTGAAGGCAATAAACGTCGAAATTCTTTAACTATGTAAATATCGTTGATAATAATTTCGACGTATTTGAATGTTATAGATAGGGACACGTCGAAATATTTCGGGAAAGGTATAGCTTAATTGCTCGGCATTGCCATGCAAAATGCGTTTTGGTTTTGAAAACAAAAATAATTTAAAAAATTTGTGAAAAAACATAAATAAAAACAAAAAATCTATTGACAGAAAGCTCTTATTAATGTAGTCTAGAACAAGGCGCGCAAGGGCTTTTTCTTTTGTGCGACCGAAAAAAGGATAAAACCGCATGGAACACATACGGTTTACATAACACGGACAGGCAGAAGCAGGACTGCTCAGCACCGGACTGCATAAGCGGCCCCGAATTCGCAGAAGCAAATCATGAATGCACAGAAACGGATTCAGCAGCTGCCTCATAATAATAAGCCGTAATATGACGAACAGAGAAACAGGAGTAATATAAAATGACAAAGAGATTGAACGAAGCCGTAGAAATCAGATGGCACGGCAGAGGCGGTCAGGGTGCCAAGACGGCATGTCTGCTGCTGGCAGATGTAGCATTCAGCTCAGGCAAGCACGTACAGGGCTTTCCGGAATACGGCCCTGAGAGAATGGGAGCACCGATTACCGCTTACAACAGAATCACGGATGAACACTGTAAAGTGCATTCCAATATATATACCCCTGATTACGTGGTAGTAGTAGATGAAACACTGCTCAAATCGGTGGATGTGACAAGCGGCCTCAAGGAAACAGGAGCCCTGATCATCAATACTAAGAAAAGCCCTGATGAAGTAAGAACGATGCTCAAGGGATACAAAGGCAGGGTCTGTGCAGTTGATGCTGAGAAGATTTCCATGGAGACCCTCGGCAGAAACTTCCCCAACACACCGATGCTGGCTGCAGTAGTAAAGGTAAGCAACGTTATAGATCAGGAACGCTTCATTAAAGATATGAGAGAATCCTTCGAACACAAATTTGCCAGCAAGCCGAATGTGATCGAAGGCAACATGAAGGCACTGGTCAAAGCAATGGAAGAGGTAAAAGTAGGCTGAAGAAGGCCGGCAGAGCCGGACTGATGAAGCTGCATCACTATAAGGTAAAGGTAGGATAATGAAAACAAGAGCTAAAGATATCAATGAGAAGATCACCTGGCAGGACGTCACTACAGGTGCGGAAATATACGAGCCGGCAACATCCCTTCTGGTGGAGACAGGTGACTGGAGAGTCATGGTGCCGGTTTTCAGGGAAGAAAACTGCAGACACTGCATGCTCTGCGTGCCGTACTGTCCCGACAGCTCCATTCCTGTGAAGGACGGCAAGCGTCTGGATTTCGATTTTGTACACTGCAAGGGCTGCGGCATCTGCTACAAGGTGTGCCCTTTTGATGCGATAGATTTCATAAAGGAGGAAAAGTAAATGGCTAAAAGAGACAGAATGTCCGGCAATGAAGCCGTGGCAATCGCTATGAGACAGATAAATCCCGATGTTATGGGAGCTTTTCCTATCACTCCGTCAACGGAAATTCCTCAGTATTATTCACAGTACATAGCGGACGGCAAAGTGGACACGGAGTTTGTCGCCGTGGAATCCGAGCACAGCGCTATGTCGGTATGCATAGGAGCATCGGCAGCAGGAGCAAGAGCTGTTACAGCAACTTCATCGGCAGGACTGGCATACATGTGGGAGCTGCTTTATGTGGCAGCGTCAGCCAGACTTCCTATTACAATGGCTGTTGTAAACAGAGCATTGACAGGACCGATTAACATCAATAATGACCACTCGGACTCAATGGGTGCCAGAGACTCCGGATGGATACAGATATATGCGGAGACAAATCAGGAAGTATACGATAACTATATACAGGCAATGCCGATTTCAGAAACCATAAGACTTCCTATCATGATCTGTCAGGATGGATTCATCACAAGCCATGGCGTATCCAACATTGAACTGATGGAGGATGAAGAGGTTAAGGAATTTGTCGGCGAATACAATCCCGAGAACTATCTGCTTAAGCATGAGAATCCGCTGGCAGTGGGTCCTTATGGAATATCACCATATTATATGGAAGTCAAGAGATCCCAGGCACAGGCCATGAAGGACGCGATGCCTATAATCATGGACGTTGCCAAGAGATTCGAGAAGGTGACAGGCCGTAAATACGGATTCTTTGAAGAATATATGATGGATGACGCAGAAGTTGCACTGGTAGTCATCGGTTCATCGGCAGGAACAGGCAAGGAAGCCGTTGACAGACTGAGAGCCGAGGGTAGGAAGGTAGGACTCATCAAGTTGAGAGTTTTCAGACCGTTCCCTAGAGTTCCGCTGGCAGAAGCAATGTGCAAGGTTAAAGCCGTAGCCATCATGGATAAGGCCGAGAGTTTTTCCAACAGCGGCGGCCCGCTGTTTAACGAAGCGAGAAATTCGCTTTACGATCTGCCGAACAAGCCGTACGCCATCAACTACATCTACGGCCTCGGCGGCAGAGACATCACAGTTGAAGACTACTACGAAATCTACAACGATCTGTTTATTATAAACGAAACAGACGATCCGGGCGACGTATACAGATACGTCGGAGTAAGAGACTCCAGATTCGGAGAACGCGGATTCGACCACAAGAAGTACGAAGAATAGGAGAGCACAGACAATGGCATATAATTTAAAAAAAGAAGTGGAAAAGCCGGAACGTCTGGCGGGCGGTCATCGTCTCTGCGCAGGATGCGGTGCCGGTGTTGCTGTCAGAGGAGTGCTGAGAGCACTGGAGCCTGAGGACAAAGCCGTGATAACCAATGCAACCAGCTGCCTGGAGGTGTCCACCTTTATATATCCTCACACAGCATATTACGACAGCTATATACATACGGCATTTGCCAACGGTGCGGCAACAATGTCAGGCGTTGAAGCGGCATACAAAACATTAAAGAAACGCGGCAAGATTGATGACACATTCAAGTTCATCGCATTCGGCGGTGATGGTGGAACCTATGACATCGGCATGCAGTCACTTTCCGGAGCAATGGAAAGAGGACACGATATGGTTTATGTGTGCTATGACAATGAGGCGTACATGAATACAGGAATCCAGCGTTCATCATCGACACCGAGATTCGCAGATGCTACCACATCCCCGGCCGGCAAAAACATTCCGGGAAAAATTCAGAACAAGAAAGATCTGACAGCTATCATCGCAGCTCATAATATACCGTATGCAGCTCAGACGACTTTCTTCGGCAATTTCAAGGATCTTCATGAAAAGGCACACAAAGCTATCTACACAGAGGGTCCGTGTTTCCTCAATGTGCTGGCTCCATGCCCGAGAGGATGGAGATATGAGGCCGAGGATCTGCAGGAGATCTGCAGACTGGCAGTTGATACATGTGTATGGCCTATGTATGAGATCGTGGAAGGCGAGTGGCATCTGACCTATGAGCCTAAGAAGAAGCTGCCGGTTGAAGAGTTTCTGAGAAAACAGGGAAGGTTCAATCACATGTTCAAAAAGGGCAACGAGTGGATGATTGAGGAAACTCAGCAGTACGTTGATTCCCAGTGGGAGAAGCTGCTGGCTAAATGTAAATAAACTGACAGATATCAGAACGACAGCAGGGGTGGTTTCTGACGAGCAGCTTCTGATGGGCCGCCGGCGGCCGGTTGCTGATGGACTGTGAGATGATGCGCATACGAAATCAGACGAAAGAGATTTCGTATGCGCTTTTTGAGTGCTTTTTTGTAATAGCACGAGCTCATCTGATTTTACTTTCAGATGGAGCCAATATCGCAGCCTCATAAATTACAGGCGGCATCGTAACCAATCGTCAGTTGCACAGAAATCAGTCGTGGGCTGCATCGGAATCCGCCTTGGTGCAGTGCACCGTTCCATGCGGATGGTGCGGAGGCGCATAAATACTGTACAGCTTAAGAGGACAGCCTCCGGTGTTCACCAGATTGTGCCATATCCCGGCAGGAATAATTATGGCGTCATTTTCATTAAAAGTTCTTCTGAAATGGAGGCAGTCTTTGCGGGTGCCCATGAGAACAAGTCCGCTGCCCGCTTCACATCGGAAAAACTGGTCCGTGTCAGGATGTATCTCCAGGCCGACCTCTCCGCCGACAGGAATGCTCATAAGTGTCAGCTGCATGTAATGCCCGGTCCATAACGCTCTCCGGAAGACATCATTCTGTTTTGTCGCACGGTCAATATCGACCACGAAAGGATATGGACCGAAATCAGTTATATCTTTTTTATCACACATGATTGTTCCCCTTTTTGTGTTTATATCAGAACAGCAGTAATATCTTCATACATATTAAAGATATGCAGGGAACCGTAAATTGTGCAGGAACTCTGTTATTTCCTGTATATCCGGTAAAATTCAGCAATCTGCCTGTTCAGTATGAAGAGGGCCTCTTCGATCCTGTCCGGGCGGTCGCTATATTTGCTGAGCAGGAAAAAGATGGGCGTATAGAAGCTTATGGCCATGGTTTCAGGGTCAGAATTGTGAAAAGCTCCCGTTTTTATCATTTCTGTGAAAAGGTTACGGAGATATTCAATACTTCGGTCAAAAAATAACGTACTGTATATATCGTAGATTTCTTTGTTATGATACTGCTCGATTCCGGCAAGGCGCCAGAAACGTGACATGAAATCATCCTGGAGATAGAAAAGGAACGCTTTGCGGCTGAGAGCCTGCAGCGTTTCAAGAGACATATGGCTGTATACCTGTCCGGCTTCGGATTCCTGAGGCAGCCCGGCATCGACAGAC
>JALEQY010000107.1 GCA_022763735.1 Clostridiales bacterium
AGCTTCTGCAGCAATCACCACGGATGGAATTGATGAGAAGCTTATGGAACTTCAGCAGGAGCTAGTTAAAAAAGCCAACAACAAGGAAGCTTACGATGAGATTGCCGACCAGATTTTTGCACTCAGAGAAAAGCGCCAGCAAGCCTCAATGGACACGGTACAGCGCGATGAGCAGCTACAGCGAATAACAGAATTGCAGGATTTCATCAAAGGCCAGTCTTCCGACCTTACAGTGTTTGATGAGGCACTTGTAAAACGCTGGCTTAAACAAATCACAATCTGGCCTACCCACTGCACCGTTGAATTAAAATCCGGACTCAAGGTCGATGTAGAAAGATAAGCATAAAATAGAAAGGCTCCTCACCACTGGAACTAATCCGGTGATGGGGAGTCTTTCTTAGCTTAGTCGCCTTTTAAGCGCTTCTATATTTGACTTAATCTCTTTAATCGTTTTAATAAATTCCGCATCATCTTTTCCTGTAGGGTCATCGAGTCCCCAGTTATCATCAAACGGTCTGCCTACAAATGGGCATCCAACATTACACCCCATTGAAATTGCGATGTCAATGTCTGGAATATCTGTAATTAACTTGCTGTGTTGACCGTTTGCTTCCATATCGATTCCATATAATTCCTTCATTATACGGACAGCATCCTGATTGATTAGCGGCTTTGTTTCTGTCCCGGCAGAATAGCTTTCAAACACATCAAATGCTAGATGTTTTCCAAGTGCCTCTGCAATCTGACTTCTACATGAATTGTGAACGCAAATAAATGCTACTTTTTTCTTAGACAAGATATTTCTTGACCTCCTCTGCTTTTAACACTTTACCCATTGCTACCACTTTGTCATTTACAACAAGAGCTGGCATAGACATTACACCATACTCCATGACCTTTTCCATGTCAGTGATATACTCTACTTCAATATTAAGTCCCGTTTCTGACACAGCCTGTTTTGCATTCTCATAAAGTGCATGGCATGATTTACATCCTGAACCTAATACTTTTACACAACATACACCTTCTACATTGCTCCCACAGCAGCATGATGGTTCCTTTACTTCTTTTTTCTTTCCTAATCCAAATAATGACATAATCTTTTCCTCCTGTTAAATAAGTAAATATTGAAATGCATTAAATGCATATCCAACAATAATAATCCCCACGGTACAAATTCCTATGAACAGTCCCAGAAGCTTCGGCTTAATTGCCTTCTTTAACATAATCATTGATGGTAATGATAATGTCGTTACAGCCATCATAAATGAGAGAACAACCCCCAAACGGGCTCCCTTTGCAAGGAGTGCTTCAGCAATTGGAATGCATCCAAAGATATCCGCGTACATTGGTACTCCACATACAGTTGCAATAAATACCCCAAACGGATTACCTGTGCCTAGCGCTTTTACAACCATCTCCTCAGGTATCCAGTTATGAATAAATGCGCCTATTCCTACACCAATAATTACATAAGGGAACACCTTTTTTGCAGTTTCCATGACCTGCTCCCAAGCATACTTGCATCTATCCTTTTTTGTTAATTCTTTTTGCGGCAAGTCAATATTCTTTCCTCTTCGAATAAAATCTTCAATTTGACTTTCCATGTGCAGTTTCTCAATCAATGTCCCACCTAATACCGCTATTACCAGACCAAGTATTACATATACAATTGCCACTCTCCATCCAAATATGCTCATTAATAAAACAAGCGAACCTAAGTCTACCATTGGGGATGAAATCAGAAATGAAAACGTTACTCCTAGTGGCAATCCAGCACTCGTAAAACCAATAAACAATGGAATAGATGAACATGAACAGAATGGAGTAACGGTACCAAGCAATGCCGCAATAATATTCGCTCCTATTCCATGAAAACGACCTAGTATCTTCTTTGTTCTTTCTGGCGGAAAAAAACTCTGAATATACGATATGATGAATATCAACACACCTAAAAGCACCATTATCTTTATCATGTCATAGATAAAGAATTGAACACTTCCTCCAATCTTGCTGTTAACATCAAGACCAAATAATGTAAGGACTTTTCCAATCAGCTCATTAAGCCATTTCATACCAAGAACCTGATTCTGAAAAAAGTCCCATAATCCTTTTATCACTTCCATAAAAATCACTCCTTTCTTCGATATATTTATATGTATCAATGTGTAGTGTTATTTTTTAGGCAATCCTTTAATGAAGATTGCCTAATCATTGTTTACAACTATTGCGGCATTCGCTATTCTTGTTCGTCACTGATGTATATTTCAACAGCATTTCCTGCATTGCTTTACTTCCTTCTTTTGAAATCGAGTAATGCATCCATTTACCGTCCTTGCGATACTCAACAAGTCCACTATCACATAACAGTTTCATATGATGAGAAAGTGTAGACTGAGTTATGTTCAACTCTTCCAAGAGAACACAGGCACATTTCTCTCCTGACTGTAATCTTTCCAGAACTGCAAGACGATTTTCATCCGCCAATGCTTTTATCATCTTGACATCTTCTCTATATCCCATGCAATCACACTCCTTCATATGAGATGTACTAATTCTATCACACACATTGATAATTGTCAATGTATCAAATCGTTTTTCGATGTAACTTTTCTGTGAATATGACGTTCTTTATGGCTATATTTCCACTACAGAAATTATCTGGTTAGCCGGAATTATCACATCGTCTTTTATATATAAGATTGTCATGCCCAAATCGTCATGCGCTCTATCAATAGCGTGCGATAGCATCCATTTTTTTAGTTTCATATCATCATCAAGGTCAAACCAATCCTCGTAGGGAGGGTCTCTATACTCATCCAATTCAAAATTGAATCGGTGAACTTGGTCAACGGTCGCATAGAAATCAACTCTGTAACTCTTTGATTTTGCCCTCCAGAAACTTTCAACTTTTTCTGCCTGTGGAAATAATTCTCCAAGCGTCATTAAGAATTCAGGTCTTTCGTGAATGTTAGTACCATAATTAAATACATTGTCATTTGCCATAAATCCATTTACACAAAAATCATAATAAACTCGATGAGCAACACGGTCTAACTTTTCATCTATTCCCGTCAAGAAATGGTGGCCTTTGTATTTCTCATAATCAATGTCATAACTATTTCCTCTATAGCTCACGAGCTTGTTTGGAATATCAAATGTGACACCTGCTTTTTCTAGTAACTTCTTTAAAATGGTTTCTTTAGAAAGAACACTTTGTAAATTCATCAAACCATTTTCTTTAATCTCGCCACATTCATCAAGTGAACCTACAACATGAAATGCCATCAGCCTCAGCCCAGAGATATCAACTGATTTTATTCGTTCAATATTTCGGCTCCAAAATGTCTCAAAGTCATTCTCACAATTTATAATTTTCTCTGTGATGTACTCATCAGGAGTCATGCCCATAAAATCAAGAACGAAGTAGTATGCTGCATCACAAGTTCTTAAATCAAAATCCATGAAAATTCCTCCTTCCATAACATCTAATCCACTGCCTGCTATTTTGCCAACAGTCGAGTTGCCGGATTAGACAACATCTAAATCACTCACTCAAATTGAGTTTGCACCCTAGATAACATCTATCCTAGTGCCACAACCCACGACATCTAATCCACAGCCTAAACCCTTTGACCATTTTTACAGTAGATATGTTTCAATATAAGAATTACGGACTTCCATGAGCTATTGCTTAATCTCAAAAAAGCCCGTAAATATGCTACTTTTCGCTATTTATTTCTCTTTCCTTGACATCAGACATACCGTCTCAACGTGCCCCGTATGCGGAAACATATCCACAGGTGTCGCTTCTGCGAACTCATATCCCATTTCGCCCAGAAGCTTCACATCCCTTGCCAGTGTCGCTGGATCGCACGAAACATATACGATTCTGTCAACGCCTACCGCAGCAACTGCCTCCAGAAGCTCAGGTCTGCAGCCGGCTCTCGGCGGATCAAGGACTGCAATATCCACACGTCTGATCATATCTGCAAGCTGCCGGTCAATACCACTGTTTACGCCAGCAGCATCGGCACCACTGCCGTCAGAATCTGCAGTATCAGAGCCTCTATCTGTCGCAGCTTCATATCCGGCATACGCCGGCAGTATCTCTTCTGCCTTTCCGCAGATATATCGTGCATTAACGATGCCATTGATAACAGCGTTACGGTTGGCGTCAACAACAGCTTCCTTTACGACCTCGATGCCAACGACAGCTTCTGCCTCATCTGCGCAGTAAAGGCCTATTGAGCCGACACCGCAGTACAGATCCAGGATAACCGGTTTCTTACCACCAGCCATATCATCAGCATCATCAAACACTGAGCCGCTGCAGTCAGCACCTGACCCGAATCCGCAGTACTCCCTCACCTTATCATAGAGCAGCTTCATCTGCACCGGATTCACCTGATAGAAGCTCGCCGGCGATATTTCAAATTCCAGTCCGCCGATAACATCCTTAATCACAGGCTTGCCAGCAATCACCGTATTCTTGTCTCCCATGATTTCGCCATCGTCCTTCTTCTTGGAGCTGACAACAACACTTTCCAGAGAGTAGCCCACGTCATAAATCGCATCGTCCAGCATCTCGATGAGCTTGGCAGCATTGGGAATACCCTTGCCGTTTATTACAATAATCACCATCACCTCGCCGGTGGCAAAGGCCGTCTTGACAATCAGATGTCGCATCAGTCCCTTCTCCCACTTAGGATCCCATGCTGTAATATTGTCCTCCGCCATGAACCTTCGCATCGCATCGGCTGCAGCCATAGCAGCCATGGACTGAAGGTAGCAGTCACCGCAGTCAACCACCTCATGACTTCTGGCACGGTAAAAACCCACAGCCGGATCACCCAGATTCTCCACGACGCCGCCCTTTCGGGTAATGATTCCTCCGGTGCTTACAGGGAACTGCGCCTTGTTCCTGTATCTGTATGGACCCATACCATCATTGTCATCCTCAGACATAGTAATTATCGGACGAATAACCGGGTTTTCAAGGCCAGCCAACCGTTCAAGCTTGGCCTTTACCTGACGCTCCTTCAGAGCCGTCTGCGCTTCATAGGTCAGCCCTCCGTACGGGCATCCCCCGCAGCCTTTTCCGAAATGCTCACAGTCAAACTCCGACGAACGCTGCCCGGAAACCTCAACAATCTCCACCAGCTTCGAAAAAGCATAGCTTTTCTTCACTTTAGTCAGCTGCGCTTTCACCTTGTCACCCACAACAGCTCCCGGAACAAATACGACAAGTCCGTCGGCTCTGCCGATTCCCTGACCCTCGGCACTCATATCATCAATATAAAATTCAACAATCTGTCCTTTTTCCAAAACAATCCTCCATTATCAGTCTGTCCTCCAGCTCAGCCCGCGCCGAACACAAAAAACTACTCCATAGCCGATTTCAGAGCTTCATAAATCTCCGGAGCTTCCTTCTTCAGCCTCATCGGCTTCAGATCCGGTGTCGTGAAACCGTGGCTGCTGCTGCCCGTCACGTGAAGCTGTCCGCTTTCGGTGCCCCGAACCTCATATCTCAACTCAATTGATGCACCCTTCAGCTTCTCAACCCAGCAGAAAACAGAAAGCATCTCATCATAAACAGCCGGTGTTCTGAACTCCGCATCAACTGACAGCACCGGCATATATATTCCCGACTTTTCCATCTCATCATAGGAATAGCCCATGCTCCTGAAGAGCTCCGTCCGCGCTGTCTCGAAATATCTTATGTAATTGGAATGATGTACGATACCCATGGCATCCGTCTCATAGTACTCAACCCGCATTTTAGTTTCATATTTTATCATCTGCCCTATGCTCCTTCCCTCTTTATTCTGTCAGGCCTTTACAGTCCCTTGGCAATTTCTTCAATACGCCTCAATCTATTGTTTATTCCCGATTTGGAAAGGGGCGGGGTCATCAGCTTCCCCAGCTCTTCTATCCCCATTTCGGGATGTTCCATTCTTATTTCAGCAGCCTCCCGCAGCTTCGGTGACAGGAAATCCAGCCCTCGAGCCTCCTGGATTTTCCTGATGCAGCCGATCTGGTGCTCCGCAGCCTTGAGAGCTTTATCTATATTGGCATTATCGAGGTTGTTTATTCTGTTGGTCTGAGATTTGAATTCTTTTATCATCATGACCTCGTCAAACTTGAAAAACTGCTGCGATGCTCCCATGATCGCCAGCATGTCCCTGATCTGCTCCCCCGATTTCAGATATACACCGTAGCCGTTTTTGCGAGCCACGACCTTGGCGGAAATATCTACGAAATGATTTATCAGTCTTCGCAGCTCCTTTGCCAGCATCTCTGTACTGGTCGTTATCTCGAAATGGTACCTCTTTTCCGGGTTGTTCACCGTTCCAGCCGCCAGAAATGCTCCCCTCAGGTATGCCTTTCTGCAGCACTTGGTTCTGATGAGCCCGTCATATATGCCGTCGCTGATAAAATTCATTCCTTCCTTTACCATCAGTATCCCCGTCTCACGCATGATCTGCTCACTCAAGTCCTCAGGACCTATGGAAAGAATGTACGCGTGACCTCGCTTCAGGGAATTGTCCTGTCCCATTACAATTTTCGGATCTATGGAAAAGTACGTTTTTATCATAGTCTTGTAGTGTCTTGCCACAGCCGGATTTGATGTGGTCATCACAATCTCGAACTTCCCGAGGCCTACAAGCCTGATGCTCCCGGCTATACGCATGAATCCGGCTATCTCCGCCAGCATGCAGCATTTCTTCTCGGGTACTATTCTCGCTAATTCATTTTTGGTGTCCAGTGAAAATGACATTTCCGCTCCTTATGCTCCGCACGTATACTGTGCGCAGCGTCCGTTTTTCATATTATTGCAAAAAGCCTCCCTGACAGATCAGAGAGGCCTTGATTACCGTTTCTTATCTTTTCTTTATACTCAGTATTTCTCTAGCTTCATCAGGTGTGGCGATTTCTCTGCCCAGCAGCTTTGCTATCTGTACCGCTTTGTCCACCAGTTCTCCGTTGCTCTTTGCCAGAACTCCCTTTTCGATATAAAGATTATCCTCGAATCCTACTCTCACATGTCCACCCATTGCTATGGAAGCAGCTGCGATTTTGAATTCATCCTTGCCTATGGCACAGCCTGTCCATGTTGCTCCCGGAGGCAGGGAATCTACACAGAATGAAAGGTCTCTTACTGTTGCAGCCATCTGAACGCCCAGCACAAAGTCAAAATGAAGCGGATCATCGAGAAGTCCTTTCCTGTAGGCCTTCATTGCGATATCAAGCATTCCCTTGTCAAAACATTCAAGCTCCGGCTTCATGCCCTTCTCCTGCATAATTCTGGCAAAATTGAAAACGGTGTTGTCAGTATTGACAAATATTTCATCTCCGCCAAAATTGCAGGTACCGCAGTCGAGGGTTACAAACTCAGGGACAGGGGTAATATTTGTGGAATCCAGTCTCTCAAGATCTGTCATTCCTACGGCTCCGCCGGTTGACGGCTGGATAATCACGCCGGGACAGGCTTCAAGAATGCCGTCTACACAGACCTGAAATCTTTCATGACTCTGGGTCGGAGTTCCATCATCTTCTCTCACATGGAGATGGATAACTGCTGCACCGGCATCATAAGCCGACTTGGCTTCCCTGACGATTTCATCCACAGTGTACGGCACTGCCGGATTATGTTCTTTGGTTACCTCTGCGCCGCATATTGCAGCTGCAATAATAAGTTTTGACATCTCATTACTCTCCTTTACTCTAAAATCATCTCATAACGGTTGAAATATTCTACCATTGAATTCCTTTGTCTTCAATGGATTTGAACTATAAATCCCGATGCTCCAGAGTTGTGCGTTTTCCCATCTGGCGAAGTCTCCTGTTGAGTTCATTGGCAACCGCCACAGATCTGTGATGACCTCCCGTGCATCCGATGCATATATTGAGACTGTATTTTCCCTCTTTAATATAAAACGGTATCAGCATTTCTACCATATCAAGTGCTTTTTCGATGAAATCCTGTGTGACCTGATGCTTCAGAACATATCTGCTCACCTTGGCATTGTTTCCCGTAAGCGGTCTCAGGGATTTAACATAATAAGGATTAGGAATGAACCTCATATCAAAGACCATATCCCCCGCCATAGGCGTACCTCTTTTGTATCCGAAAGACGTTATGTTTATGGTGAATGATTTCTGACTTTCTCCTGATGTGATGATCTGCTTTATTTCCGCCCACAGCTGTGCAGTCTTCATATTTGAAGTGTCGATTATATAATCCGCCTGGTTTCTAAGCTCCTGCAGCATCTCGCGTTCCTTTTTAAGTCCCGAAGATACTGAACCTCCTTCTGCCAGCGGATGTGTTCTTCTGGTTTCATTGTACCTTCTGATCAGTGTTGAATCTGATGCCTCGAGATACAGAATTTTATAATCTATACCATCGTTCTTAAGCTCGTCAAGAGATTCCTTGAGGTCATCAAAGAGACTGCCTCCTCTCACATCTATGATAAACGCAGCCTTATCGATGCCTTTGCCGTTTGCTGTCAGATCTATGAAACTCCTGATGAGTGCCGGAGGCATATTGTCTATACAGTAATATCCCATATCCTCCAGACAATCGATAGCCTGAGTTTTCCCTGCTCCTGATAAACCTGTGATGATTACAGCTTTCATTACTTCTCCTTAATATTAACGATTCTGCTTAAATCAAGCCCTGCCTTCAAAGCCCGGATAATCCCTTCTCTGACATCCCCCACTCTGTCCGGAGTGTGGGCATCGCTGCTGAGAATGAATTTCACATCAGGTACCTCTGCGGCGATCCTGATTTCCTCTTCTGTAAGATGTCCGTGCCATGTATTGATCTCCATGAGAGTATCTGTCTCAACACATACCTCTGCAATCGCCCTTATATCAAAAGGACCCTTATCTCCCGGATGTGTCAGTATCGAAATATCATTCTGTCTCAGTGCGTTTATCACCATTTCAGTATTTGACTTCCTGAGGGAAGCCTCACCTGCTCTGAACCCTTTGTTCCAGAGCCAGTTTCTGATACAGTCGCAACCGAACAGGCCATAGTGATATCCCGCTATGACAAAATCGAATTCCTCAAATTCTTCAGGTCTGACATCAAGTCCGTTCCCATTCTTCACAATGTTTGCCTCCACACTCATTTTGACATTGAGCTTAGGGTACTTGACGTTCATACGTTCAATATCGTTCCTGATATTTACAAAATCATTTCTGTTGATGCCGTAAAACAAATGACCCGGGCCATGATCGGAAATCGCGATGAATTCCATGCCCTGGTTAAAAGCTTCTCTGACATTGTCCTCTACTGAGCCCTTTCCATGCGAATATGTCGTATGTGTATGTAAATCGTAGACAAGCTCATACCTGTCTGCAATTTCGTTATAATTCTTCTCCAATTATTCTTACCTCCGGTTCCAGCTTTACCCCAAATCTGTCATAAACTCCAGCCTGCACGATTTCCATAAGCTGCAGGATATCTGAAGCTGAAGCGGTCCCTTTATTAATTATAAATCCACTGTGCAGCTCCGAAACCTGTGCGCCGCCTACAGAAAGACCTTTGAATCCTGCATCCTGTATAAGCTTTCCGGCAAAATATCCTTCAGGCCTTTTGAAAAAGCTTCCCGCACTCGGGTAGTTTACAGGCTGTTTGGAATTTCTTCTTTCTGTAAAATCTGCTATAGCGGCTTTTATTTCATCAATATCTGCAGGCTGAAGCTCAAAAACAGCTTCAACTGCCACATCTCCTGTTTCATGAAGCACTGAATGTCTGTAACCCATCTGAAGATCATCAGCTGTCATACTAAACTCTCTGCTTCCGTCCTTTGAAATGATTCTCGCCCTTTTGAGCACCTGAACGATCTCACCGCCATAGGCTCCTGCATTCATAAATACAGCACCACCTATGCTGCCCGGTATGCCTGATGCAAATTCCAGACCTGAAAGTCCCTCCGAAGCCGCAAATCTTGCTGCCGCAGACATGAGAGTACCACTTCCGCAGATCAGGCTGTTTCCTTCCCGCTTGATATAATTGAAGGCTTCTCCCAGCCTGACTATCACACCTCTGTAGCCTCCATCTCTGACAAGAACATTAGAGCCGTTGCCAAGCACCATGTACTGGATACTTTCTTCATTTAGAAGCTGCATCAGATCCCTTAACTGATCTGTATTCTGCGGTTCAGCAAACAGATCTGCTCTGCCACCTGCTTTGAACGAAGTGTGCTCTGACATAGGCTCGTTTTCTCTGACAAAAGCTTTATCTACTATATTTTCAATTTTCGTTTTAATTATCACTGTTTCCATTTTTCTTTCTGCCTGACTTTTTTCCCTTTCCTTTTTCTTTGACCACTCTATAGCTGTCCACTCTATAATCAGAGATATCTACAGAAAAGCCCTTTTTCTCAAGCCTGCTGTTTATGCTTCTCGACAGATATGCATAAATAACCGCAAAAACAGGAATTCCTACAACCATCCCCACAAAACCGAACAGACCTCCTCCTACCAGTACGGCAAACAGAACCCAGAAGCTGGCAAGACCTGTACTGTCTCCCAGGATTTTAGGTCCGATTATATTTCCATCTATCTGCTGAAGTATCAAAATAAAAATCATGAAATATATACACTGATGCGGATCCACCATCAGAAGCAGCAGCGCCGACGGTACGGCACCGATAAACGGTCCGAAAAAAGGAATTATATTCGTTATCCCTATTATGCAGCTTATAAGCAAAGTATATTCCCAGTGAAATGCACTCATTACAATAAAGCATATTATTCCTATTATTGCTGAATCTATTATCTTGCCATTTATAAATCCGCCAAATGTCTTATTTGTAAATGCAGCACCGTAAAAAATCTCTTCAGCCGTCTTCTCGCTGCAGTTCGCTACGATAACCTTCTTTATCTGTGCAGCGAAAGTATCCTTGCTGTTAAGAAAATATGCACATATTATCACTCCGATAAAAAGATTCTTGACAGCATTCAGTAATCCCAGAATGCTCTCAGAAACAGTGATTGCTATTGAACTGTATTCAGGAAGGAGTGTGTCTGTCACAAATTTTGTAATGTTCTCCGTTATATTGTTTATCCACCCGTCTATAGTCTCTGCCGCAGCCGGGAATCTTACCAGCTTCTCGTCGAGCCAGAGCTTGAAACTATCCATGCTTGACGGCAGCATATCTATTATTTTGGCAATACTGTCGATAAGTCCCGGAATTATCATCCATATTATACCTGTCACTATGACAAACATGAATAAAAGGGATACTATGGTTCCCAGGGCCTTGGCTATCGTAAGATCCTTTGAAAACTTCCTGTTTCCCCTGTTAAAAATCGAATAAACTCCCCGAACAGTGAAATTGTAAATAGGACACAGCAGATAAGCCATAACAAGACCGTAAATAAACGGAGCTAGTATGGATATGCAAAGGCTGGCCATTTTCTGCAGTGCCTCAAATCTGTATACGGAAAAAAATACAATAATACTGCATAAAACAACCAGGAATACTGTCGTACCCCATTTTACATGTTTCTCTTCAAAGTTTATCTTCATTTAAACACCTCTATAGCTATATTTTACAATAATTTATAAGTAAAGTCTTCATATTTTTCATTAATACATAAATTTTTATTTTTTATTTAAATAGGGGTTGAATTTATCATAAAGCTATGTATAATAATAACATAAAATAAATTTTTATTCATTCCGAAGAAAAATTTATGCACAATTGATTTAGGAGGATTTTAGTAATGGCTAAAGAAAAAGTGGTATTAGCCTATTCTGGTGGACTTGACACATCCATCATCATGACATGGCTCAAAGAGAATTATAACTATGACGTAATCGCTGTATGCTGCAATGCAGGACAGAAGGAAAATTTCGAAGCAATCGAGAAAAAGGCAATCGCTACAGGAGCAGTTAAAGCCTATACTGTAGATATAAGAGAAGAATTCATCACAGATTATATATGGCCTACACTCAAGGCAGGCGCAATATATGAAGGACAATATATGCTCGGTACTTCTATGGCAAGACCTCTTATGGCTAAAAAACTTGTTGAAATCGCCGAGAAAGAAGAAGCATTCTACATCGCACACGGCTGCACAGGAAAGGGCAATGACCAGGTACGTTTCGAAACAACTATCAAGGCTCTCAACCCTGCCATCAAGATTATCGCTCCATGGAGATTCTGGGATTTCCAGTCAAGAGAAGAGCTGATCGCTTATGCCAAGGCACATAATATTCCTATCAACCAGACTGAAGCTAAAATTTACAGCCGCGATGAAAACATCTGGCATATAAGCCATGAAGGCGGCGAGCTTGAAAATCCTTGGAACGAACATCTGAAGACAATCCATGTACTCAGTGTTCCTCCTGAAGATGCTCCGGATGAAATCACATATGTTGATATCGATTTCGAACAGGGTATCCCTGTAGGAATAAACGGCGAAAAAATGGATCCTGTTTCACTGCTGACAAAGCTTAATGAACTTGGAAGCAAGAACGGTATCGGTACTGCAGACATCATCGAAAACCGTCTCGTGGGAATGAAGTCCAGAGGTGTATATGAAACACCGGGAGGAACTATTCTGTTCGCAGCACACACAGGGCTTGAACAGCTGATTCTCGACAGAGATACAACACAGTACAAGAATATCGTTGCACAGAAATTCGCTCAGCTTGTTTATGACGGACTCTGGTTCACACCTGTACGCGAAGCAATCAGCGCTTTTGTTGATGCAACACAGAAAGAAGTTACCGGAACAGTTAAGATGAAGCTCTACAAAGGAAGTGCAACTGTAGCGTGCAGGAAATCGCCTTACTCACTTTACAACGAAGAATTCGCTACATTCAGTAAAGACGAAGTATACAACCAGAGCGATGCAGAAGGTTTCATAAACCTCTTCTCACTGCCGCTCAAGATCCGTGCAATTCAGAAACAGACTGTTGAAGGAGGAGCTAAAGAACATGAAGCTTTGGAAAGGAAGGTTCTCAAAGGCGGCGACTTCGTCTGCTGATGAATTCAACGCATCAATCGAATTTGACCAGAGATTGTACAAAGAGGATATCACCGGGAGCATAGCTCATGCTAGAATGCTTGGAAAACAGGGAATAATCACTCTCGAAGAATCTCAGCTTATTATAAAAGCTTTACAGGAAATACTTGAAGATATAGAAGCCGGAAAAATCGAATTCACCATTGAGTCTGAAGATATCCATATGAATATCGAGACTATACTCACAGAAAGAATAGGTGCAACCGGCAAAAAACTCCATACTGCAAGAAGCCGTAACGACCAGGTGGCTGTCGATATCAGACTGTATCTCAAGAAGGAGACCGCATCCATAGACAAGCTTATCAAAGAGCTTATGGATGCTCTGGAACAACTTGCAGAAAAACATGTGGACACCGTAATGCCCGGATATACCCATCTGCAGAGGGCACAGCCGGTAACTCTGGCTTATCACCTTCTGGCTTACTATCAGATGTTTTCCCGTGATCGTGAAAGGTTTGCCGACTGCCTGAAGAGAATCGACAGACTTCCACTGGGAAGCGGTGCTCTGGCAGGCACAACATACAATACTGACAGAGATTTCCTCGCAGAAGAGCTTGGTTTTGCCAGTGTCCTTCCTAACGGCATGGACGCTGTGGCAGACAGGGATTTCGCTATTGAATTCATCAACTGCTGTGCAGTCACAATGATGCACCTCTCACGATTCTGTGAAGAGCTTATACTCTGGAGTTCTGTTGAATTCAGCTTCGTCGAGATAGATGATTCTTTCTCGACCGGGAGCAGTATAATGCCACAGAAAAAGAATCCTGACATGGCAGAGCTTATCCGGGGTAAAACCGGCAGAGTATATGGGGATCTGATGAGCCTTCTGACAATATGCAAAGGGCTCCCACTGGCATACAACAAGGATCTTCAGGAAGATAAAATCCCTGTGTTCGATGCTGCAGATACATTAAAAGCATCTGTGGGTATCTTCACTGAAATGATACTTACCATGAAGGTAAAAGAAGATAAGATGGAACATGCCGCGAAATATGGATATATGAATGCTACTGATGCGGCAGACTATCTTGTATCAAAAGGAATTCCATTCAGGGACTGTCATGAAATCATAGGCAGAATAGTACTCTACTGTATAAACAAAGGTATCGCCATTGAAGAAATGACAATGGAAGAATTTAAATCATTCTCACCTGAATTTGACAATGATATTTATGAAAAGATTTCGATAAGAAGCTGTATCTCCGCTAAAAAGTCAAACGGATCTACATCATTTGAAAGCGTGAAAGCTCAGCTTGAAGAAATAAAATCTAACAAGTAAACACCAAATAAATTCCTCAAAAATCACAAAATCAACAGAAAAAGACCCCGGGTTACTTTGGGGTCTTTTTCATACGCCTGATAATTTTTTTAATTGCTGTTTCTGATATATTCTCTGCAGGCATCTATTGTGCCTTCCATTTTGTCATATACAGTTTTACAGAGAAAGTTGTATAAATCCTCCTGTCTCTGTCCCTTAAGACAATCTGCCACAATCGAAAAGTAATCTCTTCTGTCTATAGGCAGACTTACAGGAGTAATACCATTTTCCATCAGATAATAGTTCATAGCAAAAATAGCCAGCTCAGCACTATATTCCTGAAATGGATATATATCAATCAGCTTGTTATGTATGTACATTGCTTTCAGTACCACATTGTTTCCGGCCTCAGGGCTGTATACACGCCTCATGGCATCATCCAGCTTCTCTTCTATATCCGCTGAATAAGCCGGAACATGATTAAAAGAATAAACTACAGGATTCGATTTTCTGAAATACCCATCTTCGTTCTCAGACAGAATCCTGTATCCGCTGATCAGAAAGTGCTTATCCAGATAATTACCCATTTCAAGACAATTATATGCCACCCTAATAAGATTACAGAAATTCTCAATAAAAACATAATCCTTTACCGGTACATCTTTAGGAAGATCTCCATCAAGAATTCTATCTATCGGAATGCTTTCATGATTAGGATTTCTGACAATAAGAGATGCCCTGATCATATCGATCTTGTTCACTTCTCTGACTGCCGACTTCAGTAATCTGTCATTTTTCAGCATGCCGGCCAGTTCATTTTTCATACTGTACAGTTTTTCATGCATATATCTGCTCCTAGTTCATCAAAAAACCAATCCTGCCGACTGAACCCGGGTATTTATACATATCTACATTTCCTGATTCCCCGCTGACCTTCCTGAGTGCGGGCATTTTGCTCTTAATCAGATCATAACTGATTGTAGGCAGGAAGACTATATCATACTTATGCTGGAACGTGAGCTGAAGAAAATCAAGGATTTCATCATCATTGAAACCTTCTTTGATGCCAACATGAAGTGTTATATTCAGTTTCTGACCTACAGCCTTGTTAATCCCGTCGATTACAGGCTGCAGTTCTTTCCCATCATTTGATTCCTGATACCTTGTAAAATTAAATGTATTCACAACTACCGTCACATCTGTGACACCATCAGCCTTCAGTTGCTCTGCTCTTTCGGCCAGGTCCTGACCATCTGTTACAAATACTTTCTTATTTTCTGTCATAATAAAACCAACTCTTTCTTTTTATCTATAACTTTCATTTTACTGTAAAATTCACATCTAGTCAATGGCACTTCCTTGTGGTAAACTTGAAATATGAAAATTCTTGTAATCGGTGATACCCACGGAAAACTCAATAAAGTACGTGAAATATTTCCAAAACTCAAAAATATAGATCTGATTGCACATACAGGCGATTATTTCAGAGACGGGGAGGCTCTGGGCAAAGAATTCAATATCCCTGTTATTGCAGTCAGAGGGAACTGTGACGGCAGCAGTTCCAGCAGTGATTTTGAGATCATCAGAACAGAATACGGAAATATTCTTCTGACCCATGGTCATATGGAAAACGTCGGCTATCAGCTGACTACTCTCATGTACAAAGCTATGGAAAACGACTGTAAGGCCGTTCTGTTCGGACATACACACTGCGCACTTGTTGATGAATGCAGCGGTATCCATTTTGTAAACCCTGGAAGCCTTACCAGGCCACGTGACGGAAGTGATGGTTCCTATGCTGTAGTACGCACTTCAGAAAACAGTTTCGATGCATCTGTTGTGTACTACTCAACAATAATGGGTACAAACAGGAGATCATCAAATTCAGGATTCCTGCGCAGCATTCTCAATTACAGCGACAGGTTCTGATGTATAGCCTTACTGTTAATCATAATCGTTCTAAAAATCAGAAAAAGGCTGCTCATCAAAGAGCAGGCCTTTTTTGTTTTCTCCAAATAAATCAATAATATGATCTGAACTTCACGACATTATTGTCTTTATCAGAACAATAACAAACAGGACAACAAAAACTGCCGCTTCAGCCAGAATCAGTATTTTCAGGATTTTGTAAATGATGCTGTCACGCACAGGTTTTTTCCTGACATTGCTTCTGATGAGAAACGCGAGTACCACTATACCGAATAATAATGCTAAAATGATAAGTATCATGTTTTTGTCCTCTCGATAATATTAATAGTCAAGAAACATGTCCCTGACTATTAAATATTATCAAACTATTATGTGTTAATCAAGTTCTTTATATTCTAATTTTACATTCTGCTGTTTCAGTCTGATCGCCTTCAGGAACACTCTTGCAGTATCCATACATGTCATTACCGATATTCCTCTTTCTATAGCCTTACGCCTTACCGGGAAGCTGTCATTCTCCTTCCTGTTTGTCACTATCGGAATATTTATTACCAGGGAAATCTTTTCCTCACCATCTTCATGATTTGTGATCCATTCCTGAGCCGTATCATAATCCATCAGTTCTGCATCTATGTCATTTTTCTTCATGAATTCAATTGTATCATCGGTAGCATACATCCTGAATCCTGCCTCAACATAATCCTTCAGTATTTCTGCAGAATACTCATTCTGATCCGATTCCCTCATTGTAACAAACACATTCCCTCCTGTCGGAATATCCATTCCGGCGCCCAGGAAACCTTTGTAAAGAGCCTTATCCAGATCTGCATCTATACCCAGAACTTCTCCTGTTGATTTCATTTCAGGTCCGAGGGCAATGTCCATATCTGTCAGCTTGGCACTGGAGAATACAGGAATTTTGACCGCATATTCCTGACTTCTGCTGTAAAGACCAGTGCCGAATTCACTGTCTCTGAGCTTATGTCCGAGCATTGCTGCAACTGCCAGCTTAACCATAGGTACTCTTGTAACCTTGCTGAGGATCGGAACAGTTCGTGACGCTCTAGGATTTACTTCAATAACATATATTCTGTTACCATCATAGGCATACTGGATATTCACAAGACCTACTACCTCGAGAGCTCTGGCAATTCTCTTGGTATAATCCACCAGCGTATCCTCAACCTCTTTTGAAAGCGAATAGTCAGGATATACCGAAATGCTGTCACCCGAATGTATACCAGCTCTTTCCACATGCTCCATAATTCCCGGAATAAGGATATCTTCACCATCAGCAATGGCATCAACTTCAATTTCCTTACCTGAAATATACTGGTCGATCAGTATCGGATGCTCGGTGGAAAGAGATACCGCTTCCTTGATATATCTCTTGAGCTCCACGTCATTGTAAACCACCTGCATAGCACGCCCGCCTATTACATATGAAGGCCTTACCACAACAGGATATCCAAGTTCTTCAATAGCATCGAAGGCTTCCTTCTCATTGGTTACTGCAACTCCCTTAGGCACTGCAATTTCAAGTTCATCCAGAAGCTCACAGAATTTTTCTCTATCTTCAGCCAGATCTATGTTCTCATATGAAGTACCCAGAATATTTATACTCCTGCTGTTAAGTTTCTCTGCCAGGTTCAGGGATGTCTGTCCTCCGAACTGCAGAATAACTCCATAAGGGCGCTCTCTCTTGATTACATTCATTACATTATCAATATGAAGGGATTCAAAATAGAGTTTGTCCGATGTATCAAAATCCGTACTTACGGTTTCAGGGTTATTGTTCATTATTATAGCTTCGTACCCCAGTTCTTTGATTGCCCATACACCCTGCACACAGCAGTAGTCAAATTCTATTCCCTGCCCTATTCTTATCGGGCCTGAACCGATAACGAGAATCTTTTCTTCAGGGCTTCTTTCACTCTCGTCCTCTCCGTCATAGCAGGAATAGTAATACGGTGTCAGTGCGTCAAATTCTCCGCCGCAGGTATCAACCATCTTGTAGACAGGATATATATCATTATATACTCGAATGTCCTGAAGAACATCCCTGGATACACCTGAAAGGGTGATGATGTCGGTGTCTGTAAATCCTCTTGATTCCGCTTCATATACCAGTTCTTTTGTAAGAGGTTCGGTTTTCAGAGTGTTTTCCAGATCAATAATCGATCTGATCTTGTTAAGGAACCATCTGTCGATTTTTGTGAGGGCATACAGGTCTTCCACATCCATCAGATTTCTTCTCATTACCTCAGCAATGCAGAAAATTCTCTCATCATCGCAGGCTTTGAGTTTTTCTATAAGCTTCTTGTCATCAAGGCCTGAAACAAACGGTATATGAAGGCCGTCACACTTGATCTCGATTGAAGTCAGTGCCTTGAGCAGAGCACTCTCGAATGTTCTGTCTATTGACATTACCTCTCCAGTTGCCTTCATCTGAGTACCCAGTTTCCTTGATGCTGTCCTGAATTTGTCAAAAGGCCATTTAGGGAATTTCACCACGATATAGTCAAGTGTAGGTTCAAAGCATGCACTTGTAGTCTGCGTCACATAATTGTAAAGCTCATCCAGCGTATATCCGATTGCTATCTTTGCCGCAATCTTGGCGATAGGATAGCCCGCTGCCTTTGATGCCAATGCCGATGAACGGCTTACTCTAGGATTCACTTCGATTACTATATACTGTCCATTATCAGGATTTAAAGCAAACTGAATATTGCATCCACCCTCTATCTGAAGGTTCCTGATAATCTTCACCGATGCATCTCTCAGCATCTGATATTCTTCATCTCTCAAGGTCTGGGTAGGCGCCACTACAATACTGTCTCCTGTGTGCACTCCCACAGGATCCAGGTTTTCCATACTGCATATGATAATACAGTTGTCACGCCTGTCCCTCATTACTTCCAGCTCTATTTCTTTCCAGCCTGCAACTGATTTTTCCAGAAGAATCTGCCCGATGGCACTGCTTTCCATTCCTTTATAGCAAAGCTCCTCCAGCTGCTGTTTATTATCTGCAAAGCCGCCCCCTGTACCGCCAAGGGTATATGCAGGTCTGATGATTACAGGATAGCCTTCCTTTTCCACGAAGTCATAGCATTCCTGAATATTTGTCGCAATCACGCTGTTAGGTATCGGTTCGTTTATTTCCTGCATCAGTTCTTTGAAAGCTTCCCTGTCCTCTGCCTTCTTGATGCTCTCTTTGTTCACACCGAGAAGTGCAGTCCCATATTTCGCGAGAATACCCTTTTCTTCCATCTCCATGGCAAGATTAAGACCTGTCTGGCCTCCGAAGCCTGCCAGCATTCCATCAGGCCGTTCCTTGGCAAGGATCTGTTCAAGTGCTTCTTCTGTCAGAGGCTCCATGTATACTTTATCTGCTATCCCTTTATCAGTCATGATGGTTGCGGGATTGCTGTTCACCAGTATGGTTTCTATTCCCTCTTCTTTGATTGCTTTGCAGGCCTGTGTTCCTGCATAGTCAAATTCTGCTGCCTGTCCGATGATGATAGGACCGGAGCCTATAATTAGTATTTTATTAAGTGAGCTTTTCTTAGGCATTATTTGAGTCCTCCTTCATCATTCCAATAAATTTATCAAAAAGATATCCGCTGTCATTCGGTCCAGGTGATGCTTCCGGATGGAACTGGACAGAGAAAATCGGAAGATCTCTGTGCTCCATACCTTCCACAGTTCCGTCATTAAGATTGAGATGTGTCACTTCCATTCCCTTAAGTATGATACTTTCATGCTTGACAGCATATCCATGATTCTGAGATGTAATGCATGAACGCTTGGTATCTTTGTCATACACGCCGTGATTGCCTCCTCGGTGACCATACTTAAGCTTATAGGTTCTGCCGCCGAGAGCTAGAGCCAGCAGCTGATGTCCCATACATATTCCGAACATCGGTATCTCGCTCCTGCTTATCAGTTTCCTTATCTCTTCAATTGCTTCCACGGCTTCCTCCGGATCTCCCGGTCCGTTGGTAAGAAAAATACCGTCCGGTGAATCTGCCAGTATGTCCTCCGCTGCTGTCCCGTACGGATATACTGTAAGATCACAGTTTCTCTCTCTCAGATATTTTAGAATATGTCTCTTGACACCATAGTCCAGTACTGCCACCTTATATGGTTTATCATCAGTTTCAGCAGTTGAGCCAAGAAGCGTCTTCTCTTTTACTGACACCTCTTTCATCCAGTCCCCTCTGAGAGTTCCTGCCATACACTTTTCTCTGGCTTCGCTTATGGAAATACCCTCAGTGCTTATCAGGCACTTGACTGTTCCGTTCTTTCTTATTTTTTTGGTTATCTGTCTCGTATCCACTCCGTACACACCCGGAATTTCCTGATCCGCGAGCCATTGATCCAGCGTCATTATACAGTTGCTGTTGGATGGAGCATCGCATAAATCCTTGATTACCAGTCCGAATGCATGAATTCCTTCGGATTCGTTATCGTGTTCACTTATTCCGTAATTGCCTATCAGAGGATATGTCATAGTGATGATCTGACCTTTGTACGACGGATCTGTCAGGATTTCCTGATATCCGGTCATAGATGTATTGAATACCAGTTCTCCCACTGCAGTTCCTTTGAAGCCGAAACCTTTGCCTTTAAAAACGGTTCCATCCTCCAGATAAATCAAACCTTCCATTTTCTCAATCGTCTTAATCATAATATTACATCTAATCTCCTTATGCATTCAATAAGCGGCATTGCTGCCGCTTATAAATAATTATACATCATATTACATTTTTATTCAATACTATACGTTAACTTTTTACTATTTTTTATTCTGCTCACGTTCCTTTACTGTATCCACATTCATATAAACAGATGCTGCCGTCGCTGCAAGTCTGCCCGTTTCTTTGATATATGCTTCCCCCGTCAGCTGTGTTATCCGCTTTCCTGTTGCCGTTGCTCTGGCTGTCACTGTCAGGGTATCTCCAACCTTAACAGGTCTTATATATTTCACATCCAGACTTACAGTGGGCGCGAAATTCTCCCCGGCATAAAACCTTGCCAGTGCCGCAATAGTGAGATCAAATGCAGTGCAGATCATTCCTCCATGCAGATTACCCACTCTGTTTGCCTGCCATGGCTGTACAGGAAAGTCAAAGGTCAGCGTTTTATCTTCAAAAGAGCACCTGCCTTCACTGCTTTTCATCATGCCATTCAAGGTATCCCTCTGCTCAATATTGTTCTCAAGGAGAGTTTTTGCAACATGTTCTTCAAGCATCTTCTGCCCGTTACGTACATCTGTTTCCATCATATAACTGCATCCTCCATTTCTACTTTTTCATCAGCTCCCGCCCTTTTGAATAATAGGCATCTTTTTCTTCCTGCGGAACCATAGCGCCTCCTGTTGCCCATACGATATGGACGGAATTTTCATCCGGAGTTCTGAAGTTTTCTCCATTGTAACCGGCCACATATCTGAGTCCCTCGAAACCTGCACACGCAGATGGTTCTATAAAAATCCCTTCACTATCTTTAAGCTGTGCAAGATACGGATACAGCTTTTCGTCGCTTACTGTAAAACAGCCTGATACTCTGCTCTCCATTGCATCCGAAACAAGCCCTGACGGTCTTCCTACCGCCAGTCCATCTGCTTCAGTCCTGCCATCTATACCGATGTCTCCGACGGAAATCCCGTTATGCAATCCTGTAGCAAGTCCCAGAGTCATACACGGAGCATGTGTCGGCTCTGCAAAAAAGCAGTGTGCGTTTTCTCCGAAATAATGTTTGATACCATATGTTACACCTCCCGGTGCACCTCCCACTCCGCAAGGCAGATAGACATACAGTCTGTGATTTTCATCAACAGTGATGCCTGCCTCATCCAGCTGCTGTCTAAGTCTCTTGCCCGCCACAGAATATCCCGCAAACAGATCCAGAGAATTCTCATCATCCACAAAGTGGCACATCGGATCCTTTTCCGCTTCAGCCCTTCCCTGAGCGACTGCCGCTTCATAATCATCAGGGTACTCTATCACTGTTACACCTTTGGAACGCAGCAGGTCCTTTTTCCATTGTCTGGCGTCGGCGGACATATGCACAGTCACCTGAAATCCTAATGCTGCACTTATAATTCCTATGCTGAGTCCGAGATTGCCTGTGGATCCTACAGCCACCTTGTATTCCGAAAACAGCTGTCTGAATTCCTCATCAGCGAGTCTGCCGTAATCATCTGTCCTGGCCAACATGCCCCGTTCTATGGCTATCGTCTCGGCCAGCTTCAGCACTTCATATATTCCCCCTCGGGCTTTGATGGATCCGGAAATTGGGAGATGACTGTCACATTTAAGAAAAAGCCTTCCGGCAATACCACTGTTCATTGTTTTTTTCATCGAACTGATTTCTCTCAGTTCAGACTCAATGATACCATTTCCCGGTTCATCAAATTTTCTTTTGATAAAAGGAACGAATCTCAGCAGCCTTGCTTCAGCCTCATCAATATCAGCAATATTATCATCACGCTCCGATGACACATTGCTGTTTACCCAGAAAACCTCTCTGCATTCCGCTATCCCTCTGACTGTCGGATCATTATTTATCAGCTTGCTTACCTCCATAACGGTATCTCCATATATAATAATTCAACGATATTTTATCTCTTTTATAATACTATACTTTTGCAAATTTGGGTATACTCTGTCAGATTTTCGTGATAAAATTATAAGACACATTAACGCAAAGCTTTAATAACTGACAAGGTGATATCATGAAAGACAAAAAACTGATTGGAAGTCTCTGCATTATTGGAACCACTATCTGTTACGGTCTTGTGCCTTCTTTCTCATTCCTGGCATACAGAACCGGTGTCGTTACCGAAACGCTTCTTTTTAACAAATTCTTTTATGCGGCAATACTCATGTGGGCATACATACTGATCAAGAAAATCCCATTCAGACTCAGCCGCCAGGCACTGAAACCTATGATTGCAATTATGCTGTCATATATCGGCATTGCCACTACCCTTTACTTCGCATTTGACTATATCAGCGGATCTCTGGCAACGATAATATCGTTCACTTTCCCTGCAATGGTTATCGCTGTTGAAATGATCAGCGGCAGAGAACCTGTCAGAGCTGTGAAGATCGCCGCTGTTATTCTTTCTCTTATCGGCCTCAGTCTGATAGTATGGTCGCCCGATATGGAAATAAAAATCCTGGGAGTTGTCTTCGCTCTGGCATGTGCTGTATGCTATACAGTCTATACAATCGCACTTTCATCGAAAAGCCTTGATGGTCTACATCCGCTCATAACACCGGGATACGTACTGCTGGCTTCTGCCATATTCAATTTCATACGCTGCTCCGTAAGCGGGCAGCCGCTGTTTACAGAAAACCTACCTCAGCTGGGATATATGCTGCTGCTGGCTGTTGTATGTGCTTTTGCGGCAATACTGCTGTTCTGTGTCGGAGTTAAAATGATTGGTCCGACAAATGCGTCAATAATCAATACATTCGAACCTGTATGTGCATGCATTTTCGGCTATCTGCTGGTCGGCGATATAATAACATGGAGCATGATTGTGGGCGGATTGCTTGTTGTTACAGCTGTGTTGCTCACAAATCTGCCGGACAGAAAAAAGAAACAAACCAAGGGGGAATTGACCGATGAAAAAATTAATTAGCATTTTATCAGTAGTTTTTATGCTCACAGCACTATGCGCCTGCGAAGGAAACGATGCAGCTGAACCTGCTGAATACAGTATCGGCGAAATGCTTTTCACCGTTGAAAACGAACTTTCAATCGAAAAAGAATCCGGAGTATCCGATACTATATGTAAAGAGAACACATTATATGCTTATAAAACCTTCACAGGGAACAATTATTCTCTGGAAGTCAAAGCATATCTTGCCGCATATGACAATTCATCACTTGACAAGTACATGGATGAGATCGCCGAAATACAGCCTGATACAGATACTCTGGAAGATATAAAATTAGGTGAAAGCGACGGCAGGATAGGCATCTCCACATCAGATGACAAACCAACATGTGTTATGTATACACTGCATGACGGGTTCTTTTATTCATTCGAAGCTACTTACAAAGCTGATGAACAGACTGCTAAAGAAGCACTCAGACAGATTGCTTCAACTGTAAAATATGATCCTTCACTTATCGGTGAATACTCAGTTACATGCGGTGATCTTGAATACAGAATTTCACAGAAGTATGCGTTACTTGATTTTGATTCAGTTGAAACATCTCATGATGAACAATGGTTTGCCACTGCCGATGAATCGTATACTGAACTCGGCTCACTCTATTTCACAGACTGGGAAAACGGCTATGATCTCTACAGTGCTGCTTATTCTCTGGCTTACGAGCTTCAGAATTCAGAGCAGAGTTCTGAAGAAGGTGCGCTGGGAACATACACCTATATAACAGGAACTGACGCTGCAGGGTATAATCATATCATAGCGCTGTTCAGCTACAATGATAAGACCTACTGCTTCAATCTGTTCAGCAATAAAGAAATGACAAAGGACGACATCAAGCCTGTACTTGATACAATAAAGACAACTGATACCGACAGTTCTTCAGATATCTCAACTGATTCCGGCAGCTATTCAGATGAAACTTCAGCTGCTGATGAAGCTTATTAGATATGAATTGAGGCAAATTATTCAGTAAAAAGGAACTTATATTTGTCAAAATGGCTGAAAAATGGCAACTTCTCCTTAAATGGAAGGTTGCCATTTTTGTTTATCAATTCAACACATTAATCTACTTGTTGATCAGAAACAGGCCAAACAAACACATTCCAATGCCTGCCGCCTTTGTCACGGAAAAAGTCTCTTTGTAAAGGAAATATCCTACTATAATCAAAGCGATGCTGAGAATCATGGCTTTGACGATATATCCGGTATTAATGCTCCATCCTGCTTTGTACATATAGATGCTGCCTGCTTCCAATCCAACAATAGCTAACCCTAAAACAAAAGTTGTCCAATTCACACCTTTCCATTCCGTCAGTAAATTCTGACCACCGATTGTTATTTGTCAACGACATTTCGCTCGCGCCCTTTCGGGTTAGAGTCCTGGTTTCTCTTTTGAGTACAATATATGGAATAGTTTGCTCAATTATGTTTGTAATATGATTTAATTTGAAATAATTTGATTGACATTGAGCGAATTTGTGGTAGAATAAACACAACAGGAGGAAAAGAATATGCTGCAGAACGAAAGACACGAGAGAATTTTAGGCAAGTTAAAAAAACACAACACAGTAAAGGTGGCTGCCCTGGCAAAGGAACTAGGCATAAGTGAATCTACAATAAGGCGTGATATCACTGAACTGGATAATGCAGGAAAATTAAAAAAAGTCTTCGGTGGAGCAGTTGCGGTGAATGGAGACATTACCTTCGGAGAGGCGGATGTCAGCCAGAGAACCATGATAAATGTTGAGGAAAAGGAACTTATTGCAAAATATGCGGCGAGTATGGTTCAGGAAAACGATTTTGTATATATAGATGCAGGAACCACTACCGAAAAAATGATAGATTACCTTGACAAGAAGAATGTGACATACCTTACAAACGGAATAACTCATGCCAAAAAACTAATTCAGAAAGGCTTTGATGCCTACATTATCGGCGGATTGCTCAGACCGTCCACAGAAGCTGTTATAGGGTCGGCAGCCATAGAAGCAGTACAGCATTATAACTTTACAAAATGTTTCATGGGGACTAACGGCGTGGATATTGAGCGAGGATTTACAACACCGGATATCGGGGAGGCAGCAATAAAAACAGCTGTTATGAAAAAGGCATATATGTCTTTTGTGCTGGCAGATCATACTAAATTCGGACTGATTTCACCGGTTACTTTTGCAGAACTGGATGAAGCATGCATTATTACAGACAGGCTGGCGAATGAACATTTCCGTCAGTATACAGTTATTAAGGAGGTTGAAGAATGATTTACACTGTAACCTTCAGTCCTGCTATTGATTATGTAGTATACATGGACGAGCTCAGACAGGGGGCAACAAACAGAACAATAAGCGAAGAATATTATTTCGGCGGCAAGGGAATAAATGTTTCAACGATTCTTACTGAACTTGGGATAGATAACACTGCCCTGGGTTTTGTAAGTGGTTTTACCGGAGAAGCCCTGGAGAAAGGTCTTAAGGAAAAAGGAATACGGACCGATTTTGTGCATCTTGACAATGGTATAACACGAATCAATATTAAAATAAAGATGAAGCATGAAACAGAGATCAATGCACAGGGACCCCAAATTTCAAAAAACAAAATCAAAGAACTGCTGGATAAACTGTATAAATTGAAAGAAGGAGATATTCTGGTGATTTCCGGAAATGTCCCCAATACATTGCCTGAGGACATATATGAGAGAATCCTTGAAAGCCTTGACGGAAGAGGTATAGAATATGTTGTTGATGCTACAGGAGAACTGCTGAAAAAGGTTCTGAAGTACAGACCGTTTTTTATCAAGCCAAACAAAAAGGAAATGGAAGAGCTTCTTGGCGATATAATTTGTACTGATGAAGACCTTAGAAGAGGTGCTCAAGCAATGCAAAAAATAGGAGCAAGAAATGTACTTATATCTCTAGGAAAAGACGGAGCGTACCTTCTATGTGAAGATGGTACTGAGCATATGATGGCGGCAGTCTGTGATGACAGTGCAGTGAACACGGTTGGCGCAGGAGATTCGATGGTTGCCGGGTTTCTGGCAGGATGCCTTCAAAGACAGAGCTTTGATGAAGCACTGAAGCTTGGCATTGCAGCAGGTTCTGCGACAGCATGTTCGGAAGGTCTGGCAACGAAAGAAAAAATAAAAGAATTCTATCAGAGATGAAAAAGGAGGCGTAACCATGCGAATCAGTGATTTATTAAAAACAACAACCGTAAAAACGGGCATGCAGATCAGTTCCAGAGAAGAAGCTATTGATATGCTGATCGATTTGCATGACAAAGCAGGAAATCTCAAAGACAAGAAGCTGTATAAGGAGGGTATACTTGCAAGAGAAGCTTCAGGAACAACAGCAATAGGAGATGGAATAGCTATTCCCCATGCCAAAAGTAAGGCAGTCAGGAATGCAGGGCTTGCAGCAATCACGGTACCTGAAGGTGTTGACTATGGAGCTCCGGACGGTAAACCTTCAAATCTTGTTTTCATGATAGCGGCACCTGTTGACGGTGATTTGCATCTTGAAGTCCTCTCAAGACTGATGACATTGCTGATGGATATGGAACTTCGTGAAGAACTTCTGGGTGCGGCAAATGTAGATGAATTTATCAATGCTATCGACAGAAAAGAAAAAGAACGTTATCCGGAGGAAGATGTTCAGGAACAGGCTGATGTCGCAGAGAAAGAACAGAAACACGGATATGACATTCTGGCAGTAACAGCATGTCCTACAGGTATAGCTCACACCTACATGGCAGCTGAAGCACTAGAAAAGAAAGCGCATGAGATGGGGTATTCTCTGAAAGCTGAAACAAACGGTTCAGGTGGAGCCAAAAATGTTCTGACCCCAGAGGAAATAGATGCCGCAGATGGCATTATCATAGCCGCAGATAAAAATGTTGAAATGGTACGATTTGACGGCAAGAGGGTATGCAAGACAAATGTATCAGCAGGCATCAACAAGCCTGAAGAGCTTATCAATATGATTGTCGAAGGCAAAGCCCCTGTATATCATTATGAAGGAGAAAAAACAACTTCTGCTGAATCCATAGGCGGAGAAGGAATAGGACATAAAATATATAAACAT
>JALEQY010000150.1 GCA_022763735.1 Clostridiales bacterium
TTGTATCTCTCATCATCAGGATGTACTGCTATAGCAACGTCCGCAAACATGGTCTCAGGTCTTGATGTAGCGACTACAACACCTTCTCCTCCATCTGCTGCAGGATATCTGAAATACCAGTACATTCCGTTTTTATCCTCGTGCTCAACCTCTGCATCTGAAAGTGATGTCCCGCATTCAGGGCACCAGTTGATCAGTCTGTTTCCTCTGTAAATCAGGCCCTTCTCATAAAGCTTCACAAAGAAATGGTTTACCGCCTTGCTGCAGCCTTCATCCATTGTGAACCGTTCTCTGCTCCAGTCGCAGGAGTCTCCCAGCTTACGGCACTGCTTCGTAATCTTGCCGCCGAACTCTTCCTTCCATGCCCATGCACGTTTGAGGAATTCTTCTCTGCCCAGATCTTCCTTCTCAAGCCCTTCTTCTTTTCTGATTCTGTCTACCACCTTAACCTCTGTGGCAATACTTGCGTGGTCACTGCCAGGAAGCCAGAGAGCACTGTAGCCCTGAAGCCTCTTGAATCTTGTCAGTACATCCTGCAGTGTCTGGTCAAGAGCATGTCCCATGTGAAGCTGTCCTGTGATATTCGGAGGCGGCATCACAATAGTGAACGGTTTCTTGTCCGGATCTCTCTCTGCTCTGAAGGCCCCGCTTTTTTCCCACATCTCATATATTCTGTCTTCGAATTCTTTAGGATTATATGTTTTCGCTAAATTATTCTCCATCTTTCTGGTTCTCCTTTTCCATATCTTTTTTCATTGCGGCAATCATTTCTGTGCTGAAGCATATGTTGTCGCTCATTGGATTTATTACAAAGCCTGCTACTGCGTTCTGCGGCTGCAGAAGCATTGCGGCCAGATCATCAAAGTTGACTATCAGACTGTGCTGGTCTTTATCGATCTCGCACTTTTTCATCTCCGGACCGTCTGTAAAGACCGGATAATACAGGTCTCCATTGCCCGATTTTATCAGTTCGAAGCTGATCTGCGTATCCTTTTCCAGGACAACTTCGTTGATTTTGGCATCATACTCCGGGTCCCTGTCCATTGAGACCGGTGCCAGCAGCCTGGCCTTGACGACTTCATTCAGCAGTCTGACCGTGGTTTCCGTACTCGGATTCTGCTTTGCTGCTTTGATTGCTTCTTTAAGCTCCGGATTGTTAACCGGACTCAAGTTATTTATATCCATCGGTTCCTCCTGTTATTTATAATTATATTACTATTTTGCCTGCAGCGAAAGCCTCCAAAAATGCTTCCGTGGGCCACCATTTGGAGACTTCGTCGTTATGTAAATTTTACAGTGACTGCGGAGCCTTCTCTATCCGGATCAAATATGCTTTTAGTCCTCCACGTCCAGTCGTTCGAGCTCCATGTACTTCTGTTTCTTTTATTACTGTATAGGAATCTGGTTTGTATTGACATTTCGCAGTCTCATCGCCGAAATATGCCGTCTGTGCGCCTGTCCCAGAACTTTCAGGCATCGCACCTATTCCCATCAGACCTGCCAGCCCCGATGGAGTCACCATCTCCGTATCGACCTCCGCCTGACGAAAAGCGAACGTGCTCCTTTTCATCAGAGCCCTGACCGCCGGCACGGGTACAGGAATTTCCCCATGGCTGCATACTACAGTTCCTCTCCCATCGTATATAGGCGATACTGCAGTTATATCCGGTGCTATCTTCTCCATAGCCATCCCTATGCCAAGAGCATTTTTTATTGCCTGGTCTCTGCCGACTTCGTGAAAATGTATGGTTTCAAGGCTTTCACCATGCACTTCTGCTTCCGCTTCTGCGATATTTCTGTATATTGCTTCGGCATATTCTCTGGATTTTCGTGTAAAGCCGGAACATTCAATAAGATGCTTCACTTCTTTGTAGCTGCGTCCGTGATGAGTATGGTCATGATGATGTGCATTTTCCTCATTATGAGAATGGTGCACATGGCTGAGTGACTCATTATTGATGGCAGCTTCAACCTCCGCTCTGCATTCACCCAGCTCCATCAGTGCATTGAGCAGCATATCCCCGCTTATTCCGTTGGTACAGTCAAAGTATAATACTTTCATCTGCT
>JALEQY010000002.1 GCA_022763735.1 Clostridiales bacterium
GAGCCCAGCAGCAATCTGAGGGCTCTGGGAAGAAATGCACTGGTGGGTAAATGGAAGATCGCTATTATAGCGTATATTGTGTATCTGTTATGTATACAGATACCGCCGGCTGTTTTTGACACTTTCTTCGGCATCAATATATCCGATATCGCTTATCAGTATGCATATGGTTCGGGAGAGTTCAATGCAGATCTGTACAATCAGATAAACAATACGTCACCGGATATATCTCCTCTCAGCGGAATATATACCATGCTTGTTACCGGACCGTTCTGCCTCGGGATAACTATTTTCTTCCTTGCTCTCTTCAGGAAACAGGACGTGATACTTACAGATATATTTCTCGGATTTGAGCGTTTCGGCAAAGCTTTAGGTCTTCTGCTTTTTGAAGGGCTTTTTATCCTGCTGTGGGCTCTGATAGGTGTGGCAGTTATGATGCTTGGCGGCATTGTTATGGCATTTACATTAACCGGAGGAACGGTTATCGTAATTATCGGTGCTGTTATTGCAGCTGTATTTGCTGTGATAGCATCCTTAAAATATTCGCAGGCATTCTTCATTCTTTCTGATGATCCCGAAAAAGGAATCCGACAGTGTGTGGATGAAAGCAAGATGATGATGAAAGGAAATAAAGCTAAACTGTTCTGGCTGCAGCTTTCGTTTATAGGATGGCTGATATTATCATGTATACCTATGGGTATACTTACAGGTATAGCACAGGCTACGCAGATGTCTGCAGGTGCTGTTCTGTTTATTGATGTGATTGCAGGCCTCTTCATTGCGCCTGTACAGGTATACTTTTTTTCTGCATCCACTGGATTTTATGAAATACTGGCAGGTCATCTCATAAAAGAGACAGAGCCTGCACCTCTTTCATCAGAATCAGGGGATATGCATATTTCAGAACATACTGTATCAGAAACAGTGGCTCATAAGGACGAAGTACCTGAGTATCTCCCTGATGAAGCTGATTCTTCAGAGAAGGTTACTCTTGAGAGAAATCATGGTCACAGCTCGATAAATCCGAGAGAGATTATGGAGAACAGTGACGAAAATGAACATAAGGAAGTATAGTTATGGAAAAAGAGAAAAAAACTGTGCTGAAGCCGCTTAAGACAGAAAATTATAAATTTTTCAATCATAAAGATTGTGAATGTTTTCCGTGTCACGATGTTGAGGATCCTGAGAATTTCAACTGTCTGTTCTGTTACTGTCCGTTATATGCACTTGGGGACAGGTGCGGAGGGAATTTTGAATATCTCGAGAACGGCATAAAAAACTGCAGCGGATGTATGATCCCTCACAGAAGAGATGCATATGAGCATATTATTTCAAAATGTGATGATATAATTGATCTTGCCAGAAAGATTGATGAATAATAAATCTTATGAAAAAACAGCTGTGAATTACTTTTCACAGCTGTTTTTTCATCTTTTCCTTCTGTTTTTACTTCTGCCTGCATTGCCAGGCTGTATTTCAAAATCATGTTCTTCGTCAGGAGATGAATAAGTATCATAATTGTATGATGAAGTGATTCGGTTATTGTTCAGCTGAAGTACGGATTCATAAATATTTCTCTGAAGTCTGTTGAGGGTTGTGAGTATAACAGCTCCGATCAAGGTTATGAAACCTGCAATAAAATACAGGATAGATTCGTCGGCAATGTATTGGATAATGTTGTGATCAGTTGCGTATGAACTGCTTTTATAAGAGCTTATGTATTCAGCAGATGTCAGAATAACATGTATTCCATAAGCGAAAAAAGCTGCTGCTATAACATAAAGAAATATTATAATAAAGAGGTTCATCAGCTTGGGTTGTTGTTTTTTCATTGATAATTCCTTTCGTGTCTGTATAATTGTTTATTTCTCTTAATCAACTTGTGATACTGTCGCATATCATGTTATGAAGCCTGAAAGGAGGTAGTTTCATGAAAGGTGATCAGAGAAATATATATCCCGGCGGAAATACACCACGGGGTTTCTATTCTTATTATAACTATATTCTGCCTCAAAGAAAAGCAGAAAAAATATATTGCATAAAAGGGGGGCCCGGATCCGGTAAATCCACATTGATGAAGAAGACAGGGGAGTATTTTCTGGAAAAAGGTGAAGATGTCGATTATTTGTGGTGTTCATCAGATCCGGATTCTCTGGATGGTATACTGCTGCCAGACCGCGGCGTAGCAGTAATTGATGGAACAGCGCCTCATGTGACTGATCCGGTAAATCCAGGTGCAGTTGATAAAATCATCAATCTCGGAATGTTCTGGGATGAAGAAAAATTAAGAAATAGCAGAAATGAAATTATTGCATGTTCAGAAAGAATGACGATTATGTTCAGCTTTGCATATAATTATCTTGAAATTGCGTCAATGCACTACAGTTTTATTGAAAAACTGATGGATGAACTGACTGATGAAGAAATGATCATCCGGATATCGGAAGAATTGTGCAGACAGGTGAGGTCAGGTAAAGAGAAAGACGGCAGGATAGGAAGTGTAAAAAAAATGTTTGCGAGTGCAATAACTCCTCGCGGACTGAAAAACGGTCTGAATTCTCTTTGCGGAACTCTGGAAAAAATAATTACTCTGGAACTTCCTGTCGGATTCAGGTCTGAAAAGATTCTGAGACCTGCAGCGGATAAACTTGTGAGAGAGGGCTGTAATATAGAAGAGTATTATTGTCCGGTTGATCCTCTCAACAAGCTGGAACACATAATAATACCTTCGGAAAAAACGGGAATATTCACATGTAACAAATATCATTATACAGACAGGTCAGATGAGCTGTTCAGTTTAAAAATTGCAGAGGATTCTGCAGATAATAATATGAAATACTGCATTATTCAGGAACAGCAGGCAGAAGCAGAAAACAATATTATGAAGGCAGTAGAAATGTTGAAGTATGCAAAGAGAGAACATGACAATCTTGAAAAGTATTATATTGACGCAATGGACTTTGAAGGAATTGAGAGTGTTTTCAGCCGGATTGTCTACGAAATAGAGGAGGTAAAACACCGGAAGTAATTTTCATTGAGAAAAAAGTTGCATTCTGGACAGGAAAAATTTTTCCTGCCCAGAACTTTTATGTTTATAAGAAAAAAGAGAAGTTTATGATTATACACAATAAAGCCGAGAAAAAAATAAGGTTAAAACGTTGGAATTTCAATGTTTATTTTTTAATGATATTTTTTTTGTTAAATTAATAACTATGGCATGGAATTTGTAATATATATCGGCAGAAAAATTAAAGCTAAATCAAGAGATCTTAAGAATTTTCAGGAGGTTGCTATGTTAAGAGAAGCATTACCTAAAATCGTAACAGGAACTTTACCAGGCCCTAAGGCACAGGCAGTACTCGACAGAAGAGCAGCAGCAGTACCTAAGGGCATCGGCTGTGCTTACAAAGCAGTAATCGAAAGAGGCGAAGGCGCTATGTTCGAAGACGTTGACGGAAACATCTTCCTCGACTGGATCGGCGGCGTAGGCGTACTGAACATGGGATATTCAAATCCTGAATGTATCGCAGCAGTAAAAGAACAGGCAGACAAGTTCTTCCACTCAATGTTCAACATCACAACACACGAAGGATATGTAAAGCTTGCAGAAGAAATGAACAGAATCGTACCGGTAAAGGGCGATGCTAAAAAGACAATGTTCGTATGCTCAGGATCAGAAGCTGACGAAAACGCAGTAAAGATCGCAAAGAGCTACACAGGCAGACCAAACATCATCGTATTCACAGGCGCATTCCACGGAAGAACAGCTCTGACAATGACAATGACAGCTAAGAAAGCATATGCAGTAGGCATGGGACCTTTCCCTGACGGCGTATACAGAGCAGAATTCCCTAACCTTTACAGAGCACCTGGCCACATGACAGAAGAAGAAGCAATCGCATACTATGTAGGAAAGCTTGAAGAAGTATTCATCGAAGCAACACCATATGATCAGTGTGCAGCAATCGTATTCGAGCCAGTACAGGGCGAAGGCGGATTCATTCCGGCACCAATCGAATGGGTTAAGGCAGTAAGAAAGATCTGTGACGAGCACGGAATCCTGATGGTATGTGACGAAGTACAGTGCGGATGGGCAAGAAGCGGAAAGATGTTCGCATCACAGTACTTTGCAGATGCAGGATGCGCACCTGACATCATGTCAACAGCTAAGTCAATCGCAGCAGGAATGCCATTATCAGCAGTAACAGCAAGTGCAGAAATCATGGATGCAGTAACACCGGGAACAATCGGCGGAACATTCGGAGCAAACGCAATGTCAGCAGCATCAGCCCTGAAGGTAATCGAAATCATGGAAAGAGACGATTATCCGGCAAAGGCAATGCACATAGCAGACAAGTGCGGAGCAGCATTCAAGGCATGGGAAGAAAAGTATGAATGTGTAGGTAACGTAAGAGGCCTGGGAGCAATGATGGGTATCGAGTTCGTAACAGACAAGGCTTCAAAGAAACCGGATGCAGCATTAGTAGCAGCAATCGTACAGGAAGCACAGAACCACGGACTTCTGCTCGAATCAGCAGGTACATACGGCAACGTAATCAGATTCCTTTGCCCACTTTGCGTAACAGACGCTCAGCTGGATGCAGGTATCGAAATCTTCGAAAACGCTATCAAGACTTGCAGTGCAAAATAAGTTAAATTATTTTCGGAAATGAAATAATAACGGATTAAATGTGTGGACAGCCTCAGGCTGTCTGCACCGTAATCATATATT
>JALEQY010000011.1 GCA_022763735.1 Clostridiales bacterium
GAGGATGTTTATGATAGATCAAAGGATTATCCTGATAAATCCGGATGCCTGAGACTCTATACTAATGACAATCAGAAGCCTGACAAGATGATAAACAGCATTAAGGTAACTGAATCAGGCAGCACGGACCCGGGAGAAGAACCAACAGCAGATCTTGTTATTAATGGCGATGCTGCAACTGTTGAAAAAAGCTATACAATTGAAGAGTTAAAAGCTGATAGCGCTTTAGACAAGAAGCAGAACATCAAGTATTCCTGGACAAACAGAACAGGAACTAACGGTGAATCTGAAGTTACAGGCGTAACTGTAAAGAGCATTATTGAAGCCATCGGACTTAAAACTAATTATGCAGAGATTACTATTGTACCATCAGATGAAGAGCATTCGAGAACTTTTAATATCAGTGATATGTATGCTGCTGATATAGACAATAATTATCCATTATTAGCATGGAAGGTTGATGGTGAAAAGAATGGTCTTACGCTGATAATCGGCAAGAAAACTCAAGATGATCAGAATAAGAGCAGCTGGATCAAAAACATTAAGAAAATAGAAATAAATATCAAGGACGGCAAATTAGCTGCACCTGCATCATTCAAAGCGGCAAGAGCAGGATACAGCAGCATTAAGCTGACATGGAAGTCTGTAACCGGATCTGATGGATACAGCATTGAGAAGTATGATTCAAGTACGAAAAAATATAAGCCTGCATACACTATTAAGGACTGCAAAACAGTATCAAAAACTTTAGCCGGACTTAAAACAGGAACATCCTATGCATACAGAATCAGAGCGTTCCACTATAACGCTGAATGCAAACCGGTTTACAGCAATGCATCAGCAAGTGCAAAGGCAACTCCTACCCTTTCAAAACCGGGCATCACAAAGCTTACTGCAGGAAGTAAGAAAATAACTGTTAAATGGACCAAGGTAAGCGGAGCAACAGGATACAAGCTTTACAGAGCAACAAGCAAATCAGGAAATTATAAGCTGATAAAGACAACAACATCAACATATTACACAAACAAATCGCTCACTAAATGTAAGAAGTATTACTATAAAGTGAAAGCATACAGAATGGTCAGCGGCAAAAAAGTATATAGCAGCTATTCGTCGGTTAAGTATTGCAGAGCTAAATAAGCGCAGGTAATCTTAATTATTGAGGAGAGGCAGAAATGCATAAAGCAGAGAAAAGAATAAAAAAAGCTTTTCTCCGGTGTCTTGCAGTTTTCCTGGCGGTGGCCGTTTCAGTCACGATGACCCCGCTAAAAGGAAATTCTGTTTATGGTGAAACTGAAGCCGTTTCATCACTGACAACGGAGAGTCCGGAAATTCTTGTTTCCGGTACAGCTGTAATCGGTTCGGAAATCTATTCGACGGATAATGTAGGTCTTGAAAAAGCCTATACACGCCAGCAGCTTAAAGCCATGGATGGCGGAGAAAACATTTTATATTCACAGATAAAATCAAAGGAACCATACACTAAACAGCTTACAAGGGCAACAGGTGTATATGTAGCTTCATTATTTGAAGGAACAGCCTTTGATATGTCAGAGGATAAAGCGGCATTTATTGCTACTGATGATTGGAAGGTAACATTTGATCCGGCAGGCCAGTATAATAATGGGAAACTGGATACAACTGGATTGAATGTGGAAAGGTATGTTTTCCCTAATCTGTTATCAGGAAGTGAAGAGGGAAAAACTGCTGTCAGACCAATGATTGCATGGTCGCTTGAAACATCAGAAACAGAGGATCCGAAAACAGCTGTAAAAGAAGGTGCAACATGTACTTTGACAGTAGGACAGCTGAATTTTGAGGATATGAACAATCCGCTGTTCAATAAAAAAATGCAGAAGGTAATCGGCGGTGATGAGCTGACTGAAACTGCTCTGACTGTAGATGGCAGTGAATACACCCGTGGAGATGTACTCCTTATGGATCGTGCTGACAGAAGCTATTCATACAGCACCAGCAATGGAGATGCTACGGACTATGTCAGAGGAGTTCCTATGTCGGTACTGCTTGACGGGTATGATGACAGCAGTACTGTATCTTTCGCCACAGCAGATGGATATGATGTGGCTGCCAGCGGAAAAACAGTAAAGGAGCTTATCGAAGAGAATTACATCCTGGCTTATGAAAAAGGCACAGGAACATCGGATCTCAAAGGGATATATTCTACGGCTAAAAAAGATTCGAGTAAATACGGGTTTTTCACACTTTACGGAGATAATGACAAACCGGCCAAGATGGTAAACAGCATCAAGGTTACGGCAGCAGAAGGCATTGATTTTTCAACAAGCCCGTACAAGCATATAACAAACGGCGGCATTACAGATGCTGACGGACCGTATAATATTGACGGCATAACCGGTGCAACACTTACTGTAGAAGGTCCTGGTGTAAAGAACAGTGTCCCTCTTTCTGTAAGAGATCTCGAGAGCAAAAACAATGGAGCATTCAGAGGAAATTATTCGGATGTAAGAGATGACAAAGATACGGAACGCACCTATGAAGGCATTGATCTGTACTATATTCTCAACAATATGTCTTCAGGTGATAATGGTATTATCCTTACAGATACTGCCAGAAAGGTTCTGATTAAGAACAGAAACAGGAATACCATCGCAACATTTACTCTTGATCAGGTAAAAGAGCTTCATGATGCAGGCAAACCTGTGCTTGTCGCGTACGGCACTTCATATACAGACGGGACTAATATAAAACCGTTCGTATTTGACGGAGCTGCAGGAGGCGATAAAGATCTGGGAAACTATGACGGCTGTCTGAAGCTGGTTTATGACAAGAGTAAAATTACCGGTGATCTGAACGCTGACTATACGGAATTTGCCAATATGGCATATATCTATGTGGCGGAAGAGAGTACCCCGGGATATAAACACGACAAGGAACCATATAATACAGCAGAGAATTCAAAGTATGTTCTGACTGTAACAGGTGAGAAAATCGGCAGAGAAGTCAACTATACAGTTGAACAGCTGGAAAATATGGTTGAATATGACGAGTCAGGAGTGCCTGTAGCGGGAGGTATCGGTCATAGAGATGAATACAGTCTCGCAAATTCTTCATACTGGTATGTCAATGAGTATGAAGGTGTCAAGCTCTGGGATATTCTGATGAAATCAGGACTTGATGAAACTTCCGGAACAGATGATACAACGAAAGTGAAATTCAGTGCTACAGACGGGTATACGGCATTTGATGAATTTACTCTCAAACAGGTGGCGGATCCGGATTCTTTTGGATACTATGAGAAAAACGCAGCAGATAATAATGACGGTAAATATGAATCAGTACCGGAGGATCTGAAAGATACCGGATATCCTGTGCTGATAGCTTATGGCGTAAATGGCTATCCATATGTTATCAGCAAGAATCTCGATGGCTATCTGAGCGGACTTCAGAATGACGGCGGACCGCTGAGAATAATCTCAGGCAAAATGAACTATAATCATGCCAATGGTTCAAATCAGGCAAAACTGCTTGATAAAATCCTTGTTGGCAAAGACAAATATCATTACAGCACCCACAAATACCATGATAATTCTGTCTACAATGATCTTGCCGGTTCAAAGCTTGATGTCAGGGTGTACAACGGAAGCGGCGATGAAGCAGCACTTATAAGCGACAAGTCATATACTGTCGGAGATATTGAAGAGCTGATTTATGGTGGAAGCCTGACAAAGTCGGAGCTGGCAGAAGCTAAAGTAAAAGGTTTCTATCAGCTGAAAAAAAACGGAAGCTACTACAACGATCTTTATGAAGGAATAAATTTAAGATACTTCCTTACAGATATAGTGGGCCTTCCTGGACAGAAGGGAACTGTGACTTTCAGTGACGGCAGTGAAAATATCACTCTGACACTTGATCAGGTGCTGAAGCTGAAAGATGGATACAACAAGGAGACTGAACTCGGCGGACTCACACCGGTACTTGCATATGCCAAAAATGGCGCACCTATGGTAGCTGATAAAAATGCAGAGGGTTATGAAAAAGAAGTTACGCTGAAATCAGGTGATGATCCAGTGACAGTCAAGAATGACGGAGGGCCGCTCTGCATGCTTATGCCGTTCAGCTCAGAAACAGCTGACGATGCAGCGTCCATGAAGAGCATAACATCGATAACTGTCAATATTGCGCCTGACAATTATGCACATGTCAAAGCTCCGTATGATGCATATAAAGATAACACTGTTGAAGTGTCCGGAGAAGGTACAAGAATTACAGGTAAAAAGACATTTACCGTATCAGAGCTTGAAGAAAAACAGAATCTGGCCGTGACAGATGATTACAGTATAATGAAGGATGGAGCGGCAGAGGCATCACAGCTCAGATACAGGGGTATAAGCCTGTATGATTTCCTTAAATCAACAGCAGTCGGACTTAAGAATAATGCTGACAGAGTTATTATTAAATGTGCTGACGGTACTGAATCCGAATTCACATTGTCGGAGGTTCGTGCTTCATATGTAAACAGTGTGACGGGAAAAGACGATCTGAAGATGATACTTGCGTATGGATCAGCTCCGGTAACCAATGAAGACAGAGAAGATGGAAAACCGCTGGTGGCAGAGAAAGATTCCGAAGGATATGATGCGGATTATCAGAACAGCGGTGGTCCGATCAAACTGGTCGTAGGACAGAAAGACAGTACCACAGCCAACTCTAAGCAGATAATCAAATATGTTACAGGAATAGAAGTCACAGCATCGGAAATGGACAGCTGGAATCACAGTTCAAGCGAGGTCTTCAAAGAATATCTCACTGATACTGTAAAGCTGAAAGTAATCGATGAGAATGACAATGCTCTGTTCGAAAGAGATTATACGGTAGAAGAGCTCGAGGCTATGGATTCTATAATCGAGCGGGCTGATATTACGAGCACTTCAACGGATACATGTGAAGGTCTTAATTTCTGGAAATTTGTCGAGCAGGAAACAGCCGGGGTTCAGGGAATGGATCAGCTGATAACGGTTAATGTTTCGGCAAAAGACGGATTCACCAAGGATTTTCTTTCTATATTCGGTAAGGATCAGCTTGAAAACGGCATTAAGGACGGCAGCAGGAGAGTTCCGATTCTGCTGGCATACGGAATCAATGGGTATCCTCTTGCTTCGGGCGGCAAGTCAAATCCTAACGGTCCGGGATATGATTCCACAGTAGGAAACAATGGCGGCCCGATACGTATCATGACTCATGGAAACCAGGGCGCATGCCTGCAGGAAACCAACAAGATAGTAATTAAAGTCAAAGCGGAGAATCCTGAATTCAATACAGATGAAGCTGATGGAACCACGCTCCCGGTGGCCGGTGTACGTTCAGTGAAATTTGATAAAGACGGCGGAATGTGGGTCGGAACCTATGGCGGTGGAGCCGCATATAAGGCCAAGGGTTCAGATACATACAAAATATATAATAAAGCGAGTGAACCTGCTCTTGAAACAACCTTTGTTTCAGCCATTGCCACGGATGCAGACGGCGGAGTATGGATGTCACAGAATGCAAGCTATACCGATCCTTCTGCCAATAAGGGTGCAGTATATTTGAAGGACGGAAGGCTGACATCATACAGGGCAGCTGATAATCCTGAGACAATACCTGATGATTACGTTCAGGATATTAAGATTGACAATCAGGGAAATGTGTGGTTTGCATCGTTCGGCGGACTTACGAAATATGATCCGCAGGCAGGAACATGGAAGACCTGGGATAAGAATGACGGTTTCCCGGCAATGTCTGTTACAAGAATAGAGTTTGACGGCAATGGAGGAATATGGTGCGGTTTCTACCCGGATGGAGAAGGAACTGAAACGGATCCGTTCAGGGGAGGATTTGCGCATATTGATAAAGACGGCAGAATCACATCATATCCGCAGGAAGCAGGATTTGATGAGAACTACAACGGCGGAGTTTCAAAGCTTGCGGATGTATGGATCAGAGATATTGCTGTTGATAAAGACGGAGCAGCATGGATAATCGCATCAGGAGCGTATGCAGATATTGAGAATACCGGAGGAACCCTCTGGTATGTCAGAAATACGGGGGCAGAACCTGTGAAGTATACAGGCGACCAGCTGTTCGGCAAAGCACTTGACGGAGCAGAAAACGCAGAAATCAGAATGGTTGAAGCTGACGGAAATGGAGGCATGTACTTCGGAACATCTGCAGATGGTATCTTCTATGTGAAGAATGCAAAGATAAGCAGCGAAGGCAGTCTGGACATCACAGCGGAATACAGCACAGAAACAGGTGCATGGCAGAAGGATACAATGAATAACGTATACAGCCTTGATATATATAACAATACTGTATACGCAGGAAGTTCCGGCGGACTTGCATGGCTTGAAATATCATCAGGCGGCAGCGAATCAGAAAAACCAGGCATCGGTGATGCTGATAAAGATACCTGTGACATCTCATTTACAGGTGAGGGGCTTAAGAAAGATGCATACTTTACAGTAAAAGGACTGAAAAATGCTGAGGGCATAAAGGTTCAGACCCTGACATATGCATGGCAGAACAGCAGCGGGGCAACAGGAACATCAGAGGTTGAAGGTGCATATGTCGAGAACATACTGAAGGATGTGATAGGTCTCAAATCCAATGCAGCCAAGATAACCTTCACAGCATCTGACGGATATAAGAAAACATTTGACGTTGCAGAAATGTCTGCAGCCGATCTGGCGGGACTCAAGCCTATGCTTGCATGGAAAGAGGATGGCGTCAAAATAAACCTCAAGTTGGTTTTAGGTCAGAAAACAGAGGGTGAAAGCAACAAGAGCAAATGGGTAAGTGACATCGTATCTGTGACAGTTACAGCAGAAGGCGAAGAAAAACCTGAAGAACCTGATAAACCGGACACACCATCTGATGAAAAAGGAACTGTAGGCGATGCGACAGCAGACTCATATGATCTGGCTATTACAGGTGACGGCGTTGAAAACAATGGATACTTTTCGATAAAAGGACTGAAAAATGCTGAGGGTGTAGAAAAACGCAATGAAGATTACAGCTGGCTTGACAGTAAAGGTGATGCAGGCGTTTCTGCATTCGAAGGTGCATACGTCGAAAACCTCCTTGAAAATGTAGTCGGGCTTGAAGATGACGCCTCAACAGTTACTATTATTGCAGATGACGGGACAGAGCAGACAGCTGAGCTTTCAAGGAACTCAGCTTCGTACGGAACTGTATATAAAGTGGCTGAAATGTTCAGGCAGGATATTGACGGTAATAAACCTATGCTGGCATGGAAAGAAAACGACACGAAAATAAATCTGAGATTTGTAGTGGGAAAATCAAGTGAAAACGATGCCAACAAGGAAAAATGGATCGACAATGTAGTGCAGATAAAGGTTGATGCAGCGTCAGAAAATCCGGACAAACCGGATGAACCGGATAATCCTGATCCGGACAAGCCGGATTCTCCTGACTCAACTGCAGATGATAATCCGGCTGCATCAGATACGGATAAAAATAATCCGGATTCCTCATCAAGAACAGGAGATGAGATGCCGATAGGTATTCTGGCAGTGATTCTGGCAGCAGCAGCGGTTGGAACTATCGGAGTTATCAGAACAAGAAAGAAAAGAATATAATAACCGATGATCAGTAAAGGTCGTTTGAAAAAACGGCCTTTACGTTATATAATCAATAAAGATATAATACGAAGGGATTCCCGCGAAATGAAACGATACACACCGGAGACTGACAGAAGTGACAAACGGCACAGAAGAAACAGCGCAGTAAATATTGTGCTGTTTCTTCTGTTGCTGGTTCTCGTTATTGTCTGCCTGTGTGTAGGTAAATACTCCATATCACCGGGGGAATGCCTTCATATTTTATCAGGAAAGATATTTAATTTTCAAGCTGACTGGGACAAAATGGATGAAAAGCTCCTGCTGGGAGTAAGGCTTCCCAGAACCCTAGCGGCTGTTATTGTAGGAGCGGCACTTTCCCTGTCAGGAGCCGTATATCAGGGAATATTCAAGAACCCTCTTGTTTCGCCCGACTTTCTTGGTGTATCATCGGGAGCCTGTGTAGGTGCAGCGGCTGCGATACTACTGTCCATGTCGGCAGGATTTATTCAGGTGCTTGCATTTGCAGGCGGCATTGCAGCGGTAGCGCTGACCGTGATGATACCGAAGGCTATGCGAAGTGATTCAAATATCATGCTAGTGCTCGCCGGTATTATTGTGAGCGGAGCCATGTCTTCCGTGCTGGGTTTCATAAAATATATAGCAGATCCTGACACGGAACTGGCAGCTATTACATACTGGCAGCTGGGCAGCTTCGCATATGTTGATAAGCAGGCACTGCTGGGAATACTGCCGCTGAGTGCTGCAGCCGCAGCAATACTGCTGGCAATGTCCTGGTGGATAAATATTCTTTCTCTGGGGGAACAGGAAGCCAGAAGTCTTGGGGCTAATATCACACTGCTCAGAGGAACCTGCATAATATGCTCGACAGTACTTACTGCAGGAGCTGTCTGCATATCAGGGACAATAGGCTGGATAGGACTTGTCATACCGCATTTCGGCAGAATGATAGCTGGTTCGGATAACAGGACACTGCTCCCGGCGACGTGTTTTATCGGAGGCATATTCATGCTTGTGGTGGATACAGTTACCAGAATGATAGGCCCGGCAGAAATGCCGATAAGCATACTGACCGGAATAATCGGGGCGCCGTTCTATGCATGGCTATTATACAGACAGAGGATGAACATAAGATGATTTACAATGTGACAGACCTTACATTTACATATCCGTCAGGAGACAGGAAGGTGCTGGACAACGCATCCCTCACCCTTGACGAAGGAGAAATACTGTGTATTCTCGGTCCTAACGGCGCAGGCAAAACTACACTGCTGAACTGTATGGCCGGTCTGCTGCATGCGGATTCCGGACGCATAGAAATATGCGGCAGAAATATACGGGATATGAAAGCCAGAGAAATAGCAGGTATCGTAGGTTATGTTCCGCAGGTGCACACACCGGCATTTGATTATAGAGTGCTGGACTTTGTGCTGATGGGAAGAGCACCTCAGACGGGAGTGTTTTCCAGACCGTCGAAGAAGGATGAAGAACTTTGCATGAAAGTCCTCGAAAGTTTGAACATCGCGCACCTGGCCGAAAAGTCATACATCAACATCAGCGGAGGTGAACGTCAGCAGGTTATGATTGCCAGAACCATAGTGCAGGAACCTAAGGCAGTTCTTTTTGATGAACCGACAGCACATCTTGATTATGGCAACCAGCACAGAGTGCTTCAGAGAGTCAGGAAAATGGCCGATGATGGTTATTCTGTCATAATAACCACCCACAATCCTGAGCACGCACTGCTGCTGGATGATAAAGCAGCGATAGTAAGCCGCGACGGCAGTATTGTTCAGGGTCGCAGCAGTGAAATTATAACAGAAGAAGCATTGCAGAAGGTTTATGGCATTGAACTGAAGCTGAGATACATGGAGGAACTGGGAAGAACGGCATGTTTCGTGCCGTCACTGTAAGAAGAGGTGAGTATGAAGAATTTATTTGTAAAACGTACGTTATGCATAATGCTCTCCGTGCTGATGGCAGCATGTGCTTTTACACTGACAGCCTGTGGAGAACAGAGCATTAAAGCGCAGAAGGAAAACGACAGCCCTGCGGGCACCATACTTCAGGAAACTGAGGATTCGCTGACGATTGTCGATCAGGCAGGCAGAGAAGTTACTGTCGGCAAAGACATAGAAAGCATAGCACTTTGTTACAGAGTTGTAATAAGATTTCTTCTCAGCCTTGATCAGGGTGATAAAATAACGGGTATCGGCAAAACCGAGGATTTTCTGGAAGAACTGCAGCCGTCACTTAAGGAATGTGCCGATGTAGGCAAAGGTGTGGCTGATATTGAGGCACTGGCAGAGCTTAAGCCTGATCTGTTTTTCCATAAAGCAAGTGATGTGGAAACTCTTGAGGCTGTGGAGGAAATAGGCATTCCTGCAGTTGGAATCGAGATAGAAACTCCAGAAGATATGCTGACAGCACTGGATCTGATGGGTAAAGTGTGCGGAGCTGAGGAGAAGGCAGATGCACTCAGGAAATACTATAACGACAGGCTTGGCAGTATTGCAGAGATGACCTCGGTAATAGATAATAAAAAGAGCGCAGTTATTATGGGTTCTTCCATCGGCAAGGTGGCAGACGGTACTATGCTGCAGGGAGAGATGATCGAGAGAGCCGGAGGAATCAATTGTGCTGAAGAGCTTGAAGCAACTGAGCTGTGGCCGTCGGCAGGAGCCGAGCAGATTTTCGCATGGAACCCTGAGTACATTTTCATAACCAACAGTGAGAGTGCATCATATACGGTGGATGACATACTTAAGGATCCTGCGTGGTCTGAGATTGAAGCTGTTAAAAACAGACATGTGTATGTGATGCCGGCAGAGAAGGATTCCTGGGAGTTTCCGGGTATAGTCAGTGTACTGGGGATTGAATACATGATAAGGGTAATGTATCCGCAGCTGCTTTCTGATGATGAATTTGAAGCGGATGTGGATGAGCTGTATGAACTTTCGTACGGCAGAACCTTTGATAGGAGTGAACTTGGATATTGATAAAAAAAAGAACACTGAAAAACAGAATAATGACGCTTTTATGCATTTTGCTTCTTGCTGTGATTCAGATGATTTTTATTCTGCCTGTGGAAGTGAGCGCGGATACACCGGGCGAGACCTTGACTGTGCGCGTGCAGTACTTTGGAGAGCGGGAAGATAAGATTCGTGAGAAAGCAAGCTTTACAAGGAGTGACCTTGAGGCTATGGGGGCATCTGCATATAATTATTCAAACGTGACCAGAGTCGGAACGGTGATGTCGACTGTGGCCAGAGGTCCGCAGCTGATTACAGTACTGGAGCGTGCAGGAATAGATCTGAATTCAATAAATTATATTACATTCAGAACTTCAGATGGGGAGGGTGTTCATCAGAGGTACACAAGAAACTTTACAGTAGGAGCACATCTGACTGCGACAAGATACTTTTATCCGTATCTTTCCTCGAATTATGAACGTAATGAAGATGGGGAAACGCTGGTTCCACTCGAGGGAGCATTAAAGGATAAGGTGAGCGTACCGTCGATTCTGGCAATTGTTTCATACAGCACCAAAGCTTATGGAGAGACTCCGTCGGCTGGTCAGATGAAATCGGATGATTCATACAGATTCTGTCTAGGACAGACTCCTTTGAAAGAAGGGGTATCGACTGTGCCGGGATATGACGGCGGAGACGTATCATCTATGGATTCTGCAGTGGATATATTCGGCATTGATGTCACTCTTTATGGTTCACCGGTTACTGATATAGGGCTGGATCTGGATGATACCAGTATTAAAGTCGGCAGCAGCAAAAAAATATCGGCAGTTATTGAGGGCGATGAGCTTTTTGCGGATGACTGGGGATTTACAGTCGATGATCTGACATGGTCAAGCAGTGACCCTGATATTGCCACAGTTGATCAGAACGGTGTGATTCGGGTAAAAAAGGCCGGCAAGGTGACAATAACCGCTACAGCGCCAAATGGGATGACCGCATCAATCACAATAAATGGAGAAAATGGCGATTCCGATGAACGCGGTGCTGCGGCAGAAAAAGAAGAAGCAGACAAAAAAGGTTCGGACAGTAGGGAGAGCAGCCAGGCAGATACTAAAGCAAAAGAAAAATCTGATAAAGCCAGAAGTCTTATTGTCCGCGAAATAAATATCGGAGGGCTTATTTCAGAAGATGCCGGCATGACTGACGAAAACAGGAAGCAGATGTCAGAAGACTCGCAGGCTCTTGATGCGGCTGAGGAGAGCAGCGAGGCAGCCAGAATGGTTTCAGCCGCCGTAGGTATTCAGGTATTATCACTGGGCGCAGTTCTGCGCATAAGAAGATTTTTTATGGAGGTATAGATTTGTTTTCAGAAGCAGTAAAGGATGTACTGCGTGCTGTCAGCAGCGCGCTTCAGATACCAACAATAGTTATACTGATATTGCTGATAATCATCACAGTTGTGATGCTGGGAAGCATTATTGGGGAGTTTTTCACAGAACGAAGAACGCTCAAGGCCAGAATACCTCTGCTGATTGATGATATGCAGGGCAAATCAGCAGATGACCTTGCTGAGGTTATTAAACACAGCGGTTTACTGAAAAGACAGAAAAAAGCGGCACTTGAGCTTATTTCCAGATCCGCATATCCCGATGCCACCAGAGAAGCCCTTGCCAGACAGCTTCTGGCAGATGAGGAAAACCGATATGCATCCATAACCAGAATAACAGATCTGGTTTCCAGAGTAGCACCGATGTTCGGCCTTATGGGAACATTGATACCTCTAGGACCGGGACTTCTGGCTCTGGGGCAGGGTGATACCAAAACGCTCTCGGATTCTCTGCTGATTGCCTTTGACACTACGGTCGCAGGTCTGATAAGTGCAGCGGTAGCGTACATCATTTCAGCGGCAAGAAAAAGCTGGTATGAACAGTACATGGTAGGGCTTGAAACGGTAATGGAAACTATACTTGAAGAACAGAGCAGGGAGAACAGCAGATGAGAATTTCACAGCGAAAAGGACGCCTGAGGGTTCAGCACAGGCAGGATGATTTTAACCCGATGGAGGGTCTGGGGAATCTGGCCGATGCGATGCTCGTCTTCGCGTGCGGTCTCCTGCTGGCACTGATAATAAACTGGAATGTGCAGGTGAGCGAGACAGGTGAAATCAAACCACAGCAGGATAAATACGAAATAGAAGGGTTCGATGATAACTCGACCGAGACAATAGACGGTGATACTGATCTGGAAGAAATGGGAACTGTGTATATGGATCCTGCCACAGGAAAATATTATGTAGTTGAGGGTGAATAAGGAGAAATATCAGATGAGAAGGTTTGTTAAAACAGTTATTATGGCTGCTGTGATGGCTGTAGTTGTACTGACTGCCGGCGGATGCGGCACTGATGATATAGATATTTCAGAGTACAGTGATGCACAGATTGTGATTACCGGAATTGACGGCACCGGCGAAACACAGGAATCTGTAACCATATCACAGCTCAAGGCTCTCGACTGTGTTACTGTGAAAACCCACAGCACCAGTGATAAGATTGGAGAGGTGCGTGCTACAGGTCCTACGCTGGACACACTGCTGCAGCAGTACGGAGCATCCCAGTGTGACTTTTCCAGAATAGAAATACACGGAACAGACGGATATGATATAGCCCTCTCACAGAAGGTTATTGAAGAAGCTGATATTATACTGGCATTCGGGATTGATGGTCAACCTCTGGACGCAGAGAGTGCACCCTGCAGAATAATAATTCCTGAGTCGGATTCTGCATACTGGATACGTATGGTGGACAGTATCAGGCTTATCAAATGATGTGAAGAAGAGATGTTATGAAAATGCCGCTGATTCAGGAAAAAAGACCTTGGACATTGTGAAAAAGGTACGTTGACATAGCAGACAAAATATAGTATGATAACCATGATTGATATGCTGCTGTAGCTCAGTCGGTAGAGCACTTCATTGGTAATGAAGAGGTTCGGCAGTTCAAGTCTGCTCAGCAGCTCCAGTTCATTTGCTTTTTTATACAGGAGGGATTTTAAATGGCAAAACAGAAGTTTGAAAGAACAAAACCGCATATCAACATCGGAACCATCGGCCACGTAGACCATGGTAAGACAACTCTGACAGCAGCAATCACCAAGACACTGAATCAGAGATACGGACTTGGCGAGAAGGTAGACTTCGACCAGATCGACAAGGCACCGGAAGAAAAGGAAAGAGGAATCACCATTTCCACAGCACACGTAGAATACGAAACACCAAACAGACACTACGCACACGTAGACTGCCCGGGCCACGCTGACTATGTAAAGAACATGATCACAGGTGCAGCACAGATGGATGGAGCAATCCTTGTAGTAGCAGCAACAGACGGACCGATGCCGCAGACAAGAGAACACATTCTCCTTTCCAGACAGGTAGGCGTACCATACATCATCGTATTCCTGAACAAGTGCGATATGGTAGACGACGAAGAACTGCTTGACCTTGTAGAAATGGAAGTAAGAGAATTACTTGACGACTATGAATTCCCTGGAGATGACACACCGATCATCAGAGGATCTGCGCTCATGGCATTAGAAGATCCTGCAGGCCCATGGGGAGACAAGATTGTAGAACTGTTCGAAGCAGTAGACAGCTACATTCCTGAACCGGAAAGAGACAACGATAAGCCATTCCTGATGCCGGTAGAAGACGTATTCTCCATCACAGGACGTGGAACAGTAGCAACAGGAAGAGTAGAAAGAGGCGTACTTGAAGTAGGAAACGAAGTAGAAATCGTAGGACTTACAGAAGAGAAGAGAAAAGTAGTTGTAACCGGAGTAGAAATGTTCAGAAAGCTTCTTGACAGAGCAGAAACAGGTGACAACATCGGAGCACTTCTTAGAGGCGTACAGAGAAACGAAATCGAAAGAGGACAGGTACTCTGCGCACCGGGTTCCATTCACCCGCACACACACTTCAAGGGCCAGGTATACGTACTGAAGAAAGAAGAAGGCGGAAGACATACACCGTTCTTCAACGGATACAGACCGCAGTTCTATTTCAGAACAACAGACGTAACAGGTGACCTTCAGCTTCCGGAAGGAACAGAAATGTGCATGCCTGGAGATAACATCATCATGGAAGTAAAGCTGATCACACCGATCGCAATCGAAGAAGGACTTAGATTCGCTATTCGTGAAGGCGGAAGAACAGTAGGTTCCGGCGTAGTTACAGA
>JALEQY010000013.1 GCA_022763735.1 Clostridiales bacterium
AACAGTTTTACAGATCCTGAACCTCAAAATTCCTTATGGATATACGGCATACCCGCACCGTCATAGCAACATATAGTATAATACCGATGACAAGAGCAGCCAGCTTATACCCGATAAACTGCGGATCCGGAGTATCGAGGCAATCACGGACAAACGGCACCGCATGAGTCGCAATAACATCCACCATCACAAGAACGAAAAAAACGACTGTTGCCTTGACGAAGCTTATCCCTACTTTATCCACGTTCCTGTAATAGCTGTGAAAGAATATCAGATTAAACACGCCAAACAGCAGAAAGCCTTCCGCAAAAAGCGCAATATTTGCATCCATCCCCGCTTCATTTCCTGCCTCCAGAATGTTCTGCCTGAGCACAGCGAACGGAATAAGCAGCACCATCTGCAGTAGCTCCAGTATCGCCACAAACAGTATCCTGGCTTTCACAATATCCTTCTTGGCAACAGGAAGACACATGGAATAAATCACATCGTGATTCTCTCGGCCCATCATGCACGTGAAAAAAACAGCCAGAGTCATATAAAAGAACATAACAGTGTACGGATAGTTTGGAATCAGCGCCATCGAAGAAAGCATCAGCATCAGAGGTGTAACCGGATGCATCGATAGCGAAAATTCCTTCTTTAACAAATTACTCATCTCGTCCCCTCGCTTTCCAGATGTATCATTACAGCTTCTATATCAGCCTCGACAGCTCTGCCGCCAAAATTCACCGCGTCCTCCCTTCGCACCAGAGAAGTCCATTTATCTCTTCTGCGGCGCCTGCCCACCACAAGAGCCTGCTGCTGCGGTGTCAGTTCATTTTCCACATACTCAACCAGCCTGTACCCATCGACAAATTCGCCAAAGGAAGCCGTCTCAACGATTCGGCCATCCCTGATATATATGATATTATCAGCACACTTGTCAAGATCAGAAGTTATATGGGTAGAAAACAATATGGTGATTCCTCTGTCGCACAGGCTCATAAAAATATCAAGCAGATCCTCTCTTGAAACAGGGTCCAGCCCGCTGGTCGGCTCATCAAGGATAAGCAGCCCGGCGTTATGCGAAAGCGCCAGAGCCAGCGCATACTTTATCTGCATCCCGTTGGAAAGTTGCCTGAAGGTCTTGTTCTCATCAAGCCCAAATTCATCCATGTAATTTCTGTATGCCTGCTCGTCCCATCTTTTGTAAAATGAACGTGTTGTCTTCGTTACGGCTTTGAGCTTTTTGTTAGGGTAATAGCTCATCCCGCTGGAAACAAATCCAATATCCTGTTTTATCTCAATTTCTGCATCGGACACGTTTTTGCCCCAGAACCTTATTTCTCCGCTGTCCGGGTGGACAAAGCTCAGCAGGGAATTAAGTGTGGTTGACTTTCCGGCTCCGTTACGCCCGATAAATCCCGTTATCTTTCCCTCTTCCAGCTCAAAGCTTATATTCTTAAGGCTGAAGGCCGGATAATCCTTGCACAGTCCATTCACCTCCAGCACCGGTGTTTTACCGTCCATTATTCTTCCTCCTTTTCCTCCAGCTTTTTCAAGCAGCCAAATAAAAAATCCGAATGCATCAATGCCAGACCACGGTCTTCATCTCCTAGAAGTATCAGGTCATCACCGGGCTTGATGCCAAAAATACGCCTCGCCTTGACCGGAATGACAATCTGACCTTTCTCGCCCACCGTCACTGCACCGAATATATGCTTTCCCTTCGGCGGAAGATCCTTAGCCCCCAGTTCACTCCCCTTAAAATTCACCAGATCATCCAATGTTATATCAAACAGCTCCGCAAGTGCATTGCTGTGAACAACATCCGGGATGCTGTCACCGTTTTCCCATTTGGCGATGGTCTGTCTGGTAACACCAATTTTTTCTGCCACCTCTTCCTGAGAAAAACCCAATTTTTTGCGGAGCTTCATAATATTTTCACTTATCATACTTTTCCCACCTCCATGTTAATTTTAGCATACAGTTTCATGCTGTTCCACCAACCGGAGGTAACAAAAGAATTCAATTATGTTAGTATTCGTTGCGCAGCGTAAGTATTATCTCATTCACTGCCTCTTATTCTGTCTATGATACTTTCGCGACCGGCTCTTCTGTTGATAATATATGTTATCAGCAGCTGACCGATAATCAATACAGCTGCCAGCCCGACAGTCTCCCAGACAGGATAATGATACTGTGTAACGCTCATAAAACCGCTGTCTCTTCCTTTGAGAAATATCAGATATCCCAGCAGATTGCCCACAGTTATCGAAGCAATCATCGTGAATGCTGTAAACACCATTCCCTCACCGGCAAGCATTCTGTTCATCTGTTTTTCGGACAAGCCTACCGCCTGCAGCATTCCAAGTTCTCTTTTTCTGGTGATTATGCTGGTTATCATAGTATTGATGAGATTCATAAAGCCTATGACAGCAATCAGTATAAGAACTGCATACATCGGATATTTAACGAGACTTACGCTCATCTCACCAACGTTCATTTCCTCATCTCTGGAGAAAAGTTCAAATAAATCATCTGACTCTGATATCTCCTGCAGTGCTGCCTTCACATCATCAAAGCTGCTCTTCTCCACATCAATGAACATTCTGGTAATGCAGTTATTCTGCAGCCCAAGCCTGTCAAAGCATTCCTGCGGAATCATAATATCCGAAGGTGCACTCCCGTCATCAAGGCTTGCCTGCACTCTGATATTCATCGGAATCTCTCTGTTGCCATCATATACTGTCAGGTTCATTTTATCATTGAGCTTCAAGCACAGTTCATCCCAGAAGAAATCGCCTGTAAAGACTGCACCGTTCTCTGCTACCATCCTGTCATAATCTATCTGGCCACGCTTCACCTCGTGGATATATTCCGCGTTTGAATACTCCTCAGCCTTTTCTCTTGTCAGAACCGATATGGAGCAGCGCTTGCCGTCTTCAAACATTGGAGACGGATAATCGGAACTCACAGGTACAGAATACTCGCACCGTACGTTTTTCACACCGTCCATCGACTCTATTTTATTAACCAGCTCTTGCCCGAAAACACCGCTGCTGTTGATATTTTCAAGATTGTTCTCCGGATATTCCTTGTCGTTCAGAGAATAATCAATTGTCAGCTTGAAATCGCTGCCGGCCAGCTCCCGGTTGGCAATATCCTCTGCAGACATGCTGTTCATCACTCCGGCTATGCTCATAAAAAGCACACAGCTGAGAGCCATAGTCACCATCGTGACCACAGTTCTTTTTCTGTTCCCTGTAAGATTGGCCAGGCTCAGCCTGAATACGTTGACGTTGCTGAAGCCTTTTCTGGTGCTCCTGCGGCTTGCGGATTCCTGGTATCTGATAGCCTCCACCGGAGATATGCGAGATGCCGTACGCATCGGCTTCAGCATGGAAATATATACAGTCAAAGCAACCACACATACAGCTCCCACAGTAACAGGTATGGAAAACATGTGTATATCCCCCGCTTCTGACATCAACGGAGTTTTGGCCGCACCCCAGCGCATTACAACAGGAAGCAGCAAACGAGGAATCAGATATCCTAATATAAGCCCCAGTGGAACGGCTGCAGCCGAAATAATCATTCCCTCCCGGAGCATCAGCTTCTTTATCTGCCGCGGTGATGCTCCCAGTGCCCTTAGTTTGCCGATTTCCTGTACGTCGGTTATCACACCTACATAACAGATGCTGTATATTACAAGTCCTGAGAAAACTACAATCAATGCTGCTATGGCTGCAGCTATTCCGATCGTATCGCTTCCGGGATCCGTCATAGTGTACAGATAGCTGCTGTTGTACACGATATCATCCTTAGTGCAGCCTATGTCTTTTGCCACGTTGTCTATCACTTCTGTAATGCCATCATAATCGAGCTCTGATTCACCGTAAACTCTGATATTGGCACTGTACCTTCTGTCCGCTTCGTCAATCCAGCTGTCAGCAAGCTTATCAGAAATCACAGCACTGTAACTCATTCTGGATTCACTGATCCCAAGTCCTGAAATATCCTTCTCGGACAGAAGCCCGCTTATTGTGAACTCCTTTGTCTGTATCTTTCCTTCTCCACCAATTCGATAATCTATTTTAACCCCTTTACCTATAACAGGTTCCACGCCAAGCTGTCTGAAAAACGATTCTCCCCCGCAGATTTCATTTTCATTTTCTGCCATATGTCCTTTGATAGTATTTCCTGTGCTCTGACGTATCCCCGGCTTCACATCATTTACCGAAATGAGGAAACCGTTCATTTTGCCATATTCCACCTTAGCAGCAATCTGGCTGGTTTTCACTGCCTCCACATCCGTATGCTTCGACAGAACTTTAACCTGATCTTCTGTAAGATTTCTGAATCCCGCATGTATATTGCTTTCGGCAGAAGCCTGCTGTCTCTGATAGTCCAGCAGCCCTGTAACGGTCGTTCCCAGACCCATCAGAAGCGCTGCAGTCAGCATTACTGCAACGGCTGTCAGTATAGTTCTGCTGCGGTTATACCTGAGCCTGCTGGCGGCAAGTGTTTTAATCATACTATCTCACCACCCTGCCGTCTTCAATCACGATGGTTCTGTCTGCCATCTGAGCAATATCTTCATTATGAGTTATCACCACCAGAGTCTGCCCGTATTTTTTCGCAGATAGCTTCAGAAGTGCCATAACCTCATCGCCGGTTCTGGTGTCAAGATTTCCTGTAGGTTCATCAGCAAGTATGATTGACGGTTTGGCTGCTATGGCTCTGGCTATAGCTGTACGCTGCTGCTGACCTCCCGATAAAGTGTTGGGGAGGCTGTGTACCTTTTCCTCAAGGGAAAGTGTACGCAGGACATCCATCACAAATTTTCTGTCGGCTTTCCTGCCATCAAGCCCCAGCGGCAGAACGATGTTTTCCCAAACGTTGAGCGACGGCACCAGATTGAAGGCCTGAAAAATAAAGCCTATCCTGCGGCGTCTTATTTTCGCCAGCTCGTTTTCGTTAAATCCGGCGATGTCCCTGCCTGCCAGTATCACCTGTCCCGACGTTGGTCTGTCCAGTGCTCCCAGCATGTGAAGCAGCGTTGATTTACCGCTGCCTGACTTGCCCACTATTGTGACGAATTCTCCCTGTGCTATTCTGATGTTGATGTTATCTGCAGCTTTGACCTTATTGTCACCGCTGCCGTAGTATTTGCACAGATTTCTTGTTTCAAGTATTGTATCCATGTCAGATCCCCCTTTCGATCAGCTATATTATATATCCCTATTCTTACATTGACCTTACAAGGATACTTACATTTTTCTTTCAGTTCACGAATCGGCAGCTTCAGCTTCTCAGCGGCAGCTGAATAATAAATGTGCTTCCCTCGCCTTCTGCAGAACGGACAGATATTGTCCCGCCCTGTCTCTCTATTATAGTCCTGCTGAGATAAAGCCCCACGCCTGAGCCCTCCTGCGCTCTTACCGTATCATTATCACCTCTGTAAAATCTCCTGAATATCCTGTTCTGTTCGTTTCTAGGTATGCCGATGCCCCTATCCTCTATTTCTATTCTCACAAAGCTGTAAAGCCTGCTTACTCTGATATCTATCCTGCTTCCCGCCGGGCTGTATTTAATGCCGTTATCAATGATGTTGGCTATAGCTTCAGCTGTCCATCGGCTGTCAAGTTCCAGCTCCATATCAGTAATTTCGCCGGTTTCTATCAGGACTTCTTTATCAATAGATTTCTGATATACGGTATTCAACGCCGAGATTATTATATCTGTCAGTGAGGCTTTTTCTGTCTTGAGCTCTATCATTCCGGTTTCGAGCCTCGAAATGTTTATCAGTGCTGCTGCCAGCGATTCCAGTCTGTCCATCTGTGCCATACTCCTGTAAAGGAACTCGTCCTTTTCTTTCTGGCTGTCTGCCTCAAGATACATGTCAAAGCATGTCTTCATGGCGCTTATCGGCGTCTTCAGCTGATGTGATATGTCTGTGACCAATGTCTTGGTGCTGTCCTGCTCGCTGTCCAGCTGCCAAGTTTTCATCTTCAGCTTGCTGCCCAGCTTTGACAGGGAATCTGCAAAATGCTGATTTCCCAGAGCATTTAACCGTTCACTATCATTTTCAAAGCTGTAGTCATCGGCGAGACAGCTGTCCAGAATTGCGAGCATATCTTCTTCCTGTCTCTGCCTTCTACGCACTGCTGCAGTTATAGCTGTCAGACCGCACAAAATAACAGCTGCAATAAACAATGACAGCATGATGATATAGCCTCTGATGCTCCTCTTCATTTCAGTATCTGCTGCCGATGCTCCGCCGTAACCGTATCTGGACATGATGCTCCGACCTTCCGCCTGCGTGCTGTTTTCCTCATCGAGAGCAGCATTAACGAACACCTCTTCGGCCTGTGGATATTCTGCAAGCACTGCACCCGCTATGTTTTCCACCTCTTCGGTTGCGATATTGTAAGCATTCGAAATAGCACTTGCTCCGGCTGCTCCCAGCAGTACAGCCGCCGCCAGAGTAATCAGCACAAAAATTACTGCGGTTTTCTTCATTGGCGTTCACACTTCCTTTCCCAAATATACCCCAGCCCGCGTACGTTTTTTATCATCTTCGGCTTCGACGGGTCGTCCTCTATTTTCTCACGCAGTCTCCTGATGTTTACCGCCAGTGTGTTGTCATCGACGAAACTTCCGTCTATGTCCCAGATTGCTTCAAGCAGCTGGTTCCTTGACAATATTTTCATAGGGTTCTCCATGAAATACACCAGCAGCTTGTATTCATTGGCCGTAAGGCTGATACGCCGGCTGTCTTTGTAAACGCAGTTCTCGCTCAGGTTCAGAATAATATCTCCGGCTCTGATAATATCCGACCCACCGCTGTCACTGCCGCCACTGCCTCTGGAATTGCGTTTCATCATGGCATTCACCTTGGAAATGAGCACTGCCAGTGAAAATGGTTTTGTCACATAATCATCGGCACCTGCTTCATATCCGTTTATCATATCGATTTCTGTATCAAGGGCTGTAAGAAAAAGGAACATGATGTCATGTCCGGCTTCCCTCAATTCTATGCAGAAATCAAGCCCGCTGCCATCCGGAAGCCCTATATCACATATAATAAAAGCAGGCATCTCTGCTCTGCAAAGCTCACATGCCTGCTTAAGTGTAAACGCTGTTTTAACTTCATAGCCTTCTCTGAGGAGCTTGAGGCTCACTGCTCTGTTAAGGCTTCTGTCATCCTCTACAAGTAGAATATCCTGTTTCATGACACGCTCCTTCCTGTAATGTGATTATATAGGAAAGACCGTTAAATGTAAAATACGTTTTATGGTGTTCCTTTTTTACCTGTCATATGTTCAATATCAATAACAAATGTCATCACTTCATCCCATGAAGCTTTAATATACTTTCTGCCGCCTTCCTCAAAGCCTTTTGAGTATTTTTCTATTATAAGCTCTAAAGCCTTCTGTTTTTCTGCGGTATCTTCTATTATTCTGATTCTGCCAAAAGCTATTGTGCTTAAATACAGGCAGTTATATGCATCTGCAACTATATCAGCCTGAGCAACCGCACATAATGACACCTTTTCATTTCTTCTCACAGAGTCAACCTTATGCCCTTCAACTGCTCCGTGAAAATAAATTTTATTTCCCTCCAGAGCATAATTCACAGGAACTGCATATGGATAGTCGTCATCTCCATCCAGTGCCAGAACCCCATATGTCGCTTTTTCCAGTATCTCTCTGGCCTGTTGCTGCGACAGCTGATTATCTTCCTTCAGTCTCATTTCTCTGAACATGGCATTTTCTCCTTTCATTACATTTGCCTGTTTAATACATATAGAATATAATAAAATTGGTATTCTGAGAAGTTCCAATCAGTCATATTTTATAAGTACCAGTAAAGGAGTGTTCTATGATATATATTGATAAAAGCAGTGCTGTACCTATTTATGAACAGCTATACTATTCTCTGACCAATGCAATCCATTCAGGCTCATTCGCTCCAGGTTCAAAGCTTCCTGCTACACGCTATCTCTCTGACGAACTTGCTATCAGCAGGAATTCTGTGAACAGAGCATATCATCAGCTAGAAATCGAAGGATATGTGTATGCAAAAGCCGGCAGCGGCTTTATCGTGAATGAAATACCTTCAGTTGGTTATAATGATGAATTCACTCATATTATACATACACTTCCCGCTGCACCAGCACTGCGCTATGACTTTGATTACGGCAACATCGACAATCTTACGTTTCCCTATAAACAGTGGAGAAAAAGTGTCAATCGAACACTTGATTCAGTAGAAACATGCCGCAGCATTTTATATCCTGATTACATGGGTGAAGCCGCCCTGCGTGAAGAAATCGCCCGTTATCTTTATCGTTCCCGAAGCGTGATCTGTAATCCTGAACAGGTTGTCATTACCTGCGGCCACCAGCATTCTGTGGAAATACTTGCTAATATCTTTGAATCCAGTCAGAAGCGCTGCGGCATGGAAGATCCCGGCTACGATGGCATTCGTTCCGTATTCTGCAATCATCATTATCAGATGCATTACATACCGGTGGAGAATGACGGTCTGGACATATCAGAGACAATGTCCAGACCTCTCGATCTGCTCTATGTTACTCCATCACACCAGTTTCCTACCGGCGCAGTTTTGTCTATATCAAAACGCATTAGTCTTCTTGAATGGGCGCACAACACTGGCGCATATATCATTGAGGATGATTATGACAGCGAGCTCCGGTATTATACTAATCCGGCTCCATCCCTCCAATCACTGGATCACAACGAGAGAGTAATCTATACAGGTACTTTTTCCAAAGCTTTGTCTCCCGCAATACGAATAGCATATATCGTCCTGCCTCATGCTTTGCTGCCCAGATACCACGAATATTACCATCTTTATGGTTCTCAGGTTTCGCCGCTGCACCAACTGGTTCTTGCAGATTTCATGGCAAATGGCAGCTTCGAACGCAACATAAACCGACTACGTACACTTTACAGAAAAAAACAGGACTTACTCAAAACAGCAATGAATGAAGTGTTTGGTGACCAGATTACAATCAGCGGTGACGGTGCTGGACTGCATCTTCTGGTCAATATAGACACCTCAACCCCTCCTGAGATTCTTATAGAAAAGGCATCATCATGTGGTATCAAGCTTTACTCAGTAAAGCCCTATTATGCAAATCCATCAACGGCTCCTAAATGCCAGCTGCAATTCGGTTTTCCGACAATTGCAATGGATGATTATCGTCCCGTACTGATGGAGTTAAAAAAAATTTGGGAATAAATTATAAACACCACCCATTAGGCAACAGAAAAGGGTGAATCACATCAAATTCCTGATGTATCCACCCCCATTTCGTTTTTAATTTTTTTAGATTTTATCCGAAAATCCTGTCCCACAGATTGCTGAAGAATTCACCGATTCTGCTGAAAAATCCCTGTGCCGAACTGAGATCTATATCCAGACTATCCAGCTTGTCATAGAGGCCCTTTGCCTGCTCCTTGAGTGCATTAATATCGATATCCAGGTTCTTGATTTCATCCATAAGTGCTGTTATTTTCGCAATCTGATCCTCTGTCAGAGTAATATCCATCTGCTCTGCAGTGTCTTCAATCGCATCTCTGATTTCTTCCTCTGTTTCAAGTCCTTCGGAAACAACTTTGTCTTTAACCGCACCTACCAGCGTACTTGCCGACTCCTGATCCCCCATACTCTCTCCAAGCTCACTTGTTGTTACCAGCTCCTGAGTAGCCGCCTCAACGCTTTCTTCGGCTGTATCCTTGCCGGTCATTGTGTCATATGCTTTAATAGCACCTATCAGCCCGGCCGTGCCCGAAACATTGTATGGGCCTGCCACTGTCACATCTGCATCTTCAAGACCTGCTGTGGCCAGAGCGTTCTGATACATGGTTTCTGTGCAATAGGTAATATTATGTGTTTCCACATTAATACCATTGCCATCATCCTTATTGACCACTTTAACTGATGAAATAGCACGATTTCCTATAACACTGCTGCTGAGATAAGCATCAAGGTATTCATGCTCTTCCTGGTTTGTAACCTGTACTACCGTACAATTCTGAAGCTCATCCTCTGTAAGCCCAAGCAGGCTCAGTACAGTTGCACGCTCGCTGTCAGACAGGTTCGCTCCCAGAGAAACATAAGTATCTGACAAAGAATCATTCACTGAATCTGCGCTTGCCCCTGCCGGCACCAACACCATAACTGCTGCCACTGCTGCAACAAGCATCATACTGATCATCTTCCTTAATTTCATTGTTTTTTTCATTATTAACCCCCTTGTTATGTCCGGTTCTTAATTATCTTCTTTATCAGGATCTTAAATCACTCCTGTGATTTGGAATTATACACTCCGATTGTGGCAAAATAATGAAGATACAGCCCGCCTGCTCCTAATTTCTTACCGCTCTGCGATATATGCAGCATGAAATCGCTGCGGCCGCCAGTTCTGTAATCCAGAAAGCGTGCCACACTCCGACCGCACCCACAATACAGCTAAGACCTGCTGCTGCCGGAAGTATGAACACTATATATCTTATCAGCGAAATAACAAGAGACTCCGTTCCCTTTCCGAGGCCTTCAAGAGCCCCTGACAATATTACGGATATTGACGATATTATGAACCCTCCACTTATTATCCTCAGGGCTGATGAACCTGCCTGAATAACTGCTTCATCCTGTGTGAATATTCCCATGAGCGTATCCGGCATCAGCTGACACACTGCCGTTCCAGCAATCATAATAATTGCCGCTATTATAATAGATATTCTGACGATTTCGCGCACACGTCCATTTTCTCCGGCTCCGTAATTGTAACCCACCAACGGCCTTATGCCTTGTACAACTCCATTTACCGACAGGTAAAGGAAAGTCTGCAGCTTGTAATAGACGCCCAGTATGAACACATATCCAGCAGAATAGGATGCCAGAATAGCGTTAAGTATCGAGACCTGTACCGACGGCAGTGCCAGGTTGAGCGTACCTGCATTACCGATGGAATACAATCGTTTCATCATATACAGTTCCGGTCTGATGTATTTCCTTCTGAATCTGACCGGCAGTGGCTTCGCTATGTAAAGGAGCACGTATATTATCAGCGGTAATGTCTGTCCTATGCCTGTGGCTATTGCTGCACCTCTGATTCCAAGCTGCGGAAACGGACCAATGCCGAAAATGAGCAGAGGATCCAGAATTATGTTAAGAATGCATCCTGAGGCGAGGCTGAGCATTGTGGTTTTCATCCTTCCTGCCGCCTGGAAGGTCTTTTCCATGGCAATGGCCATACAGTCCATCGGTGCGAATATAAACAAAATACCGGTATAGCTTAGTCCGAAGTTTACAATACTCTGATCGTCTGTGAATCTGTCCATAAACCACGGCATTACTGCTATGCATCCGGCTGTTAATATTATCCCGTGCAGTGCACTCAGCAGAATTCCGTTTGTTGCTGCTTTGTCTGCTTCTCCGGGGCTTCCCTGCCCCATGTAAAATGCCACCACCGCATTGATTCCAATGGCGAAACCCACTGCAACGGAATGTGCAAAATTCTGTACGGGAAACAACAGAGAAAGGGCTGTCATCGCTTTATCGCTTATCTGCGATACAAAAAACGAGTCCACAATATTGTAAAGCGCATTTACTGCCATAGATATGGCCATCGGATATGACATAGTAAGCACCAGGGGCAGAACGTTTTTCGTTTTCATAAATTCCTGATTCATTTAATTTCCTCTCACACAAAAAAACACACGAATACATAAAGTCTTCGTGTGGCGAAAAGTAAGAACAGAATACTGTTCTCAGAAAAATCCACTCCCCATCTTATCATAACGGCATGACCTTTAAAAGTCACATGCAACGTCTATTATGATGCGGTTTTGTAATTCAGATTCTAACAGTAAACCCACCTGATGTCAACTTTCTGTTAGCAAAAACGTCGATTTCTCTGCTTCTGAAGATAGTTTCGGAGTCTGATTGCAAAAACATCAATTTATCTGATCGCAAACTCAATCATTTATTGTATAATGTAATGGTTATGAATAAAACAATTATTACGAACAAATCAAAACTTTTATTATTCTGTGCCGTTCTTGGTGCTGTTTCCGGTGCGGTTCTCTGGATTTTCCTACGGGCGGTTCATCTGGGTACTGTGCTTTTATGGGACAGACTGCCGGAGGTCGTTGATGCGCCTGTATGGTATCCTGTTGTTGTATGCACCCTCGGCGGTGTGATTATCGGTGTATTCAGGAAACGGTTCGGAGACTATCCGCAGACGATGAAAGCTGTCATTGGAACAGTAAAAAGAACCGGAACCTATCCGTATAACAAAATAGTGGTTATTCTAATTGCGGCGATGCTTCCGCTTATCTTCGGCAGCAGTGTGGGGCCTGAAGCCGGTATGGTGGGAGTCCTCGTTGCTCTGGGGTGCTGGGCAAATGAAAACCTGAAATTTGCAAAAAAGAACGCTGATTTTTATTCAAGCGTAGGAATGGCTGTATCATTATCGATTTTGTTTTATTCACCTCTTTTCGGCTTTTTCTCCGCTGTTGAAAGAGAGGATGATTCATCGGCGGATGATGGCAGGTCTTCATCATGTAAAACTGACGGCGACACATCGTCAAATGGCGATGGTGGTTCCAACCGAAGTTCTAAACTTCTTGTTTACGGCATTTCCATTGCGTCTGCTCTTAGTGTGCTTTTTTTGCTTAACTATCTCTTCGGCAAGGTTTCGGAAGGTTTCCCGAGTTTCGGAAATACACAACCTGATAAATGGGATTTCCTTATGATGATTGTTTATATAATCTGCGGTATATTGCTGGGGCTTTTCTTTGAAAAATCCGAAGAGTTTCTGTCTAAGCTTTCATGTAAGCTACCTCCTGTTCTTGGTGAAGTTCTGGCAGGATTAATTCTGGGAGGTGCCGTTTCATTTCTCCCGGTCCTTCAGTTCTCAGGAGAAAGCCAGATGTCGGTACTCATCACCGATTATGCACGTTATGCGCCTGTGGCTATGATAGGGATAGCGATCCTGAAGGTTCTGCTGACGAACCTGTGTATTCAGATGGGGCTCAAGGGCGGTCATTTCTTTCCTCTTATTTTTGCGGCAGTCTGTCTGGGATACGGAATTTCGCTTCTGGTATTTCCAATGGATGCAGAGCACGCCGTGTTCGCAGCTGCCATAACGACAGCTGCAACCATGAGTGTATCAATCAGGAGGCCTCTGGCAGTTACATGCCTTCTGTTTCTTTGTTTCCCTGTTAAGATGGGATTATGGATATTCCTGGCAGCAATACTTGCCGATCAGGTAACGAGGAGTAAAAGTCATGAAAATAAATTACAATAAAACACTTTGGCTGGTTCTTAAACGTACACATTTTTTCGAATCACTGGCTGTATACCTGCTGGTATTCTTTGCATTTGCTTTTATTATTTACAGACGCGAAGCAGTATTTGAAACTTACGGTGACTCATTATGGTACTGTTTCGAGCTTGTTACAACCGTCGGCTTCGGTGAGCTTGTTGCAGTCACCAGAATCGGCAGGATTCTAAGCATTCTGCTGTCAGTTTATTCAATCGGCATG
>JALEQY010000095.1 GCA_022763735.1 Clostridiales bacterium
ATAGTAACCTCAATACAGCAGAATACATATATTGAATACAGGTCATCAGCGATCAGGATATACCGCTGTGATCTGTATTTTTGTATGCAGGAGGTATGACTGAATGATATACATGGACAATGGAGCCACATCCTGGCCGAAACCGCCGGAAATGCTGGAGGCAATGACAGAAGCCATCAGCAGCTACTGTGCCAACCCCGGCAGGGCGGGACACGCGGCAGCCGCCAGGACAGCCCGTGAAATATACAGAACGAGAACAGCGGCAGCGTCCCTTTTCAATATAGAAGATCCTGCCAGGATAATATTCACCAGAAACTGCACGGAAGCCATCAACCTGGCTCTCAAAGGGATTCTCAGGAAGGGAGACCATGTCATCACATCATCCATGGAGCACAACTCTGTGCTGAGACCCCTGAAGCAGCTGGAATCTGCAGGCATCAGCACGACGGTAATCCGCTGCGACAGACAGGGCCGAATCAGCGTCAGGGACATCAGGGCAGCCATCAGAACAAACACTCGAATGATAGTGATAACAGCAGCATCCAACGTAACAGGAACCAGAATGCCCCTCGAAGAAATCGGCAGAATCGCACTGAGAAACGGAATACTATTTATGGTGGACGGTGCCCAGGGCGCAGGATATATGGATCTTGACGTGAGAAGAAATCATATCGACCTGCTGGCTGTACCCGGTCACAAGGGACTGATGGGACCCCAGGGGACAGGATTTCTTTATGTAAAAAAAGGACTTGAGCTGACCCCACTGGTTGAGGGCGGTACAGGAACTAAATCAAAGGAGCTGGAGCAGCCCCGGGATTTTCCGGAGGGATTTGAGGCAGGAACACTTAATGCTCCCGGGATTATAGGTCTTGGTGCGTCGATACGCATGATAGACCGGATAGGCGTCAGTGCGATACGGGACCATGAAGAAAGGCTTGTACGCAAGCTTCAGCGGGGGCTTGAAGGAATAACAGGGGTGACAGTATACGGGCCGGAGGATCCCGGTGAGAAAGCCGCAATAGTTGCAGTGAATATTGACGGTATCGACTGTGAAACAGCTGCAGCTATACTGGATGAGCGCTTCGGCATAGCAGTGCGGGCAGGATTTCACTGCAGCGGGCTTGCCCATGATACCATAGGCACCGGTGATATCGGATGCATACGTCTATGCCCAGGATTATATACATCCGAGCGGGATATAGGAACGGTTACGGATGCGGTAACGCAGCTGGCAGCCCTGTCAGCAATGAGAAAAACTGAATAGATATGTTACTGCCGGAGTAAAACAGACCTCTGAAATTAAAAGGCTCGTGACAAATAACTTGGTACAGAATGTCAAGGTATGGTAGAATTACACTGTAAGGAGGTGCTGCTGTGGCTATCGAACAGAGCTTTTATGAAGGCCGCAAAGGCCAGAAACGATACAAAGTGATCGAAAAACATATAGAAAAAATCAGATCGGAAATCCAGAACGAATATGAAGATTCCCCGGAGATGGTGTTTCTTGAAGAACAGGTAAGATGGGAAGGAACTGCCATGCTGGTGTTTTACATGGCTTTTCGCAAAGTGCACTTCATGTGGAACGGCCTCAGGGATTACGGTTATCTGAGACTCTGCTGCAGATGGATCAGGGAGAACAACCTGGAAACTGTGGAAAGCAGTGATGCGGCTGCGATGGTAAAGAGTATCATAACCAGAGAAATGTGCATGGAGCTGTCAGAAGAGCTGGACGCACTGGAACTGAGGTGAGCCGGAGGAGATAAACAATGAAATTCAATTTTACAGTAGATAAAAAAGTGCAGGCAGAAATAGATACGAGACGTTGCATGAACTGCGGCAGATGCAGGGAATACTGTCCGACCGGAGCTATCAGAGAATACAGACGTGACGTGTCACGTTCCCTCTGCATTTATGACGATGAAAGCTGCTCGTCAGAGTGTCCACTGGGCATAGTGCCGCAGACGGCAGCAGCCTTTGTCAGAATGGGTGATGTCGAAAGCGCATATGATTACATAAGCAGCAGAAATCCCCTGCCGTGGATAACCTCTCAGGTGTGTGACCATTTCTGCCATGATGTGTGCAAAAGGGGCACATGTATTGATGAACCGGTGAATATGCTGGAGCTTGAGAAGTATATTGTGAGTAAAGCGGTTGTGGAGAACCGTAAATATATAAAACCGTGCAGAGAAAGAATCGCCGTGATCGGGGGCGGCCCTGCCGGCATAGCTGCAGCCTCGGCCCTGACGGAGGAGGGTTACAGAGTAACGATTTTCGAAAAGGACAGAAGCCTTGGAGGAGCGATGAACTGGGGCATCCCCGGCTTCAGGCTCGATAAGGATCTCATGCGTGAGGAGATACGGCGTGTCATGTCTTCAGCTGTGGATGTCAGATACGGCTGTACAGTGGGAGAGAATATCACCATAGATGATATCTGGGAAGAAGGCTTCAGTGCGTGTCTTATCGCAACAGGTGCCGTAACAGGGCTTGTCCTTGACATAGACGGTATCGGAGGAGATGGAGTGTACGATGCTGTTTCGGTGCTTCGTTCCCTGAATGGAGCTGATGAGGCGGATCCACCGGTGATAGGCAGTGATGTGGTTATTATCGGAGGCGGCGGAATGGCCTTTGATACGGCTGCATTTCTGGCACGTATGGGCAGAAATGTAACCTGTGCGGCAATAGATGATCCGGACGAGGAGCAGTGCACACTGCAGGTCAGCAGACTTGAGGAACAGGGTATAAAGTATGTTCCCAGAACCGCTCCTAAGCAGATAATACTGGAGAACAGCAAAGTCAAGGCAGTGGAACTGATGAAGGTGGAATACACCGACGATGAAAGGGGCTGGCCGAGACCTGTCAAGGTTTCAAACAGTGAATTCAACCTGTTCTGCGATACAGTCATTTTCGCAGTCGGTCTGCGAAGCCACGTTGAGGATATAAGCAAGGTGGAGACATACCCTGACGGCAAGGTGAGGATAGATGATTTCCACAGGACAAACAAGAAGATGATATTCGCCTGCGGAGATGTGACAGGAGAAAGCTCCTCCGTTACTGAAGCAATGGCGGCAGGAAGACAGGCGGCGGTGGAGATTGATGCATGCCTGTGCGGCAGGGAGCCTGAACTCAGAACACACAAGATCGGGAAAGCTCCTGCAGAGGAAACCATTTATACGGAGAACATACCTGCTGTAAGACCGCAGACGGCCGAGCTGGAGGCGGTGAAAAACGGAGACAGGAAACCAAAGGAACCGGCAGAGGATATAAGACCGATGTTCAGATCGGCAGGTATCGGAGATATGATTCCGGGACCCGGCAAGGTTTCCGGGAAGAAAGTGGCAGTGGCAGGCGGAGGGATAGCCGGAATTACCGCAGCTGTACTGCTGGCCAAGAAAGGCTGCTGTCCGGTCATATTCGAAAAGGGCCCGTCCCTCGGAGGAAGCCTGCGTACTCTTTCCACGGCAGGGAGGATAGACCGGGAACTCTTCGTGGATGGCATGGAGAAGGTGGAAGCATCAGGTATTGAAATAGTCTATAATGCTCCGGTCGGTATAAGACCGTCCATCGATGACCTGTTCAGAGACGGATATGAAGCGGTGCTGTTTGCTGTCGGAGAGTCAGCGGGAAAGAAGCCTCCAATCAGTAATGCAGATGTTCCGGGAGTTTTTGATGTGGTTTCCATGGCATCAAAGCTTGCAGACGATGAGGTGATATCCGGTGTTGGCCAGAGAGTGGTGCTGACCGGAAGCGATGCCATGATTTTTGATATCGCCAGAGAGCTTAAGAAATACAGCAGAGAGGTCACAGTCGCTGCTCCATGCAGCAAGGGGATGCTTCGCGCATCAGATGCTGCCGCTGAGCTTGCAGTGAAGGAAGGTGTGAATATAGTTACAGGCGTCAGACTTTCCAGGATAAATGCCGGAAATGGTGTGCTGGGAAGTATAGACTGCAGAATCATGGAAAACAAGCTTTCGCTGAACATCCCGTGTGATACCCTTGTTCTGGGAGATACGGCAGTGCCGGATACGGATGCCATTGCAGCCAGAAATCCGCGGCTTAAGGTCGACGGCAAAGGGTACTTTGTAACAGATGACAAACTGGAAACAGGTGTCAGCGGCGTGTTTGCAGTGGGAGATTTCGATATGAGCTCGCCTGATGCCGGCAGAGCAGGAGCAGAAGCCGTATACAACTATCTGTTCGGCAGCAACAGACCTGTAGGTGTCAGGTACAGAGAGGCCAGGGAGCTTCAGGCCTCCTACGAAATCCTGCAGGGAAATCATGACGATGCAAAGGGAACGTCAGACGTCGGACAGGTGTTCAGTGACATTCAGGCGGTGCTGGAATCGTCAAGGTGCATGAACTGCGGTTACCATAAGGAAAGCCCGCAGCACTGCATGGGATGCGGGATATGTGCGGATGTATGCCCTGTCAATGCAGTGAAGCTTGTCGCAGCAGACAGTCCTGAGCAGGAGGTGGAATAAAATGGTCAGAACAGAGCGAGATGTGATAGTGATCGGTGCAGGACCTGCAGGTTCCATATGTGCGGCATACATGGCAAAAGCAGGTATCGATGTGCTGCTTCTGGACAAGGAGATTTTTCCCAGAGATAAAGTCTGCGGAGATATTCTGCAGGAGGGTATAGTGGCCCATGTGGATGCTCTGGGTGCCTTTGACGAGCTTGATCGTACGGGCACATGCATCAGGAGTCTGCGGCTGGTGAGCAGCAATGGAGATATAGCGCATCTGCCCTTTGAATGCTACTGTACTCCAAGATACAGATTTGATGAACTGATGGTAAAAACTGCAGTGAAGCATGGTGCTGAATTCAGGCAGGGCTGCCGTGTTGTGGATATGATAGTCGAAAAAGGCACGGTATGTGGTGTCAGAGTAAAATGGCGCGGTGAGGAGACTGAACTCAGATGCAGAGTGGTGATCGGCGCTGACGGAGCTTATTCGCAGACTGCCGGGCTTCTGGGTGTGATGAAGGAACGTCCCTGCGGCATGCTGTTCGGGCAGCGGGCGTATTTCAGAGGAGTCAAGCTGGACAGATCATTTTCCAGGGGTCAGTACAATACTTATGGAGTTTTTTCCTTCGATGCAGGGCTGAAGCCGGGGTATTTCTGGGCGGTGCCGTGCGGTGCGAAGGGTGCTGCAGATGGTTTCTGCAATGTCGGTATGATCGTCAGAGACAGGGAACTGATAAAACCTGATGATTTTCAGCTCCGATTCAATAAATGGAAGACAGGTACCGGTGAGATTGCCAGAATGTTCGCGGATGCACAGCAGGTGAGCCCGTGGAAAGCCGGCAAGCTGTGCGATACAGATCAGCAGATAAGAAATATCGGCAATGGTTTTATCATCATAGGTGATGCAGGTGCACAGATGCTGCCGCTGTACAATGACGGACTTTCTGCTGCCGCCAATTCTGCCAAAGCTGCAGCAGCTGCAGCTATAGAAGCCATCGATTCTGATGATGTTTCCGGAGGATTGCTGACGAGCGCTTTTGATAATGCCGCAGGAGGCTTCAGGATTACAGCTGATGAGGCAAAGGAACGCAGACTGATGCAGGAATCCATGTATGATCAGACTACAATGAACAATGTTATTGCACGCATAAGCGGAGATCCTGTCTACCGTGGCAGGGTAGCGAAAAAAATAATTTAAGATACAATTTAAGAGAACTCAGGGGAAACCTGCTCACTCTTACAGATCACCCGGGACTGCTTATTTCATGCCGGAAATGCAGTCCTGGTATTTTTTTTCGGCATGATTCCAGTCAGCGACGTGGAACCAGTCATCAATAGAAAACCCTCCTGCCGGGAATTGCCTGCCCGTCAGGAGGGTTTGTAATCAATGCGTGCTCAGACAGTACTGAATTCTCATGATTGCCTGGTTTGCCATGTCGCTGACTGCAGGTCAGTCGATATATGTTACGAGATCTTCAACTGTTTTGCGTCTAGGTGCCTTAGGTTCTTCGTCAGGGTATCCCATGGCGATGAGAGCAGCGACCTTCTGACCTTCGGGAACAGGGATGACTTCGCTTACCTTGTTCTCATCAAAGATTCCCATAATTACAGTGCCTACTCCTTTATCGTGTGCAGCCAGACAGAAGGTCTGTGTTGCGATGCCTGTGTCGAATACGCCCCAGTCAGCACCCTTTGGAGTTGTGGCGGAGCCGTCCTTTTCCATACCGGAACGACCCTCTATCATTGTTACTATTACCAGAGCAGGAGCCTTCCTGATAGTATCGATATTGTATTCAAAGCCCAGAACGCAGCCGTCGGCTATTCTGTTCATTTTTTCACGGTCCTCAGTTACGATGTATCTTGTCACCTGAGTATTTTTCCATGATGGTGCATAGGCTGCAGCATCTATAATCTCACTGATCACATCGTGGGGAACCTTTTTATCCTGGAATCTGCGGATGCTTCGTCTTTCTTTTATACATTTGATTGTTTCCATTTTATCCTCCATTCTCAGGCCTGATACCTGAATTGTCTTCTGAGATGATTCTACTCCATTGCGGTCGGGAATACAAGGATGATTATTATGCGAAAGTTCTATTGCGGTCGGGAATGAAAGGTGCTGGCTTCAGAATTTTTGCAGGTTCGGGTAGCGCAGGCATTCCCAAGGAAGTTAATTGCTCGGAATATGTCCGGATTCCCGAGAATTTACGAAAAACGGCATTTTAACAGGCTGTTTCGTAAATTCTCGGTGAGCAGGACACATTAAATCATAGCAAGATGGAAAACTTTAGGAGAAATATTGGGAAATCCAGTATCGGATCCGAATCCTAGCCGGATATCTCAGAAATATTGGGAAATACGAATCAGACATCCGGGACAACCTGATTTCTCAGGCTGAATGCGCCAGGTTCGCTTTATGGTACTATCTGATTACATGCTCTGGTTGCCCTCAGGTTAGCTCTGCGTTAAATTCTGAAAAAGTCAGTTGACAATTATCTACCTGAGGAGTACACTTTACTAACATAAACCGATGACGCGGAGATAACGTTGATTATGATTCCACAGAGAGCCCGGGATGCTGAGAGCCGGGTGAAACACAGATCTTCCAAATGGGCCGCTGGGGATGCAGTCAAAGGCATATTGAACTGAAGGATGCGGCAGCAGGCAGAACGACGCAGGCTGCGGGCATTTCGGAATTTACGGTCAGTATGCTGAGTATTCTGCAACGTGAAGGCATACGTCAGTTGCCGGGGGTATGTTAGTACCCTGCAGAGAACGCAGCTTGTAATGAGCTGCGAATCAAGGTGGCATCGCGGATATTTATGATTATTCATCCTTGACAGATATATTTCTGTCAGGGATTTTTTTATGCAGCTGATATCGAGCCGGTGCGCAGAAGACAGTATGAACCTGACAGTCAGATACGATAAAACCGGCGCGCAGCCGCCGGAACCGCATAAAAATACAGGAGGCAATACAATGAATTTCTTACCACAGTACGATGAAGTGAAGAGAATAGCCGATACCGGCAGGTACAAGGCACTGCCGGTCAGCTGTGAGATACTTTCTGACATATGCACGCCGATAGAAGCACTGAAAATACTGAAAAACGTTTCAACTCACTGCTATATGCTGGAATCAGTAGCAGAAAAAGAAAAATGGGGCAGGTACACTTTTCTCGGATATGACCCGAAGCTTGAAATCACCTGCATCAACGGTGAACTCAAGGCCGGGGATATCAGAATTAAAACAGAGGATCCGGACGCATATCTGCGCCAGGTTCTGGAAGAGTACAGGAGTCCCCGCTTCGATTACCTGCCACCCTTCACCGGCGGGCTTGTAGGGTATTTTTCATACGACTATCTCGCCTACAGCGAGCCGTCTGTAAAGATGGACGTGCAGGATGACGACCAGTTCAAGGATATCGATCTTATGCTTTTTGACAAGGTCATCGCGTTTGACAACTTCAGACAGAAGATCGTACTCATAGTCAACATGCCCCTGGAGGATCCGGAAACAGGATATAACAAGGCAGTGATGGAGCTGAAGCAGATGGCACGGCTCCTGAGAAGCGGAGAGAAGAAGCACGAGCCGGGCGGACATCTTACCGGTGAAGTGACACCGCTTTTCGATAAGGAAGCCTACTGCAGCATGGTGGAAAAAGCCAGGAACTATATACGGGAAGGGGATATTTTTCAGATCGTGCTTTCCAACAGACTCAGCGCACCCTTCGAAGGCAGCCTGCTGAACACCTACAGGATACTGATACCCACTACTGTCTCGGCGTGACAGGTACCAGAAGCGAGATAAATACTGATCTGGGCAGAATGGTGGAACTTGTAAGAGCAAACACGGACATCCCGTGCGCAATCGGTTTCGGAATCTCTACTCCGGAGCAGGCTGCAAAGATGGCAGGTCTGTCCGATGGCGCCATTGTCGGATCAGCAATCATCAAGATTCTGGAAAAGTACGGTAAAGATGCTCCGGCTCATATAGGCGAATACGTGAAGTCGATGAAAGAGGCAGTTATTTGTGATACGCCTCATGCCGGTTGATCTTGAAGCTTCTGTATATCTGCTCCAGTAAAATCGCCCGCATCATCTGATGAGGGAAAGTCATGGCTGAAAATGAAAGTTTAAAATCGGCTCGCCTGCTGACTTCTTCTGAAAGCCCCAGTGAGCCGCCGATTACAAATACGATACTGCTCTTGCCGTCAATGGCAAGAGCTTCTATTTTCTGTGCCAGCGCTTCGGATGAGAGGCCTTTGCCTTTTATCTCCAGCGTGATCACATAATCAGATGGCCTGATTCTGCTCAGGATATCAGCGCCTTCTGCGATTTTGACAGCTTCCTCATCGGCTGCCGAGGGGTTGGCCCGCAGAGGGCTTTCTTTTATTTCTGTTATCTGAAGGCTGCAGTAGCTCTTAAGTCTTTTGGAATATTCGGCGACAGCGTCACGCCAGTATTTTTCCTTGAGCTTCCCTACGGCCAGAATGGTTACGTTCATTTTACACCTCGTATATGCAGCTGCAGCAGTCCCGCAGCACGACTTCAAGCTTAAGCTCGTTTCCCGGAATGATATTGTTCTCCATAAGGGTGTTCCTGACTGCCAGCATAGCTACAGACGGATCGTTGTTCTCGCGGCTGAGATGACCCAGCAGGACCTGACGTTTCTTGTTTCTGGCTTCCACCAGACTGCACAGGCATCTGCCGGCATTGACGTTGGAAAGATGACCGTTGTCGCCCAGTATCCTGCGCTTCAGTGCGTACGGGTAATTTCCCATAAGCAGTATTTCTTCCTCATGGTTTGCTTCCAGCATCAGCAGATCCGCATTGATTATCTCATCAAATA